>DATHCB010000134.1:0-6686 GCA_035319765.1 Bathyarchaeia archaeon
CGCAGCCGCCTCTGGCGAACCGTAACTGGGAATCGCGTTCTTGTCAAACCTAGATCTGATATACAATGCCATCTCGGTCTCCCCGATGTCGCAGGCCACTATCGGCTTCATGTACTCCTTCGCTAGGTTTCCAATCTTGTCGACAAAGTCTTCTTGGATTCCTGGCGCCTGATGCATACCCAAGAAGATAATGCCGTCAATCTCTGGCGAATCAAACAGAATCTTGGTCGCGACTTCAAACATTTCCGAATCCGCTGAACCAGTGACATCCACGGGATTGAGATTCGTCGCGAATTTGGGAAGTTTTCCCTTCTCTTTTAATCTCTCAAACTTCTGTACCAGTTCGTCGGAAAACCTGTTAACGTTTAATCCTCTCAACTCGCACTCGTCTACGGCCATCACACCTGGACCTCCGGCGTCTGTGATTATCCCCACGTTCTTTCCAGTCGCTGGCGGCTGAAGGGCTAGGGCCTTGCCTAGATCGAAGAATTCTTCCATGTTCTGAGCGCGAATTATTCCTACTTGGGCGAAGGCGGCATCATAGATTCTGTCGGCGCCAGCTATTGCGCCCGTGTGAGAGGCCGCAGCCCTCGCGCCTGCTTGGCTCCTGCCGCTCTTTAGTGCGATTATGGGCTTTTGCTTCGTGACCTCTCGTGCGATTTGCATGAATTCTCTTCCTGTTTCTATTGCCTCTGCGTATAGAAGTATCACCCGGGTTCTTTCGTCGTGCAAGAAGTACTGCAGTGTTTCGGCTTCGTTGATGTCGCACTTGTTTCCGAAGCTCACAAACTTGCTTATGCCTATCTGGCGACCCGTGAGGTAGTCGAGGGCTGCAGCGCCGAACGCTCCGCTCTGGGTTATTATGGCAAGGTAGCCCGCCATCGGCCGCGGGGTTGCGACCATCTCGTCGCCAGAGGAAAGGACTTTTGTTTCTGGAAGAAACAGCATATCTACCCCTGTTTGCGTATCATATACTCCTAAACAGTTTGGACCTAGAATTCTCATTCGAGCTTTATTGGCAATCTCGATGACTTGATCCTCGAGTTTTTTATTTCCGATTTCACTAAAACCCGAGCTTACGATTACGGCCGCCTTCACGCCCTTCGTCGCGGCGTCCTCCATGACTTGTGGAACGCCCTGTGCAGGAATTACTATTACTATTAGTTCCACATAGCCGGGTATTTTTCTCAGGGATGGGTAACTTTCGTAGTCTAAGATGATCTTTTCGCTTGGGTTGACGGCGTAGAGTTCACCTTTGAAAACTCCTCTTCGCTTGTTTTCGACGAAATTCTTGAAAATTACATGCCCTGCCTTGGTGATTCTTTTGGAGGCGCCGACGATTGCAACCGACTTTGGCTCGAAGAAGCTGTTCATCTGTCTTGTTATGGACTCCAAGTTTTTCGCCTTTACTCGTGTTACCGGAAGTTGCGCAAATATCTTCTCCTTACTGTCTTATTATTACAATGGGTTTGTGCTCAATCTTCGTCAACATTTCCCAGGTAGTTTGGGTTAAGGATACGCCGAACCTTTCTGCCATGTCCCACACCGTTCGTCCGGCGCCGGAGCCGCGTGTCCTGTTTGCAATAGTTGCGATTCTTAGGGCTTCATGCGTGCTTAACTTTTCGTCAGTCACGGCAATTGGAGTTGCATATTTCCGTAGTTTCAGAGATTGCCCGGCCACGTAAGCTAGGACGCCACAGTTGGCGTGAATCCCTCTTGTGGATGTGGGGCGGGGAGTGAAGTTGAAATTACCCAGCGAATAGGTCTTGTCTGTGTCGACGATTAGGACAGTTACGTTTTTGTTGAGCGTTTCTTTGATGGCTGTTCTAACTTTCTGTGCGATTTCCGGCGCATCGTGTAACATTAGGCTTACATAGGCGTAGGGAAGATTACTGCCGTCGATGCCGCCTTCCGACCCGTACATCAGAGCCTGCAAGAGCCCTGCGTATTGAAGTGCTACCTGTTTGTGCTGTGCTCCTTCTTTCGTTGGGTAGTTTCTTAGTCGTTGGATTGTTTCTTTCCTGAGATGGCACAGTGGCCCTAGCACGTAGCTCCATATGATTCGCATCCAATACCTTGCCAAAAAGTTTGCAGTTCGTCGGGGTTCAGCTCTGCTTTCGTCAACAATGTTGCCCGATGCGGTTGAGATTGCTTTTTCGGAGACTACGATGATGTCGCCGTTTTTTAGCCTGTTTTTAACTGCATGCATGATGTTGGTTACGTAGTCGTCTTCTGGTTTCCAGTAGGATGTTGAGATGGCACGTGCTTTATAATGCTTCACTTCTTCCAAACTCGATATCTACGGTTTGATGATTTTCACTTTATAAATACGAATAATTCGGGTCGAACACGTAGTTGGTGCTGGTATTCTCTATTCCTTTTATGCCTCGAATTTGTCGCATGATTATTGCTTGCAGTCTTTCTTTTTCTTCGGTTTCGACCTTGACCACTATGTCGTAGTCGCCGTATAACTCGAAAGATTCTGTTACGTTCTTTATCTTGCGCAGCTTTTCCAGAACCTCTCTTTCCTTGCCAGGTTTGACGTTGATGAAGACAAAGGCGGCTTCCATCGTTTTTCCACTTTTATCAAAAGAAGTCGCTTCTTCAGAGTTTAACCTTTTCTCATGATCAACTCTCAAAACTCAAAAAATTGCTCTATGCACACGGCAGAGGCTGGCAGGAATGAAAAGAACCTAGATGACTCTTGCGGTTAATGCTTCTTAGGGATGAATTCCTGTTTTGTCTCTAGGTCGCTGACTTCGAAGCTCAGTAACTGCCTTGTGTAGTCCTCCACGAGTTTTTCTCGTCTCTTGTAACATTGGTCAATTCTGTTTTGAAGAGAAAACAATTCTTCCTTGAGTTTTTTGATTAACTTTTCATCCTTCATCGGTGTTCATCTTGTACTCTCGGTTGGAGTCGAACTGTTCATAAGAGCTTGTATGTCTCTCTGTGTCACAGTCGCTCCTACACTGGCTTCTTGTTTCGAGTGGCTTATGCTTTATGAATTCAGAATAGACATTCTGGCTGCGCTTCAGAGTTTGCCAGCTTACCATGATGTGTTCATGAAAGAGTTTTGGACTCGGGAAAAAACCTAGCGCGCGCTGCCGATGTTTTATTTCATTTTATCAGCGTGCGTTAAGATGGATAGACGAAGAAGCAGAAGTCGAAGGGCTTAGTAGCAGACGAATTTTTACAAGAACAAGCCGACGAAGACTTGACAGAACCCTCGTTCCGAAAGCGTTAAAAGGCTCGAAGAAGTAAAGCATATAGGATATGCTGATAGATATATTTATTATGACCAGACGAATGTGCAGAAAATGATGAAGAAGAGCTCTGCTAAGAGAACCACGATAATTCTGGACGAGGCGGAGCGCAAGTACATAGACTCGCTCATTGAGGAAGGCAAGGAGCAGGGTTTGAAACCGTTAATCTCAAAGATGCTGGACGTTTACAGGAGCATGACGATATATGACTGGAAATACCCGGGCGAGTACTACGCTGGCATAAGCCGAATCGCCTTTATCAACATCGAGTTTCTGGATATTCTCCTTAAGCATATTCCAGAAGAAGACTGGCGTGAAGTTGGAAAACAAACGGGGAACGCTGCGAAAATCTCCTTGGAAGCCAGCCTAGACCTGGAAACCACGAAACGGGAAAACTGGGCCGAGGTCTTTAAGCGTCTGCGCGTGCAAGGATTCGGAGATTTTTACCCAAGGGACAAGTACATAATCCTGAAGGCGCCTTTCATTAATAACAGCGAATTCCTTTGCGGATACCTTGAAGGGCTGCTTCAGCAGAAAATTGAACCCCGGACTAGTGCCGCGCCGTTTGTTTTTGAACTGATGCAATGATTGTTTTAACCGTTTGGCTACGAGTTGCACGCTCCTTGTAAAAGCGTCAGAATTCGGATTGCTAATTCATACATCTTAAATCGAAAGATTGCCGATTTTCGCACGATGGTAGGATTGAAGTGCCACCGCTGATGCCCGAATTCTTCCTACTAATAGGCATAGACATGTTCCTAGCGCTAAGCCTGTTAACATGCCTCTTGGACAAACACTTCCCGACGGCGCTTTCGTACATCTATCAATTAGCCGCCCTCACGGGCTTTGGACAACTTCTAGTCAGCAAAGAATTCCTCCAGATATTCGACGAATACACCCGCTTCTGGTACTCCTTAAGCTTCTTGGCCATCGGCCTGATGAACATCGCTGCTGTGAACCTATACCTAGCGTACTCCAAGAAACAATACGATATTGCCAAAGTCTTCCTCGGAGGAGTGACAGTACCTGCGTGCCTTGTTTCAACTCTGTTCGTGTACAACTATGTCCAGATCGCAACGTTTTCGATAGTGTCTTTTCCGCAACTTCCGACGAGTTTCATCTTCCTCGCCGTCGTCTCTTTAGATACAGTGGTTGTCGGTGTGGGCGTCTACATGTTCCTAAGACCAAGGCTGCTGCACGTAACATCCGTTGGAGCCACCGTGATAACTGCAGCAAGCCTATACACCATGTTTAAGCCAGCATGGCAAAGCGTCGCGTTCCTAACGTTCGCCTTGATTCTAGGGGTGGCATGCATCATAGTCCTAGGAGCCGGCATCTACATACTCCAAAGACTCTGGAAAGAAAACAAAAAACAAAAACAATAACAAAAGGAGGTGAAAAGTGAAAATGAATCTAGAAAAAATACGCTCCAAGAAATCACTGAAGCTGGTAACATTGCTACTTACATCACTGCTAATAGCTAGTGCAAGTGCAGCGACACTATATGGTATGAACATTACTGGAAATGTTACGGTGAGTGCTGCCAAGGTGATATGGGTAAAGGGTACCAACGGCAACGTCACCACAACGATATCGGGTAGCAGCGCTACAGTGGATTTGACAGTAGTGAACGGAACGGCCCAAAACTTCACCGATTGCCTCTATCTGGAGAATCTGGCTGCTCACTCATACACCGTGAACTTCACCACAATCACGCCATTACCGGGGGCATCTTTCAGTACGTCCAAAATGCTCATTTACACCAACGCAACAGGTGCCTACCTTAGCAGCTTAGACTTGGCAACTGCTGGTGCAACATCAAACAATAATCTGCTACCTAATGGGGCTGATGGAGTCTACAGCTTGATCTTCGAAATCGTTGCTGCATCAAATGCAAACAGTAATAGCTTTAGCGTCAGAGTGACATACCAGTGACAATCTTAGAAAACCACTTACTTTTTTTTAACTTCCTTTTGTTTTTAAAAAAGACGTACACAGCATCGAGCATGAACTTTCTGCAAAAGTTCAAAATGCTTTACCACTACAAGAATGGGATTTTGAATCTTTATCGTGGGTTCATATGTGTTAAATAATCTTTTTCGTAAAGTTTACGAAGCAAGATGAGGTGTGACTTGACCTTGTTTAGGATGTTAAAGTCTAAGAAGGGTATTTCGCCAATCTTGGCCACTTTGTTACTTATAGTAATTGCAGTTGCAGCCATTATTGTTACGTATGCTTGGGTCATGACTTACGTGGGAACACAAACGACGAAGGCAGGGGTGATGATCAACTATGAAAATGTAAGATGGTATGGTACTCCAACTGATGCTGCGCAGAACAGAACAGACATTGTCATAGTTAATTCTGGGACCTCTACCGTAGCGATCGTGCGTGTATACTTGGGCACTTCCGCAGACGACACAGTGCCAGTGCCTTCAAGTTCTCTGCTGGGAATAAATGCAACTATTCAGCAAGGAAAAACAGCGACGATAACTATTCTGTGGCCAATTGCAGGCGTCGGAACCACATGGAACCACAGTCAAACCTACTACTTCGTCGTAGCAACCGACCCAGGAACCCAGCCGCTCACGTTTTCATACGCCGTACAGTAGCTTTGCTTCCCCAATAGCCTCTGCTTCGCAATCTTCGATTTGAAAAATATATCTTATTACCCCTCCATATAGTAGCAGTGGACGTGAAGAATCGGTGAGTTTGATGAGTTATCGGGCGGACACTTTTTTGGAGGGGCTGCAGGTATTTGTATCGTTGGTTTTTCTGTTTTACGCTTCTTGGAGCGACCTGAAAACTCGTGAAGTCAGCAACGTCGTTTGGGCGCTTTTTGCTCCTATAGGCTTGACTTTGACTTTGATACAGTTATTCTTCTTTGAAGCTGGCTCCAGCGGGCAGTTTTTTTGGTTCGGTATTTCTGTGGGAATCACCTCCATGTTGGCTTTAGCTCTATTCTACGCTGGAGCCTACGGCGGCGCAGACGCCAAAGCGTTGATCTGCCTTTCGCTCACGCTTCCGTTCTATCCGACGAACTTTATCAACTTGGCTTCAGATTCGCCCATCTTTCCTTTAAGCGTGTTCAGCAACGCGGTTATAATCGCTGCATTAAGCGTAGTATACGTGCTGCTCAGAAACATCGTTTGGCAACAACGAACGGGTAAGCCATTCTTCGAAGGCTTTAAAGGAGAGTCTATGGGACGAAAATTTCTGACTCTTCTAAGCGGCTACAAAATAAGGCTGGACAAGCTAGAAAAAGACGAGTTCCTCTACCCACTCGAAGACGTCCAAAAATCAGAAACAGGCGAAACGAAAAGAACACTCGTCGTCTTCCCCAAGGACGAAGAAAGAGAAGACATAGTTCAAAGAATAGTCGCTACAGCGAAGCAGCAAACGAATATTGATTGGGTTTGGGCG
>DATHCB010000135.1:0-4257 GCA_035319765.1 Bathyarchaeia archaeon
CGATCAAAGATGACAAGGCCTACGGAAGAGGCACGGCTGACAACAAGGCAGGAATCGCCGCCGCGATGGGAGCAATGCGACTACTTACTCGAGAAAAGCTGGACATAAACGTCAAACTTGTCGCCAGCGTGGACGAAGAAATCGGCGGAAAATATGGTGTGGACTACATAATGAACGATTACGGGCTAAAAGGTGACGCCGCAGTGATCGTCGACGCCGGTCCAGAAAGACTTTACCTTGGAGCCAGCGGAATAATCTGGGGGAAAATAACCGTTGAAGGAAAACAAGGACACGCAGGCTCGCCGTTCAGAGCAAAGAACGCCATCGACGAAGCCTTCAGACTGCTCAGCGCCCTCAGGTCTTACAAGAACGCGGTTGAGAAAAAAGAATCAGCCCTAAGTGCCCCGCCGAAATCGCTAAAAAAACACGTCTGGGGAAGATACACTGTGACCATGATCAAAGCAGGAGAGAAAGAGAATGTTGTACCTGGTACGTGCGAAGTTCGCTTCGACCGAAGACTCATACCCGAGGAATCAGCAGACAAAGCAGAGAAAGAATTAAAGACATACTTCAACAGCGCACTTGAAAAGACAGGCTGCAAAGCATCGCTCGAAATCGTCAGCAAACAGCCAGGCTATCACACGCCAAAAGATCTAAACTTCGTTCAAACCGTCTCAAAAAACATCAAAAAAACCACGGGCAAAAGCCTACCCTTCGCCGCAGAACTGGGCGGAAACGACGGCACCTTCTTCGCCCAAAATCGGATCCCCGTAGTATGCTACGGACCAATCAGAGACGACACGAGATACCATGGCGTAGACGAATTCGTTTACCTCAAAGACCTAAAAAACGTGCGCGACCTCATAGTGAACATAGGAAAATCAAAAAGACAAGAGATACTGCAATAAGGCCTCCTTTTCTTGGGGCCAAACGAACAAAAAAGAATACAATACGTGAAAGAACTCGACGGCAAAAGAACTCGACATATTAGTCAGATATATATTAGAACCCGAATGTTTCCAATGGAAACTCGATTATCCCTCAATCTCGGGTCCGCTCACATAAAATTATATATCAAGCTCTGGTCAAACTTCACCGTATGCTGAATTCAGGCACGTACTTCCTGCAAGGCAGCCATGCCTTGGCAGAAGCAGCCATCACTGCAGGATTACGATTCTTCGCAGGATACCCAATCACTCCAGCAAGTGAAATAGCTGAACACCTATCCGAGGAATTGCCCAAAGCAGGCGGAGTAGCCATTCAGATGGAAGATGAACTGGCTTCTATCGCAGCATTAATCGGCGCGTCTTGGACTGGCGCAAAAGTCATGACGGCGACTTCAGGTCCGGGCTTCAGTCTGATGCAAGAAAACATCGGCCTAGCCTTCATGACAGAAACCCCTATGGTGATCGCTGACATGCAAAGAGCCGGACCGAGCACGGGACAAGCTACAAAATGCGGTCAAGGCGACGTTATGCAAGCTCGCTGGGGGACACATGGCGACTACGCTTCTATAACGCTCGCACCCAACTCAGTACAGGAAACATTTGATTTGACGATAAAAGCCTTCAACCTAGCCGAAAAATATCGCGTCCCAGTCATCCTTCTAGGCGACGAAATCATCGCCCACATGCGGGAAAGCCTGACTATCCCCCCAAAAGACACCATTGAGGTCATCAATCGAAAAAAACCCAAGCATGGCGAGACGATGTTTTTTGGCGGCGAAGAAGTCCCACCCATGCCAGCAGTCGGCGAAGGTTTCAACGTCACAGTCACAGGTTCCACCCATGATGAACATGGAATACGCGTCACCGCAGACCCGGTTGGGCATAGAAAACTCGTAGAGCGACTGGTTGGAAAAATCCAGAACAATGCAAGCAAAATAATCGAAGCCGAATCCTACAACACTGAGGACTGCGATATTGGCATAGTTTCCTTCGGATGCACATCGCGTGCAATCTACGAAGCAGCCGAACTCGCAAACGTGAAGGGGAAAAGAACCGGGTTCGTCCGTTTGAAAACTTTGTGGCCTTTTCCAGCAAGGCCTGTGAAGGCGTTGGCTGAGACCGCCAAGACAATCATAGTGCCAGAGATGAATTTGGGGCAGGTTTTTCTTGAAGTTAAACGGGTTGTGGAGGGCACCGCTGAGGTGGTCCCCTTGAACAAAGTCGGCGGCGGGGAGATGATAACTCCTGAAGAGATCGTGGCAAAAATAATGGAGGAAGGCGAATAACTATGAGCTCCGAGTTTTCCGCAAAAACCTACCTCAGAGACGTCCAACCACCATTCTGCGCGGGTTGTGGCGCGTTCACCGTCACTAACACGTTTCTCAGAGCGGTTCACGAAATGGGCTATGAAGACCTACGAAAGTTTGTCTTCTGCAGCGGCATCGGTTGCTCCTCATGGATACCGTCACCTCACTTCAAGGCGGATACGCTCCACGTAACGCACGGAAGAAGCATCCCTGTGGCGATGGGCGTGAAGTTAATGCGACCGGACTTGAACGTCGTAGTTTTCGGAGGAGACGGCGACATCGTCGGCATCGGCCTCAGTCACCTGATGCACGCGGCGAGAAGAAATCTGGACATTACCGTGATTATGGTGAACAACATGATCTACGGAATGACAGGCGGCCAGGTGGCACCAACGACGCCTTTCAAGACGTTTACAACAACAACGCCGTACGGCAGCTTCGAAAGGCCGCTGGACGCATCGAAACTCGTGATCGCCGCAGGAGCAAGTTATGTCGCCAGATGGACAACGATGCACGCTGCACAGTTGAAAGAATCGATGAAAACCGCTATAAATACGAAGGGATTCGCATTCGTAGAAGTCGTAAGCCAATGCCCGACGGCTTTCGGTCGGCGAGCTGGCTTCAAAGATACTGGTGAGATGCTGCAATGGTTCAGATCGAACTCGATAACGCTTGAGGAAGCAAAAGAGCTTAGCGAAGAGGATCTAAAGCGAAGGATTGTCGTTGGCGAGTTTGTGAAGAGGGAAGAACCTACACTGACAGAAACCATTTACGCCGTCTTAAAGGAGGCCGCGAAGAAGTGACTAAAAGAGTGGAAATTAGAATATGCGGCTTAGGCGGTCAAGGCGTAGTCTTAGCAGGACAAATTCTCGGACGAGCAGCCGTGTTTGATGGACTAAATGTGGTACAAACGCAGAGCTATGGCGCAGAAGCAAGAGGAAGCAACGCAAAGAGCGAGATCATAATATCCGACGATAAAATCGGATTTCCACTGGTTAGACATTGCGACGTTTTGATCGCCATGAGCCAAAGATCTCTAGAAGCATCCGTTAAGGATCTGAAAGAAGACGGCTTGCTGATTATCGACGAGGGATCAGTTGAACGCGTGCCAGATGGCTTAAAGGCTAACGTGTTTCACATCGCCGCAACTAAAACTGCAGAAAGCTCTTTCAAATCCAAACTGTATGCCAACATAGTAATGCTGGGTGCCGCCATGAAGATCGCCAAGCTCACTACGTTAAAATCAATGGAGAGAGCTATCGTCGAGGGATTGCCAGAAAATACACGAAAGATAAACATTGAAGCCTTCAGGAAAGGACTTAAACTGGCTTAATCAGCCAAGCTTTGGCAGTCTTCTTTTGCGAAAATCTTAAGGTTTAAAGAAGCCAACTCAAAAGAGAGGCACAAAAATGAGCTGGCCAACAGCCGAAGATATCGAACTGCTGAAGAAATTGCCCCAGAAGAAACAATTCGAACTATTCTTCTTGCACGTAAAGAATCTTTGGAGAGTGGACGGTCTCTATTTCTTGGGCATAGAAAAAAAATTTGGAACTCAAGCAGCAACCGATATCGACGCAAACTGCTGGAAACTGATGGGAAAACTCGAGGCCAGAGAGTTGAAAACGCTACTGGAAGTGAAAGATTCAACGATTCCAGCGCTGATTGACGCTTTAAGACACACAAGCTGGGCACTGTATCAAACTGCCAAAGAGACAGAAGTATCAAAAGAAAAGGCCATTTTCAGGGTGACAGATTGCAGAACACAAGAAACAAGATTGGAAAAGGGGCTAGACGAGTTTCCATGCAAACAAGTGCGGTACGGTTTTCTGCAGAGCTTCACTGAAGCATTCAATCCAGACATAAAAGTAATTTGCAAACGATGCCCGCCCGACAAGCACCCGAAAAAGTGCTGGTGCGAGTGGGAATTCACGATTTAATTTCAGGTTCTTGTGCCTACTTTTCTGGCTGTATCATCAAATAGCCACCGAATCCGGCTCCCCACA
>DATHCB010000136.1:0-3972 GCA_035319765.1 Bathyarchaeia archaeon
GATCAACGGCTACACCTGGCATACAATATTGCCCACGTGGGGAGTAATCGCGCTTGTCGCTGTCGTAACATTAGGTGCCACAATATATCAATTCAGGAAAGTCGTTAGCTAAACATCTATCATTTTGAGTTAACGAGAACGTCAACACGCGCGCGTGTCCCCTCGATCACGAACTCCGCCCTTCTTCGGTAGCCCAATAGCAAACCGTATCCATAGCAAGCCGTACCCTAAAGGTTATATCGACTTTCAGTTTTTTCTTGTTTACAGAACGAACTAATTTGTTATTGAGGCGTTTGTTATGAGTAGAACAATTCTAGTTGTTGGTGCCACTGGACATCAAGGTGGTGCAGTAGTAGAGGCTTTGGGTAAGACAGATTTCCGTGTGCGTGCGATGGTTCGCGACATGACTACTGATGAGGCAAAGGCTCTGCAAATGCGCGGAGTGGAAACGGTGTTAGCTAATCTTGATGAATATAAGAGTCTCGTTGATGCTATGGACGGAGCTTATGGGGCTTTTAGCATGCTGAATTTTATGGATGGAGGTGTAGAGAAAGAGGAGGAACGCGGTAAACGCGTTGTTGATGCCGCAAAAGAAGCGGGGCTTCAACATTTTATCTATTCATCCGTTGGAGGTGCAGATCGCAATAGCGGAGTTCCACACTTTGAAAGCAAATGGCAGGTAGAACAATACATCAGGAAGCTCGGATTGCCCTACAGCATCGTGCGTCCAACCACTTTTATGACTAACATAATGGAGTCGCCCGTGGCTTCTCGGTTTATCGCATTTTCAATGATGCATGGCGAATCGCAAAGAAAGCCGATTCAGATGATAGCAGTTCAAGACATCGGCAAATGGGTTGCACACATGTTCCTTAACCGAGAAAAATTTCTTTACAAGGCGGTCGAAATTGCTGGCGACGAAGTTGATTTTGGAAAAGTGATGGCTGCTTATAAAAAAGTTTATGGAAAAACACCTACGCCACCTGAATCTTCTCAAGCTCAGACCCCTGCAACTCAAAGACCTTGGCCATCAGCCGACTTTGAAAAGATGTTCAAGTGGATCACCACCTACGGCTACGAAGCGGATTTAGAGACGAATCGCAGAGAGATCCCTGACTTGCTAACATACGAGCAGTTCATAGCCTTAAAAAAGCCACTATAACTGAGCGTCGAACGGATGAGTAGGATGGAAAGTAGTCGTTTTCTTCGCGCACTCGCGAACTAGAACATGAGAAACACAAAAAAAGAGGAGAATTTCGGGAGATATACTGCCACCTGAAACATTAACTAGCATTTTCATAAACCAAAGTCGAAGGAACTCTGGTTATGCGCGCTAATCTACAGAACAAGATCGAAATTATTGAGCTGAGTATAGATGAAAACCGACTGTCTCCACTCGAAGGCGAATACGTTACAGACTCGTACTATGAGATCTCAATGAAGCGCAGACTTAAAGCATGGAAAATTGAGTTGTACCTAAAGTCACTGGAGAAGCCACTGAAAAAGACGTACAAAGGAAGGCTATTCGAACAACAGGTCGAAGAACCCAGGACTTTCGCGGCCACTCTAAATGGCAAACAGATCGGCTGGATCGAACTCGGCTACCACAAGTGGAATAACAGAATGCGAGTCTGGGAGTTTTTGGTAAAGGAGGAATTCAGAAGGAAAGGGATCGGCACAACTCTGATGAGACAAGCCGTAGAGGTTGCGAAGCAAAAGGGAGCAAGAATGCTTGTCTTGGAAACGCAGTCGTGCGATGTTTCGGCGATAGACTTCTATCTGAAGCAGGGATTTGATCTCATTGGCTTTGATTTGACTGCTTATTCAAACGAGGATATCAAGAAAAAAGAAGTCAGACTTGAATTTGGGTTATCGTTGTGACCAGCGTTTTCCGTTAGATTTGGCTCTGTACCTGGCTTTTTCCGAGAAAAAGTCAATTACTCTGGATTTGGCAGAAAAGGTCGCATAGTGTCTAGCTTTTGCTGGGATTACGTATTCGTCGCCTTTGTCAATGACGCGAGACTTGCCGTCTATCGTTAATCGCATTTTTCCTTCTAGCAGGGTGCCCCATTGAGGATAATCATGACTGTGTTCTGGCACGCTCGCGTGAGGCTGCATCTCGAAGAAAACTAACTGATGCTTTTCGCCTTGTAGTATCCATGCCTTAACGCCTTCAACCTGAACTTCGGCTTCAGGCAAGTCTGTTATAATCCATGGATATTCCTGTGGATTCTTGACTTTTTGGCTCTTCAATTGTTCATGCCCCCACTTCGACTCGAAAGTTTCAATCTAATTTATTTTTTAGCACGTAGATGACCCAAGGCGCAATCTTGGTTTCGTTGATCCACTTGTAGGGTTCGCTCTTTTTTGCAAGTGGTTTGTACATTTCGAGAAAATCTAGCCCTGCTCTTCTGTAGACCTCTCTGTAAGAATCGTCTGTCCAGACAACGTCCACGACCGGTCTCTTGTCCTCAATATCGCTCTGAATTATTCTCACTTTGTCCCCGCTTTTTGCACGCCTGTTCTCCGGAAAGTCCTTAGTTGAAAACGATGCCCATTCATGCGTGTAAATCTCAGGTGACGATACCACACTGACAATTCTACCGTCCGCCTTCAGCAACCGGCCAAGCCCAGCAAAATTAGAAACCTTCTTTTCCATGGTGGGAATGTTGTCGAACGTGAACGCCGAGAGTACCAAATCGAAGCGACGATTCCTGAATTGACTGAAGTCACTCTCTTCAATAAGACGATAATCACCCTTTGGGTCTAACTCTCTGGCTTTCCTGAGCATGTCTTCCGAAATGTCGATCCCTATCACGCTGAAGCCGATTTTTCGAAGAAACCGCGTAGATCGCCCTGTGCCACACCCGAAATCTAAGGCCTCTTTCCCTCTCACATGCTCGGAAATGATTCTTGGCAAGTCACGATACGCTAAGTAATACGTGCCAGGAAAATCCAGTTTGGCGTATGCTTGTGCACGCTTTGCGTCTTCATAAGAATTGGAGAAAGCCATCGGCATGCACGTCTATTTCTTCTGGGGCTTCGGTATGTAAATGCCCTCTGGGTCAATGATTCTCAGCAGGCTTATTTCCTCATACGTCGGCGGTTCGGTTTCTGGCACGGGCTCTTTGACGATTAGGTCACATCCTGTATTCTCTACAACCTGCTGCACCGCCATACCCGGATGCACAGTCAATAGCTTAAGCTTCTTCGTCTTCTCATCAAACCCGAGCTGACAAAAATCAGTTACTACGAGCACAGGACCGCCGCCCTTCAAGCCTACGCGCTCTCTCGCACCTGGACCATCCAAATAGCCAGGACTGGTTAAGTAATCGAGCTTCTTGGTGAACTTGCGTTTCTCATGCTTCATGATCACTACGATGCGCTTGGCAGAAGACACTATGTCATTCCCGCCTCCGCTGCCTGGAAGCCTTACTTTGGGATGGTCAAAATCCCCAATGTATGTGGTGTTCAAATTGCCATACTCGTCAATCTGCGCCGCACCAACAAACCCTACGTCACAATGCCCACCCTGCAAGAGTAGGCCCAAAGTCTCGATTAATCCAACAGCCGCGGAAGCTCTATAAGCCAAACGACTGTCCGCAATGGAACATGCAATGTCCACGGCGTTGGAATCAATGAAACCCGCCTCAAAAACGATCTTTGCATTCTTGGCGTGCATCCTCTTCGCAAGTAGGGATGCAACCATCGGCAACCCAGTGCCCACAAAAACCACTTCATGGTCATTAATCGCTCGCGAGCCACATGCGGCCATCAATTCAAGCGTCGAATACTCGCCGATTTTCGCGTGCTTCCTACCTTCCACCATACAAGTCATCCCTTAGTATCCGTACGGTTTCTTCGCCCTCAACTTCAGCAATCGTTCCATGCCAGCTTTATGCAGAAATTCCATGTGACTGTTCACACCTGTGATATATTCTTGGCAATATTTTTCCCAGCCTTCCTCAGTCT
>DATHCB010000137.1:0-13231 GCA_035319765.1 Bathyarchaeia archaeon
GTCGGAAGGTTTCCGTCATCGTCATTCATGGTGAAAACCGAAATCTCTTGGTCGAGCAGAATAAACTTCCTTGTGATTTCTGCTGCGTAAGTACCTAAGCCTCCGACGATTTTTGGCGGGTATTCGTACACGAGCACTGCCATTTTCATTTCCGAAATCTCTCCGAAATTCTCTACATTAATCCTAAGGGGGATAAAAGCACTATGAAGGCAAACTCTATTCTTTAATTTTTCTCTCAAACAGGACCTACTACCTATCATTTTATGCAAAAATTGAAAAGCTAAATACCCGTATTCTATAGAATGAGCCTATACGTGGGGGCGCTATTATAATGCAGTTGAATCCAGTCAAAAAGGCTATTCTTGAAACACTGTGGCGAAAAGGAAAGCCCGTAACGCCATTAGAGGTTGCGAAAGAGTTAGGAATGAAAAACCAACGACAGGCAATGATGCACCTGCTGAATCTGAGAAGCATGGAATACGTGTCCTCGCCTGAAAAAAACTGTTATGCGATCACAGAACTCGGAAAAGAAGCCATAGGCCTACCAAGAATTTCCAAAAAAGAGGCCTCACAAATTCTTCATCCAAAGCCACCGGAAAGTGCTTTCCGCTTCTATAAGGAAATGGGAAGAAGTTTAGGTGTCGAGGCGAACAGCCTCCAAGACTTTTGTGACAAGGTTCAAAAAATCGACTTGCGATCTTTAGAGTTTCATATGCCACGCAAGGACTTCGAGAACTGGCTTCAACACTTAGGCGATGCCGAGTTAGCGAAGAAGATAGCTGTAATAAGAGAACAGGGCGTATCGGGCGAGGAACTTCGTCAAAAAGTTTACGAAATAACCAAGTCTCGTTGCGAAGAGCTAAAGAAATTAACAACGCAGTAACGTACGACATAGTTTGGAGAACCCAATGCTCTGATCAACCAAGCCTTCAACGTGGTCGGTCAGAAAGGATGATAATTGCAGGCCCATTCCATCTTCTACACGAGCGCGGGTGATTTGTCAATAGCTTCTATTTTTCCAAGAAGCTTCTCAGATTTGTACACTTTCTTGTCCAACCACTGGTTTTGCTTTGGTGACTTTTTCGAAAAGTTTGAAAAGAATTGGGGCGGCCTCAGCCTCGCTTGTTCCTTTGAGATAAACAGAAACCAAGCCAATCTTATTTACCTTTGCCGCGAGACGTTCAGCAAAAATTCGAGCCATCGTCATGGTTCGGTCACCAATTAGGACCGAAGATAAAGATGGAGCAGTCGCTTGAGCCGAGGGTGGAATAGAAACCGCTAACGTGCCCAGCTGATCCTCGCCTTCACTCAGAAGCACGATGCATGCATTATTTGTTTCCAAATAAACAGCTAGAAAATGAACATCTCCCTCCTGAATCTCGTCTTTAAACACCGTGGCACCGGTCATTAACGATCAGCCACCCACCTTATTTATAGCACGCCCGATCACTATTTATTCTTTTAAAAAGGCGAGGACTGAGATGACCAGCGCAAGAGCTAACGAAATCTTATGCATCTTGAAAGAGAATTTTTCTGCTCCGAAATGGGCGTCATCAAGAAGAAATTCTTTCGAAACACTAATCGTTACAATTATCTCGCAAAACACCACAGGAATAAACACGGCTAAAGCCTTCGAAAGATTATCCCGAGAGTCTCGAATAACGCCCGAAGCCTTAGCAAGGGCCGACGAAAAAGTTCTACAAGACGCCTTGCGAGTCGCAGGATTATTTCGAAACAAGGCCAAAACGATCAAAAGAGTTTCACAAATCATTCTGGAGGAGTTCAGCGGTTCAATAGACTTTATTCATTCAATGCCGCTTGAAGAAGCGAGAAAAATACTTCTTAATTTGCCTGGAGTTGGCCCGAAGACTGCAGATGTCGTTTTGCTTTTTAGCAGTGGAAAGGAGACAATTCCAGTTGATACGCATGTGAATAGAGTTTCGAAAAGACTAGGTCTTGCTCCAGAAAAGGCGGATTACGAAGGCGTTAGAATGGCATTGCAGTCGCTTTATGCACCAGAGGATTATTTGGCCGTACATCTATCGCTTATTATGCTGGGCCGAAAATGCTGCAAAGCATTAAGACCAGCCTGCCACCAATGCCCAGTGAGCAATCTATGCCCATCCAAAAGAGTAGAGGACTAATCTTATGCCTAAGCTGCCAAGCGAAGTGGAGGAATACTTCCCATACAGAACGGTAAGGCCCTATCAAGATGACTTCATAAGTGTACTATACGAAGCGATTAAAGACCAGAGGAACGTGGTTATCGAGGGCAGCAATGGGCTTGGTAAGACCGTTTCAGCCCTTTCCGCGTGTCTACCCATCACTAAACAAAACGATATGCAGATAATCTACTTGGCCAAGACGCACCGCCAACACGACCGAGTCATGGAAGAACTAAAGGCAATTGCAAGACGCAAAAAAGTCTCAGGAGTTTCCCTTCGCGGGCGAAGCGAAATGTGCTTTCATCCAATGATAACCCGACGCCCAACTGATGCAAGATCAGCGATGGAAATCTGTGAACTCCTCAAGAAAAGACGCCAATGCCCATATTATACAAACATAGAAACCAAAGCAGAGAACTCCATCGACCTGCAACTTCACGTAGCATCGAACGCTTACACGGCAACCGAAATTCAAGAGCAATGCCGTAAGGAAAAATTCTGCCCCTATGAAATCACAAAGCTAATCCTAAGCGAAGTCGATGTAGTCGCGCTAAGTTATCTCTATGTTTTCGATCCTGCTGTCCGTCCAGCGCTTCTTAAACAGCTAGAAAGACCGTTGGCAAAGCTAGTCTTAGTAGTCGACGAAGCACATAATTTGCCTAATACAGCTATCGAAATCGCAAGTGATAACCTATCTATCTTCTCTATTCGACAAGCTGAGCAAGAGGCGAAGCAGTTTAACTATCGAAATATTGCAGCTTTTTCGTCTATGTTGAGAACAATAATTGAGAAGATGGCGTCTAGAACTGGAAAAGAAGCGCTTGTTGATCCAGAATTATTCGTCGAAATGATCGAACGCGAAACAGAGATAGACCACTCAAAAACTTTCTTCGACCAATTGCATGAAACTGGAAACCGCATCAGACAACGGTTGCTTTCCGAAGGAAAGTCCCCCCAATCGCACATCCACCGAATGGGCGACTTCTTTTTGCACTGGCTTGAAACAACAAAAGATGAAGCTTTCATTCACACACTCTGCAGATACATCACGAAAAGAGAAGCACCATCATACAAACTCGAGATTGTGGCGCTGGATCCCGCAAAGATCACCAAGCCCATCTTTTCTTCAGTCTACTCAAACATCATAATGTCAGGCACGCTAGAGCCTTTAGAATCATACATAAAAATCACGGGAATGCCAGATAGTACGGTACAGAAAGCGGTTCCATCACCATTTCCCAAAGAACATGTTTTGGCATTGACAATCCTCGGCGTCACAACAGCTATGGAACAAAGGACACCAGCCATGTACAAGAAGATAATCAACCACCTAGCAGGAGTGACAAAAAACACGCCCGCGAACACAGGAATATTCACGGCATCATATGAAGTTTTAGACGCATTGATCAAGGCTGGAATAAAAGAAGCAATCGACAAACCATTTTTCCATGAAGAGAGAGGCATGAAATCAAAAGAAAACGAACAACTGATAAAGCATTTCAAATCTCACGCGCAGAGAGGAGGCGCTGTGCTGCTCGGCGTTCAAGGCGGCCGCTCCTCGGAGGGAACGGATTATCCGGGTGATCAGATGAACTCTGCAGTTATCGTGGGCGTTCCCTACGCTGAGCCAACGCCAAAAGTTAAGGCACAAATTGATTACTACGAAAAACTTTTCCCGAAACTAGGAAGAGAATACGGCTACGTACTACCCGCACTTAAGAAAGCCGCTCAAGCAGCCGGCAGACCGATAAGGACGCTGGAAGACAAGGGTGCGATAATTTTTTTAGATTACCGTTTTGCAACATCTTATTGTCAGAGATTTTTGCCCGCGTGGATACGAAGAAGTATGAAAATCCTTCCAGACAAGAATGGTCTTATTGAGCATGAGTTGGCTGCTTTTTTCAGCTGAGTGACATTTTAGATTTCGGTTGAGATCGGATTAATTCCTAATTCCCTGCCATCCTTATCGAGTTTTATTTGTCCAACGCTTATCGTTGAGACCTTGTCCTTTGCCGGTGTGTACACTTTCATTGTTTTTCTTTGGTAATCGATTCCGTGAAGTATACCTATTCCCGCAAAGTTGCCATGAGCATTCTGCAATGAAACCAGTAATCCTTCTTCGTCACCTTCTCGCATAACTCGCACTTTCTTGCCGAAATTCTGTTCGATAGCTTTTATCCTGTCTCTGTGCACCCATTGCTGCGCCCCTAGAACCAGAAGAATCGTAGTCGGGGTTTCTTCGCTGTGAAGCGGGGACAAACTTAGAAGGTCTTGAATTTGTTTCATTTCGAGTTTTCTTGGCGATACGCCAGATCCAAGTGGCACGCCTTCAATCCGCATCCAGCTTAACGGAAAGGTTAAAACTTTTGCGCCTTTCAGATACTTTTTATAGCTGAGTTCTCGCAGCACTTTTCGTTTTTCTTTATCTCGTTGTTTTATGGCTTGCGGTGTTTCTACGGTTATACTTTCGGTTTTCAGATTACCTAGAATGTCTGCCAGTTCCGCCTGTTGCTGTATTCCTACAACAATGCTTGGCTTTATGTGTTCAGTCAAGGTCAACTTGTACTTGGCTGCATCTTCGCCCTCAACCCACCCATCGGTATTCAGAACGAGAAAATCTGCGCCAGTCCTTGCCTCAGCCTCTTTTTTCATTGCCGCTAAGCCGTCGATAACTCTTTCAATTACACTGCTTGGAGTTGTTATTCCGATGAAGTATACATCCTCGGCGGTTACTTCGAAAAGGTCTTTTATCAGTCTTCTAATTCTCCCAAAACCAATCGAGGCTGGGGGTCCAACGTCAGACTGCCCCAGATCACCGTCCACCACCGCAACTTTCAATCGCTTCTTCAAAGCTGCGTTTGCGAGGAATGTGCAAAATCCAGACTTGCCTACATCAACCCGGCCGAGAATCAGCACTATTGAAGGTTTCTTCTCCAACGATAAGACTTTTTCTGCCGATTCCTTCCAAGATTGAGGGATCGTGCTTCCATCAATTTCTTCTGTTCCAGCCCCTTCCCCCAGCAGGATGTTAAACTCGGATTTCTTCTTAACCTCAAATGGCATTCGTTTTGCATCGCGAATAACTATTCTCTCGCTTGGTTTCAGTGGGGCGCCAAGAACCTCGGCGTTACCTGACATGAAGTTTAATGAAGCTGGCCCGTCAACGATAAGTGTCTTGCCTGCTTCAACGATCTTGTTCATGCTTTTCACCTTTTTTGATTGGGCGACCGAATCTTCCTGCGATCTTTATAGCCGAGATGACATCTTTTGCTCCTTTTCTATTAGGCAATTCGGTACTTAAACGAGTCGTTCCAGTCTCACTCACCATCTCTATCGCTACGTTCTTAGGCAGATCTGCATCCAGTAAACGCAAGAAATCCACGGCATAGACGGGGGCAGAGTCACCAACTCTAACAACATAAGCCCTTGCTGGTGTCTTCTTAAGGACATCTCTAACGATTCTGAAGGTCTCTTCTGCACCCGAACCATTTGCAGTTTCAACTACCGCGCCATCACCAAGTACAGCAATCCCAAAAGTCTTACCCGGGTCTACGCCAACGACAATCTTCTCGAAACTCTCTTTCCCCTGTACCATCCTTATCGCTTCTGCGACAACTTCGGCGGGGTCGGAATCGTCTTTGTACACGACAACTCTTGGGTGGACTATTTGACATTGCTCCTTTTGTGTCGTGATTACAACCTTTATGTCGAAGGGTATCGGATCTGTAGGTTTAACGCTCAAGAAGGATAGGTTCTTTCGCTTTAGTTCATTCACCAGAAAATAGTATGCCTTTCCAGAAACAGTAGCAACGGCGATTTTTTCCTTCATCTCATGTTTCCTTTAAAGCTTATAATGGAACAAAATTATTAGTTTGAGGCTTATATTCGCTTTGATGTGAAACGCTTGCGTCCCACGATCTCGACGGGCTCCACCGGACTGGATGAATTACTGAATGGAGGATGCGCAGCCGAAACGATGCATCTGCTGTACGGCGAGGCAGAGACTGGAAAAACCACGTTGGCAATACAATGTGCAGTGAACTGCGCAAGGATAGGTTACAAAACTGTCTATGTGGATTCCGAAGGCACCTTTTATGCAAAAAGACTGATGGAAATAGCCTCCGATGATGCTCAAAAAGTTGCACCTGAAATAATTCTAGCAAAACCGAGAACGTTTAAGGAGCAAACCAGAATCTTTGACAGTCTCGATCAGTACTTGACAGAGAAAGTTGGGTTAGTAATTGTCGACACGGTCACGGCTTTGTACAGCGCGGAGGTTGGAGGGGAAAGCAAGGAAACGTTCAAACTCAATAGGGAACTGAACAGGCAGATGGCGTATCTGGCGCAGATAGTTAAGACCCGCAAAGTGTCAGCACTGATTACGAGTCAGGTACGCAGCGTTTTTATGGCACACGAAGTTGAGTTTGAACCAGTTGCAAGAAGAGTACTGAAGTTCTGGTCCAACGTGGTGATTAACTTGAAACTAACTTCACAGAGCGGAGTTATAAGAGCTGTTCTGGAGAAACACCCTCAACGTCTGCGCCCGCAAAGCTGCCTTTTACGAATAGCAGAAGAAGGAATCATAGATTACGTCCATCCGAGTTGAGAAAAAATGCTTAACGTTGGCAATCCGATAATTGATGCTCTAGTGTTCATTTTTCCTGCTTATTGTGCTAATGCAGTGCCCGTGATTTTTGGCGGGGGACGTCGGTTGGATGGGGGCAGACTTTTTGCTGACGGCAAGCCCATTCTTGGTTCGAACAAGACTGTGAGGGGATTTCTTTCTGGGTTAGTAGTTGGAACCCTCGTTGGCTTTGCGATGAGTTTATTAAATATTGGCTATAGCGTTTTGCTAGGGTTTGTCGTTTCGTTAGGCGCCTTGTCAGGTGATCTTGGAGAGGCTTTTGCGAAAAGACGGCTCGGTTTTGTGCCTGGTGCCGCTTTTCCTGTCGCCGATCAACTAGACTTTGTCGTTGGCGCGCTTGTTTTTTCATTGATTGTTTCTCCGCCTTCCTTGCTGGTCGCGGGAGTGGTAGTTATTGTTACCCCGCCCATTCACCTTTTAACCAACTTCCTTGCATACCACATGGGCGTTAAGAAAGAACCCTGGTGAGAGTATCATGCTTAGAAATCTTCCTTTGATGATTGGTGCAAAGACCGCTGTTGAGGTCTGTATGGATGTGAAACCTGAAGAAACTGTTCTGATTATGACCGATACTGGAAAAGTCAAAATTGCAGAAGCGTTTGCTTATGCTTCTTCTGCTTTAGGTGCAACTACGGTTGTTTCTGTTATGAAACCGCTTGTGAGAAGTGGGCTAGAGCCGCCCAGGCCTGTTGGAGAAGCCATGAAAGCATCCGATGTGGTTTTGATCCCTACGAGCACGTCGTTCAGTCACACCGATGCTAGAAGAGAAGCATCAAAAAGCGGTGCACGTATTGCGAGCATGCCAGGCATCACAGAGGATATGATGAGCACAGGCGGATTGACAGCAGATTACCATGAGGTTGAGCGTCTAACGAATCTAGTTTCGGACGTACTTGACCAAGGAAAAACTGTGGAGATTGCCACCCCCTCCGGGACGAATTTGAAGATGTCCATCGACGAGCGAACCTGTCTAAGAGATACTGGGATTTATCACAAGGCTCCCAATGATTGGGGGAACCTGCCTGCTGGAGAGGCATGTTTGGCGCCTGTTGAAGGCACGACGCAGGGTATCTTAGTTATTGACAGTATGGGCCATACTGTTACGCAACCTGTTGGCGTGACTTTGAAAGATGGGTGGGCGGTGCGGTTTGAGGGCCCTGATGCCAAGCGGTTGGAAAGCTTACTAAGGCGTGGTGATGCGAATGCTTTCAACGTTGGCGAGCTTGGCGTGGGGACAAATGCCAAGGCGCGTTTGTCGGGTGCAGTGTTGGAGGATGAGAAAGTCTTAGGCACTGTGCACGTAGCGTTGGGGGATAACAGTTCTTATCCTGGGGGACATAGCAAAAGTAACATTCACATGGATGGAATCTTATTAGAGCCAACCGTAAAGGTTGACGGCAGGCTGTTGCTGGAGAAGGGCAAGCTAAAACTGGCCCGTTCGAAGGTAGAAAATGTATTCTAGCAGCCCGTAGGTTACCAGCGTAAAGAACAAACCCGCCAGTAGCATCATGTATGCTTGGCGTGGTTTGTAGGCATATTTTGTACTTTGGTATGTGACTAGGAGCCCGATAATGCCCATGCTGTAGAGCATCATGATCAAGATCGATTCCGCGATGAATTGATCATTTAGGCTTGGGTACGGATAAAGAAAGATGAAGCTACCCGCTCCTCCTGATGATGAGAATATGGCTATGGGAATTGAGCTTTGTTCTAAGAGGTCGTATATGCCGCCGCCGAGAAGGAAGATGGCAATGGCAAGGACTATGAAGGCGATTGTCCATGGTGAGGGTCTGTAAGTCGTTATTCTCCAGTAGGCTTTTTGCAAGTAGCGTGTAAGAGAGGACATTGCAATTCAATATTGATTGTTGGGAGATTTGTCTTTTAAAGATATCCTTTACAAGAGTGCAGTTTCTTAGGGTCACAGCTGAGCTTTTCTACTAGATCTAAAAGTGATTGAAGCCTCGTCCTGCCTGATGCCATACTTCTTCTTTAGTCATGCCATAGGAAAGAGAGGAGGGGTATCGTTTAGCGTACTTTTCTCAGCGCTGTCTCTGCTGCGAATACCATGGGTTCCCAAGTTTCGCACAAAGGTGGCGTGTAGGCAGTATCTGCTTTCGTCAACTCTCTTATTGTCATCTGCTTCTGAATGGCAAAAGATAATGCATTAACCCGCTGCGTAACTTCCTCACCGCCAACAATTTGACCACCAACGAGCAACTCCGATTCCCTATCAAATACCAACTTAATCTTGATAGGCAAAGCGCCAGGATAGTAATCCGCCCTAGTCTTCGAAGATACGGCTCCGACCACGGGCGTGATGCCGTTCTTGCTAGCTAAAGCCTCAGTTAAACCCGTAGCACCAATCTCCAAGTCAAACAGCTTCGTCGTGGAAGAACCCAAGCAACCGGGAAACATTGCATACCCCCCAGCCGCGTTAGTCCCAGCCACTTTACCATGACGCACGGCAACCGTGCCCAATTGATACAGCACAGGCCGATGCGTAATCAAACTCACAGCCTCCGCACAATCTCCAGCAGCGTAAATGTCCTTGACAGATGTCTCCATCCGCATGTTTGTCAGAATTGCCTTCCATGACCCCATAGCGCAGCCTGCTTCCTGTGCCAATTCGTTGTTGACGCGAATACCTGTCGCAACCACGAGAATGTCAGCAGCAATTTGCTCGGTTCCCGCAGTCACGCCTGTCACCTTGTCGCTGCCGAGAATTTCACTAACGCCTGTGCCCGTAATTATTCTCACGCCGTTTTCCTCGAACTTGTCCTGAACCATCTTGGCCATGTCTGCGTCGAGCATCGCCGGTAAGGTCTGCGGCAGAAGTTCAACAACAGTAACCGGCAATCCTCGTTCGACGAATGCCATCGCTACCTCTAGACCTATCAAACCCGCGCCAATTACAACACCGCTCTTTGCGCCTGCCCGGATCGCTGCATCAATCTTTTCGCCGTCTTCCAAAGTGCGGACGACAAATATTCCCTGCTTCTCTTTGCCTTTAATTGGTGGTATTACAGCAGAAGCGCCAGTTGCCAAGATTAAGCTGTCGTAAGGCAAAGTTTCTGTCTTTGCAGCCTTATCTACTGCTTCGATAGTCTTTGCGTCCTTATCGACGTGAGTCACCGTTGTTTGGGTTTTTAGGTTGAGTTTGTTCATTCTGTAATACATAGATGGGTACACGATCAGGTCATCAAATTTTGGGATGTTACCTCCGATTACGAAAGGAATGCCGCATCTTGAATATCCGACGCGTCTTTCCTTGCTTATGAGAGTAATTTCTGCGGTTCTCTCGATCTTTCGTGCAGCGGCGGCTGCATCCACACCAGCAGCGTGTGAGCCTATAATGATGATTCGTCGAGGCAAACTACTTTGCCTCTTTTAGCAGGCTCTTGTGCCATTCGATCGCCTTACTAGCCTCCATTAGGTTCTTCAACTCATCCATATTGCTTGGTTTGACGATGAGAAGCCAGCCTTTGTTGTACGGGTCTTCGTTAAGTAATTCCGGTTTACCCTGCACATCCGTGTTCACTTGCTCCACTGTTCCGCTTACTGGTGCCACCAGGTCTGAAACAGATTTCACCGACTCTACTGTGCCATAAGGCTCGTTCTGCTTCAACATAGAACCTGCGGTTGGAATTTCGACGTAAACGATCTCTCGCAGTTGCTTTTGTGCGAAATCAGTTATGCCTATGCGCACCTTGTCGCCTTCGACTTTCGCCCACTCGTACTCTTTGCTATAGTAGATTCCCTCTGGAACATTGTAGCTGTCCACTTTAACCATGCTAGTTTTCACCTCTTGAACAAATAGCCATAGATTACACTCTCGCAGTTTTAAAGATAACCCTCATCCCAAGATAAGAATTGCACATTGCGCATGACAAGCAACTGCCGTGGTGGCGGGCCCGCTGGGATTTGAACCCAGGTTCACTGGCTCCGGAGGCTTGCGCACCCGCTCATTAACTAGCGCGGTTCGGCGCCTTGATCCAGACTGGGCCACGGGCCCGTTTTGTCCAAGGCTGAGTCAACGGTGTAGAGAATTTAATAGTTTCTTATGTCTCGATTAGTTCTTCGTTTAGCCACCATGCCTTGTACTTGCCCTGTTTTTCGCCTGCGTCGTATGTGATCAAGGGTTTTCCGAGTTGCTTCTTCGAGATTTTTTGGATTTTTCTAAGGCGGTTGAGCACTAGCCAGCGGTTGGTTTTAGTGCAATCTGCGAGTTCGGGGGTTGTGGCACCCTTATAGTGCAGCAAATAATCCACTATCTTGTGATCTATTTCGTCGATGCAGAAAGTGTGGGGGTTCATATTGCCCCGTTCGAAAGTTAGAACTTCGAGTTCAGCAAGATATTTCTTTACCTCAGCCAGTTCTGTTTCGATGTTGGTCATGCGACTTTGAAGTTCTAGAATTCTGTCAGGCCGTGGCGTCTTCTCAAGTTTTTCCATGATAGCTTCGCGAATGAAGTCGCTTCTCTCTCTTTCTGGAATTCTGAGTGATAGTTCTTTGTAGGCGTCTTCTGAGATTTTGGCCGAAACAACGACTAATCTGCTCATTCCTGATACCGCAATATTTACTGTGCGAAGAACAATAAAAGTGTAAACTGAAGGTTCATCGCTCAGTCCTTGCGTCTCTTTCTGCACGGACAAAACAACTTATAGTCAAAGAGCACAATGAGTGGAAAGTTGAGAGATTCTTTATGTCTCTAAAAGTTGAAGACGTCATGGTTAAAGACGTCGTAACCGTAAACGCGAACAAGAGCGTCAAAGAAGCTGCGGACATGATGAACAAATTCGAGATTGGATGCTTGCTAGTCGTCAAGAGGGGCAAAGCTGTGGGTATCTTGACTGAACGTGACCTATTGAAGAGAGTGATCAGCGAATCTAGGTCTCCGAAAACCACGAAGGTGGATGAGATAATGTCCAAACCGCTCATAGTCGTTGAAGCCGATACTGAACTAGATGATGCTGCCAAGCTTATGTTTAAAATGAAAATAAAGAAGCTCCCTATAGTGAAGCAAGGCAAACTGACGGGGCTCCTTACGTTAACTGATATCGCACGATTTCAGCCTCAGATGATCAAAATCTTGAAGCAGCTTTCGCAGCGTGAACATGCTCCAAAACGGATGCAAAAGGTCCTTGACTATTATATAGCCTAGCTTCTTCGTCACTTTCTGAAGAGACAAACCTTAAGTTTTCAGGTTACAGTGCTTCTGGACCAGCGGAGCAGAGGTTATGTTTGAATTTGGTAACGCGTGCGCATCCAAATTTGCAAAAATTTCAAATATGCGATATGTTAAAACAACCTCACCTGCCTCCTTGCCGTTTGAGTGATTAGAGATTTGAGGATGATTGTGTGATCGATTTTCAATTAACTGAGGAACAAACTGCTCTTCGCGAAAAAGCACGCCAATTCGCCGTTGATGAAGTGTTGCCTGTCGCGAAAAGGTATGATCAAAGCGGCGAATTTCCGCGTGATGTTCTTGAAAAGGCTTTCAAGGCTGGATTGATGAACTTGAGAATTCCTAAGGCCTTTGGGGGACCAGGGTACGGTTCCATTGAATCTGTTATCGTTGTAGAAGAAATGGCTGCAGCCTGTGCTGGAATCACCACTTCAATGTATGTAAACGAGTTAGGAGCCGAACCGATCATTTTAATGGGCACAGAAGACCAGAAGCGAAGGTTTCTCGTTCCCTTAACGCAGCAGTTTAAACTCATTTCTTTCGCAACCAGTGAACCGGGTATGGGTTCAGATGTCGCTGGCGTACAAGCTACTTGTGAACGGCAAGGCGGAGACTATATCCTTAACGGCGACAAGTTCTTCATTACTAATGGGGATTACGCCGACTTCTTTGTGATATTCGCGCGTGTAAAAGGCACTAAAAGACATCAAGGCCTCTGCGCTTTTTTCATTCCTCGCGGAACAGAGGGCTTGTCAACAGGGAAACCGCTTCCGAAACTTGGGCATCGAGCGTCTGACACTTCAGTTGTGATGCTACGTAATGTTCGTGTTCCATCTGAGAATCTGATTGGGCAAGAGGGAAACGGATTCCTCTCAGCCATGCTCACCTTTATGCACACTCGACCTGCAATCAGTGCTATGGCCACGGGCTTAGCTCGATCGGCTATGGAGTACGCGATAAACTATTCCAAGCAACGCGAAGCTTTCGAGCAGAAAATCTCGAATTTCCAGGCTATTCAGCACATGCTAGCTGACATGTTTGCTCGCGTCGAGGCTATGCGATTGCTTACGTGGAAAGCTGCATGGCTTCTTGATCATGGAGTGAACGCCAATATCGCCTCAAGTTGTGCCAAACTGGTCGGCTCTGAGGATGCAATGCGTATTGCAACAGATGCATTACAGGTGTATGGTGGGAGAGGCTACTTGGAAAACTATGCCGTGGCAAAACTCTTCCGTG
>DATHCB010000138.1:0-2574 GCA_035319765.1 Bathyarchaeia archaeon
TCATCACTTTTGGTTCGGTCTGGTACTGCTAGTAGTAGGTGGTTGGTTGGGGATAAGTTATGAAAACGAGCGAATAGACCGAGTGGCAGCAATTCTTTTCGGTGCTGGGGGCGGACTCGTAGCGGATGAGGTCGGTCTTCTCCTTACTTTCAGAAACTACTGGACCAACATCACCTACACACTCGTAATTATACTTGTAACACTCGCGATTATGCTGATTTTGATCACCACATACTGGCGAATTATCCGGGAAGAATTTACGGAGTTTTCTAAGAGCAGTGTCGGTCTCTATTCAGGTATTTTTCTTGCGGTTATCTCGATAGCTTTCTTAATCGATACTCGCAATGCAATGATCATCGCTGCGTTCGGCTTACTGGCGATAGTGGCTTGCGTAATAATTTTGGCTTACTTCGTTCAACTAATCAGAAGGAAGCGTTAGAAAAAAGATAGGAAGAGAAAGCTAAGGTCACTCAGGTCTGGTTATCTGAATATTCTTCGCTAAAATGTATGGCGAAAGCGACGGCGGGTCTGCTTCACCCCACCAATGAACGTGTATTCTTTCCTTTGAAATGCCAGCAATGCTTGCAAAGAGGTTCTGGATGTTGTCGCTTAGGCGAATCTCTTTCCAAGATTCCTTTATTTCGCCATTTTCGATTAGGAAAATGCCGTCTCTGGGTATGGTTGAAAAATCGCCGGTCGCGTAGTTCTGGAACCTTGTATACCATGTATTTGTAACGTATAGGCCTCTTTTCACTTCTTTGAACATTTCCTCTTTGCTCATGTCTCCTGCGTCTAATTCTAGACTCCACGGTGTTGGCGAGATTAAACCCGCATGCCCGGTAGTTTGTGTCTTGAATATGCGGGCTGTCGAGGTGTTGTGGAAATAGGTTTTCAGCATGCCTTTGTCTATGAAGACTGTCTCTTTAACGGGCACTCCTTCGTCGTCAAAGACTCTATTGCTCATCGAGTATTTTCCTGGGTTGTCTCGTATTGTCACTATTTCCGGTGTTACTTTCTGTCCGAGTTTGTCTCCGAAAACGGACATTTTTATTAGCACACTGAAGGCTGATCCCATGAACCCGTAGGCACCGAGCATTGAACCGACGAACAATGGCTCGAAGATGATGTCATACTTGCCAGTCTTGCCTGCTTTTGGATTCTTGGCCATCTTTGCGATTTCGCCGGCTTTGTCGCCAGCTCGGGCTGGGTTAAACCCACTGAGCGAGGAGTTGCATTCTACGCCGTGGCCAGATTCGTCTCTCTGCGCAAATGCTCTGATTGACAGCTCTATAGCTGATCTTTGGTCTTGTCCTTCTGGTCCTTCTGATGAGACTTGGAAAATCTGTTCGTACTTTGTGAAGAGGATGCCGCCGCTATCGATATTGTTCCCTACATGCTTCTTGGCCGCTTCGACGGCTTCATAAACGTATTCTTGCGGTGTGTCGATGTCTCGGACAGTCTTGTCAGCCATCGATTTGGTGTACTGAAATTTGCCTTTGGCTAGTCCGCCCCACATGGGGTTTTCTTGGGAGGTCTTGGCGAGTTTGAATAGTCGTTCCATTGTTGGGGTTACGTCTTGGAAATTTCTTATCAGCGTGGAGACTACTCGTTTCTTCCAAGTTAGCAGGACGCTGGTTGCATACTCGTCCCATGCGACGCCTATGTCAATTTGGTTTTTGCTGAATCTAGATTGCCTATATTCCCCGAATACTGTGCTTGCAATGACTTCGTCGGCTCCAAGAGCCTTGCCTTTCTTCACTATGTCCTCGGTTTTCGACATAGCTTCGCTCATTTTATGTGCACTCCTTTCAATCGCATCATGGGACCGCCTGTATAGACTGGTGCGCCTTGGCTTGGGTCGCCTTTTCCACATGTGGCGCTTACGAAGTCGACTTTCTTTGAAACAGCGTCGACGGACGTCCAGAAGTTGAGTGTGGTCGTTTCGATTGTTGGTCGCATCACTGGTCCTTTGAGTTCGCCGTTTTCTATGAAGTATGCTTCTCTTCCCACGTAGCGTTGGTTGAATCGGACGTCGTCGATGTTCCATTCTGTGAAAGAGTGCATGTAAATGCCCTGTTTGACGTCTTCGAAGATTTCTTGTTCGTTCACGTCGCCTGGCTGAAGGAAGGTGTTTGCCATTCTTACGATGGCCTCTCTGTCGTAATTCATTGAGCGTGAGGCGCCGTTGCTTCTTGTTCCCAGCTTTGATGCGGTTTCTCGGTTTTGGAGAAATTCGTTGATTATTCCATTCTTGTAGAGGTAGCGTGGTCGTGCTTTGATTCCTTCGTCATCGTAGAGGTAGTAGCCATAGCTGTTCTCTAGAGTTGGGTCGTCGACGATCGTGACTTTGTCTGAGCCGATTCTTGTTCCGATCCAGTAGGGTCCGCCTTGGTAAATGAAGGACCTGCCTGCTTGGCTCATCTCTCGGCCTAAAATTCTGTCAGCCTCCATTGGGTGTCCGCAGGACTCGTGGCTCGCGATACCGGTAACCTCAGGGCCGCATATGAGATCGGTTTTTCCAGGTTTGACTGGCTTGCCCTCTTTCAGTACGCTATGTAGCACTTTTACTTCTTT
>DATHCB010000139.1:0-13770 GCA_035319765.1 Bathyarchaeia archaeon
GTTCAATCGCTTCAGCAACGAGTTGTGTGTAATGCTGGACCGGCAACTTCGCCTCGCTATAAGGTTTGTCATTCTTAAACGTATTATAACAATGCGGAGATAATGTAACGATTTTTTGTGCTCCAAACTTGCCGAATTCAGATACGTTATGCTCAGCAAGTTCCTCAAACAATCCATTTCGCCGAGTCTAATTATGTGGTCCCCACAGCACCATTCTTCTGTGCCTAAAGTGGCAAAACTGAGGCCCAACTTGTTGAATATTGGAATCATTGACTTGGCGATTTCTTGGTCTCTTTGGTCGTAGGCCGTTGTGCAGCAGACGAAGTATAACACGTCTGCTTGGCTGACTGCTGGAAACGTTTTAACGTTCAGATCCTTAGCCCAGTCCATTCTCTTGCTCGGCTGGGAGCCCATTGGGTTGTGATATTTGACTACTCCGGTGAGGACATCTCTAACAGTCCTGGGCACCGCACTCGCTTCGACCATGAGGCTACGCTCGTCGACGATTGATGACGAAGCGTTGACCAGTTTTGGACAAGATTGAGTGCACGAGTTACATTGAGTACAGAGCCAGATATTGTCAACCATTGGCTTTAATCGTTCATCAGGGGCTTCATCCCTGGAATCGGTAAGAAATCGATAGTTGGTAGCTAAGGTTGCTGGTCCAAGAAACTTCTCATCGATGGCCGCTGGACAAACAGAATGGCAGATCGAACATTTTGTGCACAGAGTTAAATCCCAATACTTCTTGTGATCAACCGGCGATTGTCTGAACTCTTCCGTTTTCTTGAACTCCTGCTCAGGCTTCTGAAGTGTTAACTTAATCCTCTTGTACGTGTCGATAAACGGCTGTATGTCAACGACAAGGTCCTTGATCACCGGGAATGTCTGAAGAGGCTCGAGCTCGAAACTGTCGCTATTTAACTGGAGCACTTGCGTGTAACATGCCAACATGGGTTTATCGTTGACCATTATTCCACAGCTCCCGCATATTCCCATGCCGCATGAATGCCTAAAGGTCAAAGTCTCGTCGAGGTTGTCTTTAATGTAGAACAATGCATCGAGAATTGTTGTTCCTTTTCGCACGGGCACCTTGTACGTTGAAACGTATTGCCTTCTCTGTTTTGGGTCGAAACGGTGTATCATGAACTCAACAATTTTCTGCGTTTCCACTTTTGCCTATCTCCTAATATGTTCTGGCGGCTGGCATCCACTTAGTGATTGTAACTGGGGTGTATTCGAGTCTGGGACCTTCGGTCGTGTTGTATGCTAGTGTATGTTTCAGCCAGTTAGTGTCGTCGCGTTTGGGATAATCGCGTCTGGAGTGTGCACCCCTGGATTCGGCTCTTGGAAGCGCACTGACTATCGTAATTTCCGCGAGTTCAAGCATGTAGTCGAGTTGCAAGGCTGCTATTAGACCGGTGTTGAATTCGCTGTCTTTGTCCTCGACCGTGATATGCTGGAATCGTTCCCTTAACACTCTTATTTCCTTCAGCCCTTCTTTGAGCTGGTCGCCTGTCCTGAAGATCCAAGCCTTCTCGTTCATTACGTGCCTCATGTTGTCCCTGATCTTTGCCACCTTTTCGTCGCCTTTGCTTCTTAGGATTCTGTCGAAAACTCGCTTTTCTTCTTCTTGGAGCTTTTCACTTGGCAGATTGTGGAGACTAGCGCTTAAGGCATGCTTAGCCGCTTCCTCTCCTGCAACCGCGCCGAAAACTACGCATTCGGCTGTTGAATTTGTGCCGAGTCTGTTTGCGCCGTGTAGACTTAGACATGAGCATTCACCTGCCGCGTACAGGCCTGCGATAGGGGTTTCTGTTTTGCTGTTTGCCTTTATTCCGCCCATAGAATAATGCGCAGCTGGTCGGATTGGGATATACTCTTTGACTGGGTCGACTCCGCCGAGTTTTATGGCAACGTCACGAATCAACGGAAGCCTTTCATTTATCTTACCTTCACCTAAATGTGTGAGGTCTAGGGCTATGTAAGGTCCATTTGGTCCTTCCCAGCCACGACCTTCGAGGATTTCGGTTTGCTCCGATCTCGCGACGATGTCGCGTGGGGCGAGCTCGATTTTCTCAGGAGCGTATTTTTTCATGAAACGCTCGCCGTTCTTGTTGAGGAGGTATCCACCCTCTCCTCTAGCGCCTTCTGTTATCAACACTCCTGATGGGACGAGCCCAGTCGGGTGGAATTGAACGAACTCCATGTCCTCTAGCGGTGCTCCGGAGCGGTAAGCTATGGTCATCCCGTCGCCCGTGGCCGTGTGGGAAAACGTGGTGAATTCATATATGCGTTCATGGCCTCCAGTTGCCATTATTATGGCTTTTGCGCGGAAAGCGTGCATCTCGCCGCTTTTCATCTCTATGGCCGTTAACCCCGTAGCCGTGTTGTCCTCAACTATCATAGAAGTGGCAAACCATTCGTCGTAGAACTGTATGCTATCGTGCGCTCGAGCTTCTCCATACAATGTGTGCATTTCGTGAAAGCCTGTCATGTCAGCAGCAAAACATGCCCTAGGAAAACTGTGGCCACCGAAGCTGCGTTGATCAATCTTTCCTTCAGACGTTCTGCTCCATGGGCAGCCCCAGTGCTCCAAGAGGACGATTTCTCTTGGTGCCTGTTTGACGAAGAATTCTACAATGTCTTGATCTGCTAGATAATCAGAGCCCTTGACCGTGTCGAAGGCGTGCAGATCCTGTGAATCTCCATCCCTCATCACAGCTCCGGTTCCGCCCTGGGCGCAGGAAGAATGCGAGCGCACCGGGAACACTTTGGAAATCACAGCTACACTAAGACCACCGTTATTCTGGGCAGCCGCGACGGCTGCTCTTAATCCAGCGAGGCCGGATCCGACTATGATTATGTCATGAGTTAATGTTTCCATTTATACAACGTTCCCTATTTCGAATGGAATCACTTACTTTTGCAAACGTTCCTTTATAGTTTTCCAAAAAAAGACTGAACCAATCAGATTGCTTGACAAAGTATTTCCGCTATATCCATGACTTGGATTTTTCCTTCGCAACCCGTCGTTTTTACCGCATCTTCAAAGGTTAACAAGCAGAAGGGACAAGCAGTTGCAAGTATTTCTGCGCCTGCTGCGGCTGCCTCTTTGATTCGTGTTTCTGACAGTCGTTCCCCTGGGATGTCAACCCACATTCTTCCTCCGCCGCCTTCGCAGCAGAGGCTTCGTTCTCTTGAACGATCAAATTCGATAAGTTTTGCGCCTGGGATGCTTTCTATTACTTTTCTGGGTTCGTCGTAAATGCTATTCTGTTTCCCGAGGTAGCATGGGTCGTGATAGATGATCTTCTTGTTTATTTCTTTGGAGAACGCAAGTTTTTGATTGTCTATCAGATTTGCAAGCAGTTGCGTGTGATGCAGAACCTTTACGCTCGTTTGGTTGTACCGATTCTTGAATGAGTGATAGGAGTGGGGGCAGCTAGTTACAAGCTGGGTTACGTTGTACTTGTTGAAGAGCTTCATGTTTTCTTCAACGAGGAAATCGAACAAGCCTTTCTCGCCCATGCCGTAGATTTCGTTTCCGCAGCAATTCTCTTCGTCTCCCAACGTACCAAAATTGACGCCTGCCCTTGAGAAACACCTGGCCAAACTCCTCGCTACCTCTTGTACTCTCGTATCATAAGCCGGTGTGCAGCCGACGAAGTACAGAAACTCTACTCCCTGAGAAACATGTTTAACGCTCAGACCCTGCGCCCACTCAGACCTTTTGCTTCGTATTCTTCCCCAGGGGTTGCCGTTCTTGTACGTACTCTCTAGAGCATCTCGGATAGTCGTAGCGACCTGCCCCTCTTCGACTGCCATGCTTCTAACGTCAATTATGAAGTCGTATGGATTCAGGTCCTTTGGGCAACGGATTCCGCAGGTAGAGCATGTGGTGCAGCTCCATAGCTCATTTTGCGGATGTATGGTCAATTTGCCGTTGGTTGCAACTTCTCGCATGTATCTTCTAACGTTCAAGTTGGCTTTTCTGGCGACTGGGCAACCGCCTGTGCACATGCCACACTGTATACATTCAAGTAGTTTGTGCTTTTGAGCAAGTTCTTGTGCATTCATTTCGAATATCTCGTTTGGGATATCAAGAAACACAAGATTTTTTAAGTGTTTTGCTTTTTAGTGTCATTTCCAAGACAAATGTAAACGTCTCAGAAAAATGAGCTGAGCACGATGGAAGAAAAGAAGCCAAGAATCGGGATATTCGTGTGCGAGTGCGGCGGAAACATAGGTAACGTAGTGGACGTTAAGAAGGTCGTCGATGCTGTGAAGAACTGGGAAGGAGTCGTGGTCGCGAAGTCTAATAAGTATCTTTGTTCCAGACCCGCCCAGGACACGATTATCGACGATATTAAGAAGCAGAATTTGGACCGTGTGGTGGTTGCCAGCTGTACGCCGAGAATGCATTTGCCTACGTTTCAAAGCGTTCTCGAACGAGCTGGTTTGAACCCTTATATGCTCGAATTCGTGAACATTCGGGAACAAGACTCTTGGGTCCATGGACCCAAACCGTCGGAAGAGGCTACAAGGAAGGCTCTAAGCTTAATTCGAGGCGGATTTGAGCGTAGTTTTGCTCTTGAACCATTGCAGAGTATCAGTGAGAAGGGCTCAAGAGAGATACTCATCGTCGGTGGGGGAATAGCCGGTATTACGGCCGCGTTGGATTTGGGCTATCTGGGCCATAAGGTCTACCTTGTTGAAAAGAAACCAAGTATAGGTGGAAACATGGCCAAACTGACTAAGGTTTTTCCAACTCTTGACTGTGCTCAATGCATTCTTACGCCAAGAATGGCGGAGGTTGGAAGAAATCCAAACGTCAACTTATACACTTATTCTGAATTGCAGGATGCTAGCGGTCGGTCAGGGAACTTTAAAGCCAAGGTTTCCATGAAGCCAAGGGGCGTAGATGTAGAGAAATGCCGAAGTTGCGGCGTGTGCTCGAAGGTTTGTCCAGTCACCGTCGTGGACAAGTTTAACGAAGGTTTGAGCAAAAGAAAAGCAGCGTACATAGAATTTCCGCAGGCAGTTCCTTCGGCTTACGTTATCGATTTTGATGCCTGTACGAAGTGTGGAAAATGCGCGCAACTCTGTCCAGCTAAAGCAATAAACATAGATGACCCTGGCAAGACGATTGACCTTAACGTGGGCGCCATCATAATGGCAACTGGCTACGAACTCTATGATCCTAACTTGCTCAAGATATATGGTTACGGCTTGTACAAAGACGTCATTACTATGATGGAACTAGAAAGACTCACATCTGCTTCTGGACCTACAGAGGGTATAGTGAAAAGAGCCGACGGAAGCAATGTGTCGAAAATTGCTATCATTCTCTGTGCAGGTTCGAGAGACAAGAATTACGTCCCGTATTGCAGCCGCATTTGCTGTATGTACTCCCTAAAACAGGCCGACGTGCTCAAGAAAATGCTCGGCATCGACGTCACGATTTACTACACTGATATACGTGCCACTGGCAGAGGCTATGAGGAGTTATACTGGCGGGACCAAGAAGCCGGCGTCGTCTTCATACGTGGCAAAGTATCGGAAGTCTACAAGAAAGATAACGGCAAATTAGCAGTCATAGCTGAAGACACTCTGATGGGAGAAGTAAGAGAAGACGAATTCGACATGGTTGCTTTGGCCACGCCTATGGTACCCCCGACAGGGCTAAAGGAAATCGCCGGAAAAATGAGGCTCTCATTAGGCGAAGACGGCTTCATACAAGAGAAACACCCAAAACTCGACCCAGTGGATTCTTTAATGACAGGGATTTTCGCTTGCGGTTGTGCGTTGAACCCAAAAGACGTTCGGGATACGGTTTCTGAAGCTTTAGGAGCCTCGGCAAAAGCCTCGCTGTTCCTCAAAGGCGAATATGTCACAACGAGTCCAGAAAAGGCCTACGTGATCCCGGAATTGTGCAATGCTTGTGGTTCGTGCGTGCCGATTTGTCCAGTTAAGGCAATAGCGATGGAGAATGCAAAAGCCAAAATAGACCCGTTCCAATGCATGGGCTGTGGGGCTTGCATTCCAATTTGTCCACAGGCAGCGATCGACTTCAAGAATTCAACTAATAAACAAATCATATCAGCCTTGCACGGTGTGCTCATGGACAAAGCATCTGATGAGATCAGGATAATTGCTTTCGTGGACAAGAGCGTGGGATATACAGGCATGGACTTCTTGGGACTCGATCGGCTCAATTATCCGGAAAGCATTCGAATCGTAGCTGTTCCGTCAACGGCTATTATAGGTTTGAAACATTTACTAACTGCATTCGCCTATGGCGCAGATGGTGTGCTAGTCATCGAGGGGCAACAAGACATAGATGAAAAGTTTACGAAGAAACGAATGATCGAGATGAACCGTTCTTTTGCAGAATTTGGCATAGAAAGCATGCGAGTTCGTTACAGTTACGTACCTCTGCCCGTTTACAAGAAGGGCGCAGAACTATTCTCAATGTTCGCGGAAAGAATAAAGAAATTCGGGGCGTTACAGGCAGAGAAGCGTAAAGCAGTTAAGGAAAAACTAGGAATCTAGAGAGAAAAAACGGAGGGAAATGCACTGGACATAATAGTCTGCGTCAAGCATGTTCCAGAAACTGCTGAAGCGGACATAAAAATAGCTGCAAATATGAAAGCCATAGAAAAGACCGGCTTAGTTTTCGACATCAACGAATGGGACGACTATGGCGTTGAAGAGGCAGTACGCCTAAAAGAAAAACATGGGGGCACTGTAACTGCAATAACCGTTGGCTCCGAAGAGGCAGATAGCACGCTACGAAAGTGTTTAGCCCGGGGCGCAGACAGAGGAGTAAGACTTACCGACCCCAAATTTGAAGGCTCGGATGGCTTTACTGTAGCGAAAATTCTCGCAAGATCCATCAAAAATATGCCTTTCAATGTTGTCATTACGGGGACCCAATCAAGCGACGTTGGCAGCGCCGTGGTCGGTCCAATGCTCGCTGAAATGTTGAGCATATCTCACGCCACGATGGTGAAGAAACTTGAAATAGACGACCAAATCGCGAGAGTCAGACGCGAGTTAGAGGGTGGTTTAGAAGAAACTGTCGAAGTCAAATTGCCTGCCGTAATAGCGGTCCAGACAGGCATAAATGAACCTCGATACGTTTCAATCATGGGCATCAGGAAAGCAATGCAGAAGGAAATCAAAGTTCTTGGATCCGCTGACCTTGGTCTGAGTGAGAACGAAATAGGCGAAGCAGGCTCATGGCTGAAGATCGGGAAATTTTACGTACCACCCGTCGCGAAGCAGGCGGAGTTTTTGAAAGGAAGCCCAGACGAAGTTGCTACAAGGATTGCTGAGATAATCAAAGCCAAAGGATTGATGTAAATGAGAGAAATATTTGTTCTAGCAGAGCACAGACAGGGGCAAATCAGAGACATCACGTTCGAGATGCTGTCAAAGGGCAAAGATCTGGCAGAAAAAACGGGTGGCGAGCTAGTCTCTATACTCCTCGGGAACAACGTGAAAGATCACGCAGGAGCCATTGCTAAATACGCGAATCGAGTGTTAGTGATTGAGGATGCTAAGCTAGAAAACTACAATTCAGACGCTTATCAGATGATACTTTCTCATCTAATAAAAGAACACAAGCCAATGCTTACTCTAATCGGCCATACTTCTAATGGCGTGGACCTTGCACCAAGCCTCGCGGTTTCGCTAAGTGCACCATTGGCCACTGACTGTATAGAGTTGGATTATAGCAATGACACGCTGACAGTTACCCGCCAAAGGTATGGCGGCAAGGTAAATGAAGAAGCTACACTTACGAGAGCGGAAAGCTATATCGTAACTATTCGCCAAGCCACTTTTCCAATACGAAAGGGAGCACCCGCCAACGGCCAAATTATTGAAGCTCCTTCACCACTTACTGAAGAAGTAACGACAAAACGATTCATCGAATATGTACCGCCCCCGCCCGGCGGTGTCGACATAGGGGCTGCGGAGATCCTCGTGGGAGTCGGACGCGGAATAAAGGATGTCTGCAATATCCCATTAGTGGAGGACCTAGCAAAGGCTCTAGGTGGTACGCTCGCCTGCTCAAGGCCTATTGTCGACAAGGGATGGCTTCCCAGCGACCGCCAAGTAGGAAGCTCTGGCAAGACAGTCAAACCGAAACTCTATCTAGCTCTAGGAATAAGTGGCTCCTTCCAACACGTGCTCGGTATGAAGAGTTCAGGCTTGATCATTTCAGTGAATAAGGATCCGAATGCACCCATATTCAGCGTGGCTGACTATGGAGTTGTTGATGACCTGTTCAAGATAGTTCCATCGCTGAAGAACAAAGTATATGAGTTGAAAGGGCTGAAGGCATAATTCTTAAGCGCTAAAAAGAAGGGTGAACAGCAAAGATGCACTTCGAACTAAGCGACGAACAAAAGGAGATCAAACGAGCTATAAAGGAATTCTCTGAAAAAGAACTGACGCCGGAGCTCGCATTGGAATTTGACCAGAAGGAAGAGTTTCCCGCAGACCTGTGCAAGAAAGCGGCGAAGCTCGGGTTCACGGGCATGAGAATCCCGGAGGAGTACGGAGGGCAGGGCTATGGTGTCTTGGAGGACTGTGTTGTCGTTGAGGAGATGTGTCGAGTCGACCCTGGACTAGGCTCCGCGGTATCGCTCAGCAATCTTATGATCCCTGATCTGCTTCTAAAGCATGGGAACGAAGATCAAAAAAGAAAATACATACCGCCTTTAGCCTGTGGTGATGCAACGTGTGCAGCTGCATTTACTGAGCCAGAACACGGAAGCGACATCACGCGAATGGACACTAGGGCAGTCAGAACAGGAAACGAATGGGTAATCAACGGCGCAAAAGAATTCATAACTAATGCCACCATCGCGAACTACTTTATTATACTGTGCCAGACGGATCAAGCTGTTCAGCCATCTCATAGAGGTCAAAGTATATTTCTGGCCGAAAAGGGAATGCCAGGTCTCGATGCAACAAAGTTGCACGGCAAAATGGGCATAAAGCCGTGCGTTACAGGTTCGCTTGCTTTGAGCGATCTCAGGGTGGTCGAAAGTAACTTGGTAGGCGAGCTGAACAAAGGCTTCTATTATACGCTAGAGCTGTTCGACGGTACGAGAATAACGGTCGCTGCCCAAGCAGTCGGCATAGCTCAGGGAGCATTTGAAAAGGCGTTTCAATATGCTAAGAGTAGAAAGCAATTCAACACGCCAATAGTCCAGTTTCAAGCAATATCCTTCAAGTTTGCAGAGATGGCTATTAAGATCGAGGCGGCTCGTCTGTTGACCTACAAGGCAGCGATGCTTTATGACCAAGGGAAGGCTGACCCGATGGCCACGTCTATGGCTAAGGCATATGCAAGCAAGGTAGCCATGGAGGTTACCGATGAGGCCATACAGATTCACGGCGGGTATGGCTATCTGGCAGATTATCATGTAGAGCGATTCCACCGGTGCGCAAAGATCACCGAAATTTATGAGGGAACCACTGAGATGCAGAAGCTTACGATAGCGAATTACCTAGCGAAACGAATGTGACCACCTAATAATGCTTCTAATTTCTTAAAGAACTACCCGGGGACTGCGATCTACTTGTTGGTGACGTTCTAACATGTTTATGGTGCCTAATGGAAAGAAACCAGATTTCCCTGGTTACTCATGCCGAGGGATAAAACCCATCGCGATAAGAATGACGCCTAAGGCTATTCCTATTCCAGTCGAGCCTAGAGACTGATTATGGTCTATAAATTCAATCACTGTGAGGATTAATACGATGATTCCTGCAATTATTGATAGCATACCCATTATCGTGAGTATGTCTGTTCCTTTTCTTTTCAATTTTGTCAATGGTACTTTTAAGAGAGCGTTTTAAAAAGGCTTTCGAGAAATTGTTCATTGCATTACTGGTTTACGTCTTCGAAACTTTGCGAAAATCCTGCTAACTTTGAAGGGTTACAAAGTGGGGTAGTTTGTTCCTCTCTCATTCTAGGGGGCAGTTGCCTTTCCGAAACTTCATAGAATGAAGCTAAAATTGAGGCATGACCAAACTATTCCTGTAAGTTGTCAAGGATTAGAAGCGCGCTTGCATTTAATATGAATCTACGTGTATGCAGGATTACATGCAAGATTGAGATAGAGATAAAATCGTAATTGTACTGATTGAACGACTGAATTTGCCTATTATGGTGTTTTTTGCTCTCTTAGCGCAGTCTTATAGATCTTTCTAGGAATTACAGTCTGCTCTATTAGAGGTGAATATCGTTTGTAGAAATATCGTTTCAAGCCTTCTGCTAGAGCCAAATAGGCGCCAAGGAATGCTGTTAGGAATATGTAGAACGCTGGAGGTAGTATCGTGAACCCAAAGTAATGCCGGAAGAACGTTAATGGTATAATTATGCCCACCGCTACCACGGCTAAACTACTTATAATTAAGGGTGAACTCGGTTTGCTTTTGTAGAAGGGCGATATTCGTGTTCTGATGATGAATATGACCAAGGTTTGGGTAGATAAGGATTCCACGAACCATGCTGTCTGGAACAACGTTCCATGGATTCCGGGTGTGAAGATGTTAAGCATTATGTAAAATGTTAAGAAATCAAAAATTGAACTTATTGGTCCGAAGTAGATCATGTAGTTCCTGATGAAGGCAACGTCTAATCTCTTGGACTTTTCGATATATTCTTGGTCAACCTTGTCTGTTGGAATGGTTGTCTGCGACAGGGCATAAAGGAGGTTGTTCAGAAGGAGCTGAGTAGCTGTCATGGGTAGGAATGCTGTTAGAAAAAAAGATGCTCCAGCGGCACTGAACATATTTCCAAAATTGGAGCTCATTCCCATGAGGATGTACTTCATAGTGTTGCCAAAGGTCTTTCTTCCTTCCAGAACGCCTTCGGCGAGGACCGTTAGATCGGTGCGAAGGAGAATAATGTCTGCAGATTCCTTAGCTACGTCCACCGCGTTTTCTACTGATATTCCCACGTCTGAGACTTTCATCGAGGGAGCATCGTTGATACCATCTCCCAAAAATCCCACTACGTGGCCGTTATTCTTCAATGCAGTCATGATTCGATCTTTTTGGCCCGGCGTTACTCTCGCAAAGATATTTGCTGTTTCAACGACTCTTGCGAGTTGAGTATCGGTCATGTTAAGTATCTCAGATCCAAGAACTATTTGCTTAATCTCGAACCCTATTTCTTCGCAGACTTTCTTCGTGACTAATTCGTTGTCGCCTGTTAGAATCTTGAGTTCGATTTTGTACTGCTTCAACAGTTCCAAAGATTTCTTGGCGCTTTCCTTTGGCGGATCCAAAAAGGCGACGAAACCTAGAAAGACCATTTCGGTTTCGTCATTTACGGTGTAATTGGGCTTTTCCTCTCTGAGCTTCTTGTAGCAGACACCCAACACTCGGTATCCTTGATTGCTCAACTCAATATACTTCTGTTCTATTTTTTGATGGATTTCGGGAGTCACGTCCAATAGCAGGTCTTCCAATTCGTAATAAGAACAGACTTTTGCAATTTCTTCAGGGGCTCCTTTTGTTATGAAAAACCTTTGTCTTTGGTATTCAACGACTATGGAAACGCGTTTCCTTACAAAGTCGAAGGGCACCTCGTCTATCTTCTTGTATTCCTTAATGTCTAATTCTTGATGTCTGAGAATGGAATCATCTAGAGGGCTCTTCAGCCCTGTTTCATAATAACTGTTCAAGTAAGAATACAGTAATACTCTTTCGTCCTCTTTTCCCTCTAAATCTACGTGCAGAACCAGCGTCACTTTGTTTTCAGTTAGCGTACCCGTCTTATCGGTGCACAAAACGTCCATGCTTCCGAAGTTCTGAATAGATGACAGACGTTTTACGATGACCTCTTTCTTTGACATTTCAACTGCGCCCTTGGCGAGGTTCAAGGATAGTATAGCCGGCAAAAGCTCAGGCGTTAAACCTACAGCCAATGCAGCAGCAAACAGCAAAGACTGGAGGACAAAGGTACTTGCTGGTTGAGCGCCAGTTAATCCTTGCGTCAGCAAGAATATTCGGCCTATGAAAACGGCGAAAACTAGGAAGAGGGTTATCTGTGTGATCATGTAGCCGAATCTTCTTAGGCCAGTTTCGAATTCAGTCGCCGGGCGTCTTCCAGCTAATTCTTTGGCGATCTGGCCGTATTCTGTGGCGGTGCCTGTCTTCACCACCACGGCATTGCAAGTTCCGCTGACGACAGATGTGCCCATGAAGAGATAATCGGTCCATTCTGTTACGCTTGGAATACACTGTGGTTTTATAGGCATGGATGTCTTTTCTGCTGGAAACGACTCGCCAGTCAACGCTGACTGATCGATGTAGAGGTCCTTTGATGCAACTATTCTTGCGTCTGCGGGAACTATGTCTCCCGATGTGAGGAATATTACGTCGCCTGGGACGACTTCTGAGAGTGGGATTTGCTTTCTGACGCTGTCCCTGAGGACTGCGGCTGTTGTGGCAACTCTTTGTTGCAGTTCTTCAGCGGCTCTTTCAGCTCGGTTTTCTTGAACAAAATCTAGGGTTACGCTTACCAAGATAATAATAGAAATTATTAGTGGATCAATTGTGTCGCCGGTTGCTGCAGTAATCAGTGCGGCTACCAGTAGTATGATGATCAACGGGTTCCTGAATTTGTAGAAGAAATCTACAAGAGCGGTTCTTCTTTTTTTCTTCTCGACTTCATTTGGTCCGAATACCTCGAGGGCTTTCTCTGCCGCCTGCGATGTAAGCCCTGTCGATAATGAAGTTTTGAACTTTTTGAGAATATCATCTATGGATAGGCAGAGAACCTCTTCATTGCTCGCTGGAACCGAGTTCACACTTTCTTCTGGTTTGTCTTTCTCGTCCGGCTGAGCAGCTGCCATGTTTTTCATCAGCCATAGATGGTTCTCATGGTCAAGTCTTCATGGACTTAAAGCGTAAAGTAACCATGTCTCTTATACGGTTTTCTCCATTTCGATCGTTTTTTCGCGATCTCAGGAAATGCCTCCTTGAATCTCACAAATCCATGGCGAAGATGGGCGACGTGGTCTCATTTCTTGGAATAATCGCATGCAATGTCCTGATAGGCGACTCAATCTCAAGTAAGTATGCTTGTAAGTCTTCAGCAAATCAACCAGTTGCATGTCCCACGTTACGCAAAAACATAATATTTAACTAAGCGAGAAAGTCGATATGCATGATGAAGCATATCAGATATGGATGGAATGGATATAATCCCCAACGAATCCAAGACAATATCAACGCTGTTAAATGATAAATACGGTCGAAAGCTGAACAGCCTTCGGATCTCTCTAACACAAAGATGCAATCTCGATTGCTTCTTTTGCCACAAGGAAGGTCAAACTGCCTCTAGTAATGAACTTTCCGCGGAAGAAGTCGGGAAAATCGCAAGAATTGCATGTGAACTGGGTATGGGAAAAATAAAGCTTACAGGAGGGGAACCATTGCTACGAGACGATCTTCAAGATATCATTCGAGAAATCGCTGATTATGCAGACGAGGTTTCACTAACGACCAATGGAGTACTTTTAGAGAAGCAAGCCAAAGGTCTTCGCGACGCAGGGCTACAGCGAGTGAACGTGAGTCTTTGCTCAACCACTCGGGAAGGCTTTAGAAGAGTAACGACAAAGGATTGCATGCTTCAAGTGAAGAATGGCATAAAGGCAGCTTTGAAGAGTGGGCTTCTTCCCGTTAAGATAAACATGGTAGTGCTAAAGGGAGTTAACGTTCACGAGATTCCCAACG
>DATHCB010000140.1:0-7366 GCA_035319765.1 Bathyarchaeia archaeon
GGGGTACTGGGTGGACTAGTTAACGGATTTTTTCAGCGGTGACCGGAGAAACGGTAGGTGTAGAGGGGAGGTATCTAATGCGATGAAGGTCAAGTCAATAGACCGTGCTTCCCTATACCTAGTGAAAATTCCGCGTGGCACAGAAACCGGGATGATCCTAACGATGTACGTTGCCGCGCCTGCCCCAGTACGAACGTGCGAAACATGTAGGTTAAACTCCGAAAGATGCGTGTCAAGCTTTTATAACGTGCCTGACGCCATTTCAGATGCGTGAACGTGTTTGCTAAAAGACGCTTGGACGCTCGCTATCGAAGCTTTGAGCTGGATCGAACTTCAAAATTTGAACGAAAGACTCGCGTTGACCAAGACTGCTAGGCAACTGAACATAACGGACACTAGCGCAAAGGGTCTGGCATACAGACTCGTGTACGAAACGATAAGAAGAAAAAACTACTTGGACAGCCTTATCAATCACGCTCTGAAGCCAAACACAACAGACGATTACGATCTGGGCGTGCTTGCTTTCCTCAGACTATACGTTTACAAAATAAGCCTAGAGCGCAAAGGTGACGCACATAGGGAAGCTGTAGAAATCGCACGCATGGGTCGCTCAATACTCGGATGGCAAACACTTCAGCCCATAGAAAAAGCACTTGGAACTCTGCTAAGCCTGCAACAAGATAAAGTCCTGCAGAAATCAGACGACGATGAGAAAGTAGCTCTTCAAACATATCATCCGACTTGGTTCGTGAAATATTGTTTCAAATTATTCGGAAGAAGCGAGGCGTTAAAGTTCCTCTCGAGCTCGCAGAACTTCCTACCGATCTACGTACGGGTAAACACGCTCATAACGGAAGAAGAGAAAGCGATTGAAACGCTACAAAGAGAGGGCGTTCGCGTTGAGAAAGTGCACGAACTAAGCCATGTTTATAGAGTTGTCCATACTGAACATCCATTGGCCGGCACTAACAGTTTTAAAGAAGGGTTCTTCTCCGTCCAAGACATCGCAAGCTGCCTCGCTGTAGAGGTTGCTGCACCCAAGCCCGATACAACTGTGCTTGATGTTTGCTGCGCGCCAGGATCCAAGACAACGCATTTGGCGATGCTAATGCAAAACAAGGGCACGATCTGCTCCTTGGATTATTCTCTGCGAAGAATGAAAGTCTGGAAGCACAGCGTTAATCGTAACGGAGTTAAGAACACCTTGCCCATAATCGCGGATGCACGCAAACCTTTGCCATTCAAGAAAACTGCTGACCTGATTATTCTGGATCCGCCTTGTACTAGCACCGGAGTCTTCGCGCGGGCACCCTCTGCTAAATGGAGGTTGACGCCGCAGTCTATACCTAAAATGGCGGAGGTTCAGTGGCAGATGCTTAAAAGCTGCGCAGGAAGAGTGGCAGGAGGCGGATGGTTGGTCTACTCAACCTACAGCATAACTGTTGAGGAAAATGAAATGCTGATTGAAGGGTTCCTAAGATTGTATCCGGAGTTTAGACTAGCGGAAACAAACCCTTGGATAGGGTTGCCCGGGCTAAGAGGACTGACCGGGTGTCAAAGACTCTATCCTCACATCCACGACTGCAACGGATCCTTTATCGCAAAGCTGGAAAAAGAAAACTAAGTCTTGCGAGCCTTTTCAATATTGCATAATGCTTCGAAAAGAGTCTTCACAGCCAACGCCGCCGTTGCACCGCTGTCGTAGTGAGGACAAACTTCCACCAAGTCCAAAGCAATAACCCTATTATCGCAAACGCCCTCCAAAAGGTCAAAGAAAACCTCAGGAGATAAACCATCTGGCTCAGGATTCTGAACTGCCGGGGCAAAAGCAGGGTCAAACACGTCCATGTCGATGGTTAGATAGACGCTCTTGCAGTCTCCAAGTATTTTCTCAACGGCGCTCACTGTTTTAGCAGTTCCATCTTTTCGGATCTGCTGCGTTGTGAAGAACTTGACGCCTGCCTTTTTGGCGTACATCAGTTCTTCTTGGCACACCGCCCTCGTGCCGATTTCGATGATGACCTGAGGGGCGGCTTGTTCGTTGATTCTTCGCATGAAAGTCGTGTGAGACGTTTTCAGGTTCATGTACTCGTTGCGAAGGTCTAGGTGAGCGTCAAAACTTATTACGGCGGCTTTCGTGCTCAACCCTTTTACAGCGCCTAAAGTTATCGTGTGCTCCCCACCGATCAGGACAGGAATTTTCCGTGAGTCAACGATATCTTTTACGACTAAAGCTAAGCGTTTCATTGTTTCATCGGTCTCGCTTGTCACGTGAAGATCGCCTAAATCGTGCAGTTTTAGTTTTTCCACGTCCAAGCTCGTTCGAAAACTGTACGTTTCGAGATTAAGCGAGGTCTCCCTGATGGCTAATGGACCGAACCTTGCACCCGTTCGGTAAGTGCTCGTAACATCGAAAGGCACACCCAAAATTACGTAATCAGCAAGTTTGAAGGACGCTTGGAGACCGCTAAAAAACGGACCTTGAGAAACATAGAGTTCACCGTAGCTCATGATATTTCAGCTTCCAGCATGCTCATTATGTGAGCATTTTCTTCTAAAATGCTTTCTGTCATGTCCCGTACCGACGAAAAGCGCCTGCACGGCTGTTCCAAAATAGTCTGCTAAGCCAGCTTGCCTCGCCTCTCCTGCATGTCGAGCATACTTGGAGCGTAATTGGGACATATATTCGACCGGGGGTGGGCTGTACGCACATAGACAGGTCAGTCAGAACGCCAGAAGTCCCAATCAAGAGACATGTGGTCACCATGTTTAAAATGCAGGAATCTAGGAAGGAATGTGCATGCAAGTCGTGCGATCAAATAGAACGTGTGCCCTATTTTTCTTTCTCAACTTCTTTTATCGTGCTCGTTATGATATCTAAAGCGGGGTCCACGAGTTCTCTTGTTATGACAAGTGGTGGCGCAATTCTCAAAGTCGATTTGCCGCACGTGATAAGAGCTACTCCTCGCCTCCAGCATCGCATTATGATCTCGTTCGCCTTCTCTGCAGCCACTTTCTTGCTGTCTTTGTCTTCGACAATTTCTACTCCAATCATCAAGCCCTTACCACGAATATCACCGATTATCTCGCTCTCCTCCATGAATTCTTTCATCCGCTTCATAATGTAGGCGCCTTGCCGTGTAGAGTTCTCCAGTAATTTCTCATTCTTAATAATGTCAATCACCGCCAGAGCCGCAGCACACGAAACCGGGTTACCCCCAAACGTGCTCGCATGCGTTCCGCCCTCCCAGTCCATAATCTTTTCATGAGCAATAATCGCGCTCAGAGGCAATCCTGCCGCAATGCTTTTTGCGCTACAAATTATGTCGGGCTCAACACTCCAATGCTCGATAGCCCACCACTTACCAGTCCTCGCCATACCCGCCTGAACCTCATCATCAACCATCAATATGCCATACTTGTCCGCAAGCTTCTTCAAACGTTCGAAATACCCATCAGGCGGCGCAACGTACCCGCCCTCGCCCTGAATGGGCTCGAAAACGAAAGCGGCAACCTCCTCAGGAGGCGCATATTTCTGCAAGACATACTCATCAATAAAGTCAACACACCAATATCCACACTCAGGATAGGCCAAGTGAAACGGACAACGGTAACAGTACGGATAGGGGACATGAGTCACGCCAGGCACTAATGGAAAGAAATACCGCATCTGCACAGGCTTGCTAGCTGTAAATGAAACCGAACCTAAAGTTCTCCCGTGAAACGCGCTGATAAACGCTATGAATCGAGGCCTACGCATATGCCACCGAGCTAACTTAGCCGCACCCTCAATCGCCTCAGCACCGCTGTTGCCAAAGAATACCTTTTTCGCATACCGGCCAGGCGTAATCTCGCCCAATTTCTCAGCTAGATCCACAACTTCACCATACAGAAAGTCAGTAATCGAATAATGCAAATAACGGTCAGCTTGGCGCTTTACAGCCTCAATAACCTTCGGGTGACAATGCCCCACATTGAGGCAAACCAAACCCGAGTTAAAATCAATATACTCATTCCCATCCACGTCACGCAAGACAGCACCCTTACCGCTATCAATCACCAGCGGATAATACCGCACAAAAGACTGCGAAATAACACGCGCATCTCTTTCAATAATCTCACGAGCCTTAGGACCGGGCGGACGAACAACAATTTTCGGATGATTGGGCATAGCGCATCACTTTTCGAGTAGGAACCTACTCCTTTCCAAAAACATATTCTTATAGGTTTAGGTTCAGCGCCAAAAAAGAAAAGATCTGGGTTCAAGCTTCCCGCTATTGAACGTAACAGTGGCTTGGAACCCTTCTTGGTATCGTGGTTTCAGAGAAACCGGTCCAATCTATGGTTTGGTCAGGTTAATCTCGATTGTAGACACGTTGGTTTTCCTGTTTTCCTCTACCCTTTGTACCTCTTCGGTGCCGATGCCGATGCCTTGCAGTTCTAGGTCTTTTACGAAGGCGCGTCGCAGTAGTTCGACGGTGTCGACCGCCCTGCTGATTGCCCGCCCTCTAGCCTTCACGGTAACTTGTTTTTCGCCGGAGTTAAAGAAGGTGAGGCATGCAACCACATAGTTCATGACTGGTTTTCGGCCGATGAGGACAACGTTGCCTTCCATTTTCTTCACCTCTTTGGTCTTTTCCTTTTTTTCAGTCACGTCGGTTTATCTCCTGTGTCCTTCGAGAGGACCATGATGTGCTGCTTGACGTTTATATGACCTTGTCAGTAGTCGGTTGGGATATACAGTCTTGCACTTTCCTTCTTATAGTTTTCTTAGTTCAGCGACCGAATGGTGGAACTCTAAATGCACCGCTCACTCTTGTTATTCTGGGACTATTTCTACCGAGACTCTCACTGGAACAGGCTCTTTGAAGATGACCATCACCGGGCATCCCGCTTCAGTTCTGCGCCAAGCGGCCTCCATTAATGCCCTTCGGGCCTTTCCGGCGATGCGGACTTTCAGATTCACACCTTCTATCTTGGGCGAGTCCGAAGGTTTCTCTGCTTCTGCTTCAACTTCCATCCCAGTCAGAGAGATTCTGCTCTTCTTTGCTACATCGGCAAAAATTGTCACTGCACAGTCTGCAAGAGCCATCAGGGCCAGTTCTAAAGCTGACGGTCCTTTGTCTGTGCCACCGCTTGCAGGTCCAACATCGCACACAACGCTGTGAGTGCGAGTGTCGTCCACGATGCTGCACATATTCTCGATCCATTTCGCCTTAGCCTTAATCTTCGCCAAGTTTAACACCAAAAGATACTGGCTAGTATCACCATATTTAAAACTGTAATGAAAAGAATCTTTTCCGGGGAATGGTGACTCTTAAGAATCTACTTCCTTGCCCGTCTTCCTAAGGTATTCTTTTCTTAGTAGTGCGGCTAACTCACCCTCCTCTATGACCAGGGCACCTTTATAGCCACATATCGGGCACTCCCAAATTGACCATAGCAACGGATTGCCGCCAACCCAATGAACCTTGGGAGAACCACACCGCGGACAACACTCACGTCTCTTCATATCCAATCCCATCTCAACACTCGCGGCTGAGTTTGGCAATGATTTTTCTTCCTGAGATCGCGCGCATGAAAGACTCTGCCTTAGCTTTCAAGAAACTGGATTTTACTGTCCAGACGCTCTGCGTCATTCTCTAGTGAATTCTTAGCTTTTCTACTTCTTCCTTTGACGGAATAGAAACCAGCATCAACTTCTCCATATTTCCATCGTTAAATTTAACAGAGACTTTTCCAGTCTTCTGGTCCGAATAATAAGCAGTCAAGCTCGCTGCCACTTTAACGGCTTTTCCTTCCTTTTGCCCTTGAAGCAATGTGATTGGGCTTCCACACTCTTGGGCCTCGAAGCAATAGTCATTCTTAGCTTTCGATTGAAGCAGAATCTTATTTTCGCTTTCGTTCCTACCCACTACTATCTTGTTCTCTTCAAATCTGAAATGTCTCCCTACCTTAAGCAAAAACACGTCTTCTAGGGTGACTCTCTTTTTGTGCTCAAACAGGTCTTTCAGCTTGTCAGCAAACTCTTTGTAAGTTAATAGGCAGCCGCCTGCAGGACATGGGTAGTCTGTTATATTGAGTTCTCTGGCGGTTTCAATTTGCCTCCTTCTTGATCTTCCTTGGATGTCCAACAGTCTTTCTCTGCTTATCCATCCTTTTTCTTCGGCTTCGGTTCTTGGCAATATTCTTGCCGAGAGCGGCCTTAGAATTTTTCCTTTTAAGCCAGCTTCTCTCTCTATAATCTCTAAAGCTTGTCTGTGTTGAGACATAGGTCTCTCGCCAAGGACTTCGCCAGTGAAAATGAAGGAGGCGCCTACCTCTTTAGCATATTTTTTTGCCCTCCTAAGCATGAAGATTCTGCAGTCGATACAAGGGTTCATGTTTCGTCCGTAGCCGTGCTTCGGCTTTCTTATTATTTTCAAGTATTCTTTGCCAACGCTTACGACTTTTAGCGGGATGTCGAATTTTTTGGCTACTCCAACGGCTCCACAACCGCCCTTTTCGCAAAGGCAGAATGGCGAAACGAAGTTTATGGCTTCCACTTGCAAGCCTTGGTCCAAGATCATCCTTGTTGCTAGTGTGCTGTCTAGGCCGCCTGACATCAATGCTAATGCTTTCATCTTTCCCCATTCATCATCTTTCGTAATTTCCAAGAACAAAATCAGGCTCTATTTTTATTAACCTTTTGATAACTCCAAAATCCCACTTACAAAATATAAATATCCAAACAACCCATTATTATTTGATTAGAGCTGGTCGTCCTAATGGGACGATTAGATGATTGGCTAAGAGAAATCGAGGAAATACTGGACGTCACGTTATTTAATAAATGGTTGTGGATCATAATAGGTGCTATGTGCACGATTGTCATGGTGCCATTTTTGATTATGTTCGTTGCCTTGTCATCCCCGCCATGGATCGGCACAACCTTACTGATTCTAGTCATTATAGGTTGCGGAATAGCAGGTGGCTACAAAGAATGGTCGCCTCATAAGCGAAAGGAAGAAAAAACGAAGGTCTTAGGACGGAAAGCAATCCCTTTCAACCATGATAAGTATTCCTTGCCTGAGGAGAAGAAGAAAGAAGACCACGATTAGCCTAAAAGGTCATCTTAGATGCGCTTATATTGCTTTGCACCACTCTGAATATTCTGGTGCTGCGGGTGAATGTCTAAGAGAGTCATTTTGCCTTTTTCTTCGTTCGTTGATTTGGACAAGCTGAAACTAGCCATTGTCATCAATGCGATAAACCCCAAAATCGGCGGGTTACTTATTCGCGGCTCAAAGGGTTCCGGGAAAACGTCACTTGTGCGTTCTTTAGCCGACATTCTACCCAAAATACAGACGGTGAAAGATTGTCCCTT
>DATHCB010000141.1:0-5985 GCA_035319765.1 Bathyarchaeia archaeon
TATTGCTAGGTGACATCAAGCATACGATCACCAAAACGGCCACAGAAGAGTGGCGCGACATTCCAGACTTCTTTGAAACCTTAACTAAAAAAGTCGCCGATATACGAATAATCCTAGGAAACCACGATGGCAACCTTGAACCACTATTGCCAGAGACCGTGCAAATGCAACCATCGACGGGTACAGCGATAGGCAATGTGGGTTTCCTTCATGGTCATACGTGGCCATCGCTCGAACTTCTTAAGTGCCGAGTCTTGGTCATGGGCCATGTGCACCCGGTCGTGGCGTTCGAGGATCCGCTGGGCTACAGGATAACAAGACAAGTTTGGGTAAAAGTGAACGTTGACGCAGTTCAACTCAAGAAATCTTTGATCCGACACTATAACGTAACACGGCCTATCATGGGGCGGGCCAAAGTTAATGAGTGTATAATAATGCCATCTTTCAACGATTTTCTCGGAGGCCGCCCCATTAACCGAAAAAGCAAAGGTGGAAGCGCCAAGTATCAAGCTTTGAGTCCATTGCTTAGATCAAAAAGTACGAAAATCGAAGAAGCCGAATTGTTCCTTCTTGATGGGACTTTCCTGGGAACAGTTGACCAATTATCAAGGCTGAGCTAACAGAAAGTTTTTATGAATCACTAATAGCTGACCTGTATCGAGGAAGCAGAAGAATGAGTGATGAAGAGGATTTTTCGGAATGGTTCAGAAGAAGAATGAAGCGCTCCCCTTACTTTGGTGCTTTACCCTTTCCGGACATCGACGAAATTCTCAAAGATATGGAAAAAACAATGGAAGATGAATGGAAAGAGTTCTCTGCGAGCGTACCGAAAGAATATGTCCGCGAACGTAAACTTCCAGACGGCAAAAAAATCCGCGAATGGGGTCCCTTCGTATATGGTTACTCAGTCACGGTTGGACCTGACGGCAAACCAATCGTTCGCGAATTCGGCAATGTCCAACCAGGGCGTCTCGGACCGCAGATAAAGGAAGAAAGGGAGCCGCTCGTGGACGTGATCAGCACTAACGGCGAGGTTAAAGTCGTTGCGGAACTTCCAGGGGTAGACAAGAAGAATATTAAACTTCACGGCACGGAAGACAGTTTAACGATCACCGTCGACGATGCTGAACGCAAGTATTTCAAAGAGGTTAAATTACCTGCAGAGGTTAAGCCAAAAGAAGCGAAAACAAGTTACAAGAACGGCGTACTTGAAGTTACGCTTCCCAAAGTGGAAGAAAAGAGAAGACCGAAGGGCGAACAAATAAGAATCGTCTAAACCCTTGCTCGCAATTTATTTTTTAACGCTAAACGTTTGTTATCTCTCTTAAGAGCGGCCGGTGGCACTTTTTGGAAAAGCCTTCGGAAGTTGAACTGCTTGAGCAAACCTGCAAAAAGGCAAAAGAAGGGGGAAAGCTCGACGGAAGTCACCTCAACATGCTCTATGAAACTTTTGGCATGCGTTTCCCAAAAGCATGGGAGGCATTGAAAGAAGGACGTATCAAGAAGTATGTTTTCAAGCCTAGTAATCGTATCGTGTGGATAGTGGTTGGTAAAGAACGTGACTACCTCATAATTGCCTCCGCAGATTTCTGTATGTGTGATGATTTTTATTTCCGAGTTCTTGATCAGCATATACATCTGTGCTACCATCTCATCGCACAGAAAATCGCTGAGGCGCTAGATTGGTACGATAGGATCGAAGAGCATGATGATCTGTACAATTCCCTAATGAATGAATGGAAAAAGCTTACACCTTAAATACTATGATGCCTTATGAATGGAGAAGATCCGAGGCGAAACTGATGGGTGTAGCGCAATTCTTTGCGACGCTGATCATTATACTCCAAGTAGCAACGTTCTTTGTACTTGCATTGATTTTCTTGTATCTCCTATCGAGGGAGCAGAGAAAATAACGGGTCCTTACTCTTTTTCACGAGCCATTTTATTCCCGTCTTTTTCGAAGGAAGAACAGAAGTAAGCAAACTATTGTCAAAACTGATGCGACCATCACGAGTTCCCAGGCATTTTCCCCAGCTCCAAAAATTATCGGTATCGGGCCTATGATTATAACTCCACCTGCTGTAGAAGTACCAGAGGATAAGCTGGCGATTATAACAATAATCATGCCAGTGCAGATGAGACCAAAGCCTAATAGAAGAAGTTTGAAGAAGAACCGGGCGGGGTCACCTGATACCATCCGTGATCTCCTATAACAATACGTTACTGAGAAACAAGAATACAATCATTAAGACAATTATAATTATAGTAAGTGCAAGAAGGACTTTTACTGATTGCTTATCCGTTCCGAAAATTATAGGGAATGGCCCAATAAGAATAATGCCCGCGCCCTTTGTTTCACATTTTGTCTTCGTTGAATGAAAGACGAGCAAAAATGTCGCTAGAAGTATCGTCATGAATCCAATGATGATTAGAAGAAAACCGATCCATGCCAGAGCATGAAAGTCAGCCAATCTTTCCGCCGGGATATACACGAAAGAATAGAAATAATTAAAGTTTAAGCAGCGCTAATGCTGTCCAATCGCTTTGAGTTGCCCGTGAAAAGCCAGATGAGCGCCGACGAAATAATCAATTGCATTCTTTCAACAAGAATTGACACATCGCGCGAGGAAATCTTGCGTCGAATAAAGGAGAAGAGATCTGCTGCTGGAGGCTTCTTAGAGGACGAAACCGCTGCGCGGTTGGTGGCTTCTGAGTTTGGTGTAACTTTTGCACCGAGGCTTTTCCATGCAAGAGAGATTCCAATCGACAAGCTTGTTTTAGGTCTGAATGACGTCACGGTAATGGGGCGAGTTTTAGTAGCTTATCCGGCGCAGAAGTATGTCCGTAAGAATGGGACGATGGGACAGTTTGGGCATCTGCTCATAGCTGACGATACGGGGACAATTCGTGTTCTGTTGTGGAATGACAAAGCAGGAATAATGGAAGAAGGCAAAATTAAGCAGGCGCAGATCGTCCGTATAATTCATGGTTATGTTCGCGAAGCAAATGATGGGCAGCTAGAACTTCATCTCAGTCAACGAAGCGAACTTGACGTAGATCCTCAAGGAGTCAAAGATGATCGTTTTCCAAAGATCGAGAGTCTAATGGAAAAAATCGGAAAAATAACGAAAAAAAAGAAGAAAGTGAGCATAATAGGCACGGTACTGAGCGTCTCTTCCATAACGGGATTTCAGCGGGCGGACAAGTCAGAAGGAAAAGTCTGTCGAGCAACGCTAAAAGACTGCACGGGACAGATTGTCGTTGTTTTCTGGAATGATAAGGTTGCCGTTTTGGAAGATGTGCAGATTGGGGATCGGTTGCAGGTGATCGATGCAAGAGTGAAGGAAGGAATTGACGGACAGCTGGAATTACATGTTGAAAAGAGAGCTTTTGTTGAAAAGCTTGCACCAATCAAAGATGAAGTCGCGAAAATCAGCAGTTTGCAGAAGGAAGGGATACTGGTTTCTATTGAAGGGGTTATAAGAACAGCACCTGTAGAAAGAGAAGTAACAACATCGAGAGGTGAGAAGATAAAAGTAGCGTCTTTTGAACTGGAAGACAGTAGCGGAAAAATCTGGGTTTCCGCGTGGCGTAAACATGCAGAAATCGTTGGGCAGTTTGTTGCCGGATCCAAAATTAGGATAAGAGATGCTTATGTGCGAAAAGGTTTTGGCGATTCATTAGAGATCTCGACAAGGGCTGCTTCAACAGTAGAGGTTTTGAGTGACTGATCAGTAGGTCTTTTCTTTTTATTACGGAAAAGGCGGCGTTTGTTTGCGCCAGACCACCTCAGGTAGCACCTGAAATTTTCAGCTAGGCTTTGCACGATAGTGGTCCGCCAATTCGATTTGACTTGAATCTTCGGAAAAGAATGTAAAACAAGATGGCTGGGCTTCTATTACTTACTCCTCTTCCTCTGAGACTTTAGTTTCTTTTATTACGAAGCTGTTTTCTTTCCCAGAAATAACATGGAAGTCCTCTTCTAGTTCGGTTTTATGCAAGAATTTCTTCAGAAGTACTCGGAGGTGAGACCTTGCCAATCCTTTGCCCCCTTCTTTCTCTGTTTCTAGAGAGATTTCATCGCTTGAAGAATCAATTTCTGTTCCGAGTTTCTCTTTTAAGAATACTGCCAAGTCTTCGACTGCTTCATTGCCGCTTTTGCTTCTGAGTTCGTGAATGTCTACGACCATTTTTGCCATCCTATCCAATCTCCTGCGGTATGCTACGCCAGCTGTGGATAATAACTCTTCCTTGACTGCAAGCTCTTTCGCAAGGATGGTGCCACTTCAGAACATAAAGAGATCGCTCTATATAATACAAATGCCTGCCTCGCGCACCCTACGCGAACTATTTCTAGCGCGCATATAGAAATTGCTACTCTTTGTAGAATCTTGTCATATCATTACTATTTTTTTAGAACGGAAGTGTTGTCAGTTCGCCCGTCGAGAGTTCTATCACGGCTGTGCTCATACTCTCGTATTCATCATCCACCGGTAACTGCCTATTCTCTAGTTTAAGGGTTTTTCGCTGCAAACTCTATTCTTTCGACGCCTCTTCCTTTGGCAGCTCTACCCAAGATCTTGATCGATCCCGTTTCACTAGTACTTTTTAGGTGCGTTCCTCCGCAGGCGCAGGCATGCCAATCTTTGATCTCTACGACGCGTACGTTATCAATGTTAGGCGGTAACGTCTTAAGGCTTTCATGAAACCTTTCTGCTTGTCTTTCTGCTTCCGCTCTCGGCATCGTTCTGATTAACAGTGGGCGGTCTTCTGCCACTACTCCGTTAGCAATTTCTTCTATCTTTGAGAAGAGCTCACGCAAAGAACCTTCATGACCCAGATCCAGTCTCGCTTTATCCACATTTATCGCCGAGCCAACGATCTCTAACTGTACGCCGACAGCTTGACGAATTGCTGGAGAAATCAAGTGTGCCGCCGTATGATTTCGCATCAATGCCCATCTACGATCCCAGTCGATCTCGCCTAACACATTGTCCTCTTCTTTGACTTTGCCCTCGACATCGCCTAAAATGTGAATGGGCTCCCCGTCATGCCACTGTGTGTCGATTACTTGCGCCTCCCAATTCTCGCCTTTCAGTGTACCGTTGTCGGCTGGCTGCCCTCCCCCAGTTGGGTAGAAGGCTGTCTTCTCCAGAACCAGTCCTTGCCGACTGTCAACTTGAACGATCTGTGCAATCTTAGTCTGAAACTGTTTGATGTAGGCATCTTCGTAATACAAAAGACGCGTAACTGGTTTCTTTTCTGACAACGTGAATTCCTCTAGCCCATTAATGCTCTAAAAAGCAGGAAATAGCATATCAAAACAAAGCTCGAGCTCCTCAAGAGTTCTCTCGGTTGAAATTGATTTTTCAAAAAGTTAACCCTCCTAAAACGTCCAAAAACTGCTCATACGAATTCGAACAGGCTTCTCTGCTTCTTAACCGCCTTTGGTTTTTCCAGTTTCTCCACGTTTTTCTCAGCCTCAGAAAACACAGGCTGCCCGTAGACGCCATCGTAGCCAGGAATCACGTGTATCTTTCCCTCCCTGACGTTTACTATTGCCTCTGCGATACGAGACTCGACAATTTTCGCCATGGCTTCCTGCGACGCATCTATAAGCACGGTATACTCGTCCTTGAATTGTTCTATCAAATTGTTGTAGATGCTCCAGACTCCTTGCACACTCGGGTTTGACATGCCAATAACCGTAGCGATAATCTCTGAGAGTGGCAACAGGTGCATGAAGCCAATGGCTCCTTGTGGTTTAAACCCAACTGGTCTATCCGCTAGTTCTTCAACACGTTGCTCCACGCCTTCAGTTAGTCTTCTGCCGCAGACTGGGCAAATGTTGCGGAGCTTTATCGCTTCTTGCGGAGGTATCGAAACGTGGCAATTGCGGTGTCCAGTCCAATGATACTTTCCGTATGCGGGATCGGTCTCGATAGTGAACTTGAACCGCCTTGAATCTTTCTGCTTGATTGTGTC
>DATHCB010000142.1:0-5041 GCA_035319765.1 Bathyarchaeia archaeon
ATGCAAGTGACTCTTGAGCTCTTCAATCGTAGGCCCAATGCCCTCTGCTTCATTCAATGCAGCCATGATCGTTGCGACAGAGGGATTACCTTTTCTTTCTTCCATAACTTTCTGGGCCTTCCCACCATTGAGCCAAAAGCACTCTGGAATAACTAGAAAAATCCGTCGCACTTAAATTGTATAGTAGACAACCTCTAGACAATTTCAACAAATGTTCTATAAGACAGGCACATTGCATGCTTTGAACGCAAACGAGAGCAGATTGAACTTTTCCAAGTTTCAGCGCAAATTTCAAAATTCTCAAAAAGATTAAACTCGCTGCCCACGTTAACCGACAGAGCCATGCCATCAAGTATTGAGGCAATCTGAAGCTAAATAAAAGAACGTGAACGTGGAACCTTTTTTTAGTTTTAGCTTCAATACGGAAAACGATGCGCGCTAGATGCTTCTTTCGCTACTTCGATTCGTGGAAAACTTCTTTCTTTTTCAAGAATCCCCTTACACTCGTATGAAGTGGTTCTTTTTGCCTGCTTGAGATGATTGTCATTTCGCTTTTGTACTCATCAAGAGCCTTCTTTTTGAGGCTGAGGAAAGCTGAAACATCTTCTCCGACCTCGTCTCTCCTTAGAATGCTTAAGCATTTTTCCGCAAGCGGTCCAAGATGCACGTAAGCAAGCATAATAGTGTACTCATACGATCCTGCATACTTCAGCTGTTTCAATGCGCTACGGACAATTCGGTTTGTCGCCTTATGGTCTGGATGACAATCTCTTCTGAATGGGTAATACGTGTCGGCAGGCCAATACTTTTCGATTATATCCATCGTTTTTTCTGTGGCTTCTCTCTCATGCTTCTCTAAGGTGCCGTCCTCGAAGTCAAGGAAGAAAAAATTCTTCTCAGGCAAACCTAGCACATGGGCAGCTCGTATGGATTCCTCTTTCCTAAGTCGCTTTACTTCCTCCGGGCTCGGCTCTGAGCTTATGCCTAGCGCCTGCGTGAACGCGTGCCTGCCATCCGTCAACATGACCACGTATACTTCGTACGCTTCGCTCATTCTCTTGGCTATAGTGCCTCCACAGCCCAAAACCCAGTCATCAGGATGGGGCGAGAACACAATCGATCTCTTCCTCAAGTCACGCCTCTTTCGCAATCTGCACTACCATCCTAGATTTTTGCGAACAGCACAAGCCCGATCAGGTTGTAATGATGCTACAGAATAATTATCCTTTATAGACCCACAATCAGAACGTGACTTCAGTAATCTGAATCTCTTTTTTTCACATCTAGCGACAAAAAGTGACGAGCCAGCGTTCAAAATCAAGTCTTCACTTGCCTGCGAAAGAGTTGGGCGACATCCATAGCGTGATATGTCAATATCATGTCGGCTCCCGCCCTTTTAATAGACTGTAAAGTTTCCAGAAGCAGCGTCTTCTCGTCCACATGGCTCTTTTCAGAGAGTAGCTTTATCATGGCATATTCGCCACTCACTTGGTATGCAGCGATGGGAATTGTTGGATACCGTCGCTTGACCCTGAGTATCAAATCTAGGTTTGTCAGGGCTGGTTTGACTATGACCATGTCCGCACCTTCGTTTACGTCCAAGTCAACCTTTTGCATGAACATCTTCTCATTAATTACGTCGGTCCTAAACTTGCTTGAATCTATTCCCCGTCGAGGAGCCTTTGACAGAGTCATGGCCTCAAAAAAGGGTTCGAAGAGGCAGCTGTCAACCTTGACGTACGTCATCACTGCCACCTCGTCGAGTCCTTTGGCGTCCAATGCTGATCTTATGTGTGCAACTTGACCGTCACACATGGCGGCAGGGGCAATCACGTCAGCGCCAGCCTCGGCGTGAACAACGGCTATCTTCGCAAGCATCTCCGCTGTTTTGTCGTTCAAAACCTTGCCTTTCTCGCTGTAAACGCAATATTCTTCCGCGGTATAGTCACACAGGCAAACGTTAGAGATAAGGACCAGCTCGTCCCCGAACAGATTTTTCAACTTCTTAAAGACTTTCGAGTGAAAACCGTTCCGCTTCAGAGCTATCGAAGCGTCAGCGTCCTTCTGCTTCAACACGCCAAAAATCATCACCGCAGGGACTCCAAGTCGCACCGCTTGTCCGCAGATTTTGACAGCGTCTTCCATGGATAGATACTTCTGTCCCTTCATGGAAGATATCTCAAACCTCTTGCCGTCTTCCCTGACGAATATGGGGTAGATTAGGTCGTTGGTCGTAAGCTCCACAGGTCGAACAAGCCGAATCATCGACTTTGACTTCTTCAGCCTAGTTGTCAAACGCATCCCAAGATCTCTCCGTCACAACCTACACGTTGCTTTGCTTTTTAAATAGTTGTTAACAACTTCACGAGTCTTCTAGTCCAAGACCCTACATTCTTGGCTCTCACCAGAATGAACTCGAGGTCCTCCTCCTCGTCGTTCCAAGCCGTGTGCATAGAATTTGGAGGAATGAAGACAACGTCTCTCTCGCCCACAGGCTTTTTCTTGCCGTCTACTTGCATCGTTCCTCTTCCTCTAACGAATATGTAAAGCTCCTTCTGTGGGTGTTTGTGCGGATAAACTTTCATACCCTTCTTCAAAAACCCCCACACGACTTCATCAAGGAAGCCCTCCATTTCCCCAGTGAAAATGTTAGTGCCCAGTATGGTTCCATTACAGCCTGGACCGGCCTTCGCCTTGTCAAACGTCTTAATCATGCCTGAACCTCCCTACTCTTGCGTTTGGAAAGAAGTTTCGTTCTGATTCCATGTCTCGTGATGATAAATGCTCCGACCCCTATTTCTGTCATGTCGTCTTTAAGCTTCCCTGCGAGCTTTTGAATCCTGCGCTCTTTCAGCGTTTCCTTCAATTCGGCTAGTCGTCTCCTGTACATGAAAACCCCGTACAGGTAACGTTGAGCTTCCCGCATGTCCTCTCCGGAAAAGCTTGGGAAAGCAATAATGGGCTGGCCAGTCGTGTACCTACTCCAATCTTCTGTAATAACCAGGTTCTTCTCTTTCGCCAAGGCGAAGAGCGGAGTCCCTGGATAAGGTGTTATCATGGAAATCGCCACGTCGTCTGGCTTCGTATTCCTGATCAATTTCGCCGTCGCTGCAATCGTGTCCCAGTTCTCTCCGGGCAAGCCGACCATGAAGTTGGCCTCAACGAGTATTCCTTCCCCATGAAGCTGACGAATCGCTTCTTCCACTTCTTGGATCGTGCAACCTTTCTTTCCCACGTTTGCGAGCAGTTGAGGATCACCTGTTTCTATTCCAACTTGAACCCTGGTGCAGCCGGCTCTCTTCATTTTCCGCACTAGCTGTCCAGGTAGCCGCTTCACATGAGTCTCGCAGGCCCACTTTACGTCTAGCCCAGCCTTGATGATCTCGTCACATATCTTCTCTGTCCTTTTTGGGATCATCGTGAAGACTTGATCATGAAACCAGAACACCCTAACGCCGTGGTCCTTGACGAGAGACTCCATCTCTCCAACAACCTTCTCCGGGGACGTCGCCCTCCAAGGACCGAAAATCGTCGGGTAGGGACAATACAGGCAGTTGAAGTTGCAACCTCGACTACTCAGCAGCGTGAAAAAGTTGATAGACCTGTTCTTGGAACCTCCTGAGAAGAAGTAGGATTCACTCGCTCTGTACGCCTTCATGTTCAGAAGATGATAAGCTGGAGTCGGAAGCTTGTCGAGATTCATCTCGTATGGACGAGATGGGTTATCAACAATTTTTCCTGATTTTTTGAAGGAGATTCCCGCAACCTCATCAAGGTCGGTTCCGTTCTTTATCGCCTTTGTCAGGCTTGATATGACGAACTCAAGTTCGTCTCTGATCACCGCATCGAGGCTACCCTTCGAAAGCGTCGCTTGCGGCTCAACCTTGCATACAGATCCCCATCCAGCATAGAAAACCTTGGAAAGACGCGCCTTGAGACTGCCAATCGTCTTCAGATCACTCTCAAACGAGGGCAATGATATCCTGCTAACTATCAGCTCAGGATTCCCGTTTTCCACGCTTTCCAGCAACTGAGGCTCGGCTGTGTCGGCAGCCTGAGCGTCTATCATGCTCACTTTGTATCCTTCATTCTCAAGCACAGCCGCGGCGTAGGCGTCAAAGATGGGCGGAAAAACGGTGTAGTTGTCTCCTCTCCTTATGGGGAAGGCCGAGCCGAACCCTCCACAGTAATCGCGGTTAACGTATAAACCGGGCGGGTTTGGCAAATTCAGAAACAGAACGTTCATTCATCTTCCCTCTTCCGTGACCTGTTCCGCACAATCTCCGGAATGTGCCTCAGAAGTGAAGGAGCATGCGCCGCCTTCTTCGTCAAAGTGACGATATCTAATCTCCGCAAAGCCTCCATCGTTTCCAACCTCTCTTTGTAAACACTGTACTGCGTGTAAAGATAGGCATGAGCCCTCTTCATGTCCTTCGCCGAAAACTTTGGCATACTGAAAACAGGCTCGAAAAGCGTGTACTTACTCCAGTCTTTTGTCAGTAACCATCCATTCTCTTGGACCATCTTGAACAACGGCGTACCAGGATAAGGCGTAACAATCATCGCCGTGACAACATCTGGCTTTATTCTCTTAATCAACTCAGCTGTTTTCCTAGTTTTCTCCCAAGTCTCTCCAGGTAAACCTACGAGAAAGTTTGTCTCGGCAATTATGCCTTCGCCTTTTATAGCATCTATCGTCTTCTCAACTCTTTCCGGCGTCAGACCGCGCTTCCCGACGTTCTTGAGCAGCGTCTCGTCACCTGTTTCTACGCCGACCTCAAGTCTGCCGCAGCCAGATTCTCTCATCTTTCCTATCATGTCAGGTGTGAGTCTATCCACCCTAGTTTCTGTGGCCCAGTGGATGTGCAATCCTCTGTTTATAATCTCGTCGCAGAGGCTCATTGTCCGTTTGGGTATCATGCTGAAAGTCTGATCGTGGAACCATATAGCGTGAACGTCGTACTTTTTCACTAAAACTTCGATCTCGTCAACTATCTTCTCCGGTGACCGCCCTCTCCAAGGACCATACGTGACCGGATAG
>DATHCB010000143.1:0-23632 GCA_035319765.1 Bathyarchaeia archaeon
AAGAGAGATCAATCCTGCGGAAATAATCAAAGCTCACGCGCTGGTTGAGAAGTTTAGCAACAGCATCATCTATGCTTCAACAGGCATAGGTTCAAACTTGGATGCCAACAGAATGATAATATCAGTCCACAGGAACTACGCAGATTATATGCGATTCGTGGAGTACTTGCGAAAAGAATTCAGAGGATTAGCCACAGTCGGCATGTACTCATTCATCGTCAGCCTGAAATCTGACAAAGCCATGAAATACGTCTCCGTCCAAGACCTGTTCGGAGAAGCGGAAAAATAGCACTGCAAACTCTTTAGATGGAGAAAGTAATAATGAGGCTTTCCTCTTTACTTCTATTTAACGCCCGAAATGGCCCTCAAGATGCCGGAGCAGCTTAGTACAAATCGCCTGAGTATCAACAAACGTGAGCTTGCAAATTTTGACCAGGTATAGGGAGGCCTGATCTATTGCCTTGATCTTCACGTCATTAGACACCTCCCCCTCCCACCTACCATTTTTTAACGCTGAAAAATTCCTTGACCGCGGCTATCGACGAGAACATTACGCGTTCGACGTCCGATACATCGCAAACTTGCACTATTGGTCCGGCTAACCCGAGGGTTCAACACGCGTAAGAAGACAAATGGTTTCGCCGTGCTCAACGTTATGAAAGCCTCGTTCTACCCTAATCTGCGCAGGAGTCTTTTTGCCAAAGCGCGCGCTATAGACACGGCGCGAAAAGATGGATTTTCTTACAGGCGGGACAAATGTTGAAAATTTATATAGAAAACAAGAGCCTTGTCGTGAGCGTCAAGTATGCGCCATTGCAAGAGGAGCGAAAAACTTGGCCGCAGCAATAGAGAAGAACAATGCTGCGGGAACGTCTCCTCCGAACCAAACCTTAGACGTTAAAGGCAAGCTCTTCGAGTTCAACGCCCATTTCGAAGAATACATGGAAAGACAAGCATTGAAAGCCGAAACAATAAGACTAAACAAGGGTTGTCTGCGAGCTCTACAAACAAGAAACGCGGACCTACTGAACCCGGAAAGCGTAAAGATCACCTTGGCAAAAGAGCCAAAGTGGAGTCAGAACAGACGTAGGAACGCCATCAACGCATACACGCTCTTCCTGAAAACCAACGGCATGCAATGGGAAAAGCCGCGCTGCAATTTTGTCAGAAAGATACCCTTCATACCAAGAGAACAGGAGATCGATGATCTCATCGCTGGATGTCCCACAAAAGTTGCAACGTTTCTGCAGCTTCTCAAAGAAACTGCGATAAGGAGCGGAGAAGCAAAGAGACCAAAGTGGGCTGAGGTAGACCTCGATGGGCGAGTCATAGTATTGAACGAGCCTGAAAAGAACAGATTTCTCAGAATCTGGAACAACCTCAATCTTAAACTGCTCAACATGCTAAACGATTTGTCCAGAACGAACTCCCTGGTGTTTGGAGACGCTACGCTTAACTCCTTAAAAGCTGTCTACGTGCGAGCCCGAAGAAGATTAGCCTTTAAACTGCAAAATCCAAGATTGTTGGAAATCCACTTTCACACTTTGCGACATTGGAAGCCACCATGGAATACCACAGAACCAAGGACCCATTACACGTAAAGCAGTTCTTAGGCCACAAGAAATTTGACAACACCGAGCTCTACATACAGTTGGACCAAAAACTTTTCAACGATGTCGACGACAACTTTATGATTCGCATAGCGCACAACGTCCAAGAAGCCGCGACTCTCACTGAAGTGGGCTTTGAATTTGTCACCGGCGAATACAATGACGGTGGCAAAATCTTTAGAAAGCGGCAGTGAACCCAAGAGCGAACGTGGCCAAGAAAAAATCCATAAAATGTGGCCGGGGTGAGGTAGCCTGGTAGCCTATAGGCCTGTGGAGCCTAGCGCCCGGGTTCAAATCCCGGCCCCGGCCCTCAACAGTGGGAAACGTGCGGCTTTTCAGGCCGTTTTTTGTTTCGTGCCCTTAAGGCGTCCGATCGCGTCTATCAAGCCGTCTTCCGCGACCTTGCTAACGTTCGCGTGCGCTGAGCGTCAACAGCGCTAGGGAATAACTGAGGCAGATGTCAGAAAAGCCTCTTGAACGAAAAGCTCGAGGGAGTTGGAAAAGAAAGTGAGTTGGATATGCTTTCGCTTGCAAACATCGGAGCGAGCGTCCTGAGCCCTAGAATGTGGCTCAGAACTCTTCGTTCAGGGACTGGCTCGAAGTTCAGGAAAATAGAACCCGAAATGTCACTGCTCTTGATGACTTTGAACGAGAATCTCAAAGACTTGGCAAAAGAGAAGACTGGAAACTCAAATGCAGCTTCTTCGAAAGCCCTTTGAACTATAGCATTGCGACTCATGAAAAATCGCAGTATATCGATCTCCTTGGGCCGTGGTTTTCAGCACTCATTTTCGAGTGGCCAGTATGGAAAGTGCACTCCAAAACCTTGTCCAACAACTCCAACAAGCGAAGGTCTTGATATGCGCTCGCGTACGTTAAGGCGTGCTAGCGCTGGAGTACGTGCATGTTTGAGAGCGCGTCGACCAATTCGATTGTTCTCTTATCGATATCGGTTGCACGCGCTATATCCGTTACCGTGACTATGCCCACGAGGTGGCTCTTTTCTATAATTGGAAGTTTTTTCACCTTATTTTTGATCATGATCCTCGTAGCTTCGCTGATCTCCATGTCTGGCTGTCCGACGATCACGTCTTTGGTCATTATCTCGGAAACTTTCGTTTCCTTCGGATTCTTGCATTTTTCCACGACTCTTTCCAGCAGGTCTCTCTCGGTGAGGATCCCTTCGATGTCACCGTCGCGGATCACCACCAAGCAGCCGATCTTGTTCTTGTTCAAGAGCTTCGTGGCCTCGAGGGCCGAGGTGTCCGTTCGCAACGTGATGACGTTCTTGACCATCAATTCTTTGACTTTCATCATAGACCCCAAACATATGGAATCAGAGGATAAAGAAAAGAATTATGAATTCCAACTAATGATTTCATTTTAGTTGTAATCAAAGTTGGATCACTTACAGTTGACGCTAGATTTCAATCATTCTCTTTTTGATCGTACAACCAGATAGCGCGCGCAGAATCATTAGAAAAGCAAGCTTGAAAGGCACGCTATTCTTTCGTTTGTTGGCCTGGACACACGGTTTTTAGCACCATTTTCCAGAGGGGCCGCGCGCGCTCAACAATCGCCTTACTTACTGCTTCCTTGCAGCGATTATTAAGAGGACCCGTGACCATCGCCAAGGCTGCTGCTGCAACTCTACAGTTAGCCCTGCTTGCGTAAACATTTCATGTATTCTGGATGGACTGTTGTACCTAAAATGCCTGACAAACAGCGACAGCCAACGTGGAATGACTATGTCTGCCAGCAGAAGCCTCCCTTTTGGGCGCAAAACGCGAGCGACCTCGCTTATGCCCTTTGCTTGATCTGCCCAATGGTGAAACGAAAAAGTGCTAAAGGCAAGGTCAACCGACGTGTCGGGCAGGGGCAAAGCTTCAGCCATTGCAACATGAAACTCTGCCTCTGGAAGAAGCGTAGCTGCCTGCTGTATCATTTTCTCAGCCGCGTCAACCCCGACTAGACGTGCATTGGGATACTGATGCCTGGCTTTTCTCAGCAATCTACCTGTTCCACAACCAACGTCCATAATGACTTCTGGATTGGTTTGGTCTCTGGCTAAATTCAGAACTCTCCTGTGAACCCTGTCAAAGAAATAGCCCTGACTACTTGCATTCTCGTAAGATGCAGCCCTCTTGTTAAAATGTTCAACATCGGCGTTTTCTTGTTTTGTCCCCACGCCCTTCTTCCTTCGATAGTCATGAAGGAGCCTACTTTGTTAAGTCTTGTGGACTGTTCAATCAAAAAGCCGAGCAATCTAGAAGTTTTGTGCAAAAGCAAGCGTCTTTCGCTTGTTGGACTCGTTGGACACGGTTTCTTGGAACGATTTCCAAATGTCCCTCTGGATAGAAAATATTTATGAACACATTTCTCAAAGAGTAAGCGAATATCTAGCTATAGAGGAAGGCCCGCGTTGGAAAAATATGACGTGATTGTCATAGGCGCTGGAACCGCCGGCTGCTTAGCTGCAACAACTACCGCAAAGGCCGGACTTCGCACGCTTATGATTGACCGAAGGGATAAGCCTGAGATCGGCAGAAAAGTGTGCGGGGACGCCGTTGGCAAGCATCACTTTGATCATTTAGGCTTGAAAGAGCCAACTGGGGACCAACTCGAACGTATCATGGAAGGCGTTAGAATCTTCTCGCCCGACATGCGGACAATCTTTGACGTAAGAGGCGAAGGACTGAATGGCTTTCTCCTAAACCGACACATGTTCGGACAAAGACTGCTAGAAAATGCTATCGAGGCAGGCACCAGCCTCAAAGATTCTACGCAAGCTCTGGAGCCAATTATTCAAAACCTATGCGTAACAGGTGTAGCGACAAAGAACCTCAGGACAGAAACCACTACCAAGTTGTCCAGCAGAGTGTTAATCGATGCAAGCGGATTCCCGGCTGTGGTACGCAAGAAACTTCCAGAAGAGATGGGCATAGATTCCGAAGTAAAGAACGAGGATATAGAAGCTTGTTACCGAGAAATCCGAGAATTAAAAGAACCAATCGAGAACCCCGATTTATGCCAAATCTACATAACCCAAGAAATCTGCCCAGGCGGGTATTACTGGATTTTTCAAAAGAGCGGTTCAAAAGTGAACGTTGGTCTAGGCGTGGCCATGACCGAGAATTTTCCCAACCCGAAAGAACTACTCTACAAGCACGTGCTGACGAAGCCCATTTTCAAAGACTCAACGCTACTTGAAGGCGGCGCCTGGTACGTGCCCACCAGAAGACCACTCGACAGCATGGTTGGAAACGGCATCATAATCATCGGAGATGCTGCATGCCAAGTAAACCCGGTTCACGGCGGAGGAATAGGACCCTCAATGAAGGGCGGCACAATAGCGGGCAAAACCGTGATCAAAGCCCTAGAAAAGGACGACGTGAGCCTCGAGACTTTATGGAGTTACAATGTCGATTACATGGAAACCTACGGGCTGAAACAGGCGGGACTAGACGTTTTCCGAAAGCTTCTCCAGGAATCCGACGACAAGGAATTGAACTTCGGAATGGCATACAAGCTAATCACCGAAGAAGACCTGCTTCAAACCAGCCTAGGCAAAGAAGTGAAATTGAGCATAAGCGACAAAGCCACACGCGCATTTCGCGGCATAAGAAAGTTCAGCTTCCTCCAAAAACTGCGCGAAAGAATAAAGCAGATGAACAAAGCCAGAGAGCTATACAAGAACTATCCAACATCGCCCGAGACGTTTGAAGACTGGAAACACAACGCCGAAAAGCTGTTCACGTAAGTTGAACTGAATCGCGCTCTAGTCCGCTTTAGCGAGCATCGCCGCAGTCTCAACGGCGGATTCAATGTTCTTCTCGAGTTCAATCATCTCAGGCCCAGCATTCCGATAAAGTTCAAACGCCCCCTTATCCCTCGACCGTACCAATATCAGGTTCGTTGGATAGAAATAATGATGGAACACCTCTTTTGCCCGTGCAGATTCCTCCTTTGAATTCTGAGCGTACTTGACATGCACGCGGGTGAAAACCACCTTATCCCCGTGTTTCTCAGCGATTTTTGTTGCCAGTTTGTCCAATTTAGGCTTCTGCTCCTCACAGTTGGGGCAACCATCTCGACAAATGGCGACAACATAAGCCTTGCCGAGTTTGGGAGCCAAAAGGTCGAGGTGCAACGCTTTTGCCTTACGAAGTTTCTGTTCAAGCTGAACGAATTCCAAAGTGGCGACTGCCATGGGACCGTAGCGATGAGAATCGGATATTTAAGACCTGTGCCGGAAATTCCTGCTGATAAGCTTTAAAGAACAGATACCCTCTTACTCCTCTCTCAGTGGTGAAAAACTTGGCCATACGTAGTCACCCTTACATTCCAAACTCAACTCTGGAAGTCAAAAAAGAACTGATGCAAGAGTTAGGAATTCAAAGCATCGACGAGCTCTACAAAGACATTCCAGAGAAACTCCTGCTCAAACGAAAACTGAACCTACCCGACGGATTGTCGGAGTTTGAAGTAAAGAGGCACGTGGAAAGCCTCCTCTCAAAAAACAAGACATCCACCGAGATGCCGACCTTCCTTGGCGCAGGCTGCTGGCCCCACTACGTGCCCGCAGTCGTTGAAAACATTATTTTGCGAAGCGAACTACTCACTTCCTACACGCCTTATCAGCCTGAGATCTCTCAAGGCATGCTTCAAGCGCTTTTTGAATATCAGAGCATGATCTGCGAATTGACGGGCATGGAGGTCTCAAACTCATCAATGTACGATTGGGCTTCTTCACTAGGCGAGGTAGCGCGGATGGCAGCGAGAGTGACCAAACGCATGGAGGTACTGGTTCCAAGAATCATTCATCCAGAACGAGACGCAACTCTCCGAACCTACGCTCAACCTGCGGGAATAATGGTGAAGCACATTGACTACGACAAGGAGACCGGACAGCTGAATATGGAAGACCTGAAAGCAAAGACTTCTCAAGATACAGCCGCGGTTTACATCGAAAACCCTACCTACCTAGGCTTCCTTGAAACAGAGGCAAAAGCAGCCGCACAAATAGCGCACGATAGAGGCGCACTCTTCATCGCTGGAGTTGATCCTGTTTCTCTCGGAGTCTTAAAGCCGCCCGGCGATTACGGTGCGGATATAGTAGTTGGCGAGGGACAGGCTCTCGGAAGCGCCATGAGTTTCGGCGGTCCACTGCTCGGCATCTTAGCCTGTCACGATAACATGGAAGTGATCCGTCAAATGCCGGGACGCACCATAGGCATAACCACAACACTTGACGGAACAAGAAAGGGGTTCTGTATGGTGCTGCAGACTCGAGAGCAACACATCCGCAGAGAGAAAGCCACATCGAATATTTGCACCAACGAAGCCCTATGTGCCGTAGCGGCAGCCGTCTATCTTGCGTTGCTTGGCCCTCAGGGTTTGAAGGACCTCGGTGAGGCATGTATGGTCAACGCACGCTATGCGATGGGACAGTTGGCAGGAGTCGAGGGCGTAAGGGCACCGGTTTTTGACGCACCTCACTTCAAAGAATTCACTGTTAACTTTGACAAGGCAAAGAAAAGCGTTCAAAGCGTGAATGAAGACTTGTTATATTACGGGGTTCAAGGCGGGAAAAGCATTGCGGGGGAGTTTCCTGAACTTGGCGAGACAGCGGTGTACTGTGTTACCGAGACTCACTCTAAACACGACATCGATCGATTAGCAACCGCGATAGGAGATATTTTGAAAAAAAGGTGAAGACGATGTCAACCTTCAAACAAGCAAATTGGAACGAACCGGTAATATTCGAACTCGGAAGACCCAGCCGAAGAGGCTTCACGATTCCAAAGGTTGAAGAGGAAGTAAAAAAAATCATGGGGGATGCAAATGCCCTCGTTCCAGAAAAGATGAAACGCGAGACCGCTCTAAAGTTGCCAGAGCTCTCAGAAGTCGAAGTTGTACGCCATTTTACGCGCCTATCGCAGATGAATTACGGTGTCGACTTGGGCTTTTATCCTCTGGGTAGCTGCACGATGAAGTACAATCCAAAAATCAACGATGCATTAGCAGTTTCTTCCTCGATCGCATCGCTTCATCCCTACCAGGACGAGCAAACCACGCAGGGCATCCTAGAAATCCTATACACACTTTCAAAATGGCTCACCGAAATCACAGGAACTCACGAAGTCTGCCTACAACCATCCGCAGGAGCACACGGCGAGCTGCTAGGCATCCTCTTAATGCGCGCCTATCACGAAAAGAACGGCGAAATCGGAAAACGAGACGAAATAATCGTACCAGACTCTGCTCACGGAACCAACCCGGCAAGCGCAAGCATGGTGGGATTCAAGGTCGTGGTCGTCCCCTCAGACTCTACCGGATGTCTCGACATCGAAGCGTTAAAATCCGCCACTTCAAACCACACAGCAGGCTTGATGCTAACAAACCCGAACACTCTAGGCCTATTTGAAAAAAGCATCGAGCAGAGTGCACAGATAGTCCACGACGCTGGAGGGCTACTGTACTACGATGGCGCCAACCTGAATGCCATACTCGGCAAAATCAGGCCAGGCGACATGGGATTCGACATAGTCCATATCAACATCCACAAAACGTTTGCAACGCCACATGGTGGAGGGGGACCAGGGGCTGGTCCAGTCGGTGTTTGTAAGGAATTAGAAAAGTTTTTGCCCGTGCCTCGCATTGGTTTTGACGGTAAAAATTACTTTCTGGACTACAACAAACCGGAGAGCATAGGGAAGATCAGAAGTTTCTATGGCAACATAGCCGTTCTCGTGCGCGCATACGTTTACATCCTTAGCCTGGGCGCTGAGGGACTAAAAGAAGTCGCCGAGGTCTCAGTCTTAAACGCCAACTACATAGCCAAGAAACTAGGCCAGATCCGGGGTTTCGAGTTACCATATGACAAGCAGAAAATCCGCAAACACGAATGCGTGCTTAGCGTCAAGCCGATGACCCGAGAAACTGGCATCAGGGCGCTAAACGTGTCCAAACGATTACTCGACTACGGCGTTCACGCGCCAACGACGTACTTCCCTTTGATCGTTGATGAAGCCCTAATGATCGAACCGACCGAATCTTTCGAAAAGGAAGAACTCGACAAATTCATAAAAATCATGGAAAAAATAAGCGAAGAAGCATACTCCAACCCTCAAATAGTTCTAGACGCGCCACAGAATACTGCATCCACAAAACTCGACGAGGTAAAAGCTTCGCACCCTAAGACCGTAGCTCTGAGTTGGAAAATGTACATCAAAAAGCAACAACAAGAGCCTTAACAGCACATATCGAATAAACGTTTGCCTCTACAACTAACGCGGTCAGCACACGCAACGCCGATCTGTTTCGGTCACTACTCAGATTTCGATAAGAACACTGAGTCTGTACTGTCGCATCCGCAAGACTTAAAATCAGAGGGGCAGCCTATCTGGGATAAAAAAAATAAGACGTGATTAGAGAATGAAAATCTCCATAGATCGAGAAGGATGCATAAGTTGTGGAAACTGTGAAGCCGTGTGTCCGGAAATCTTCAAGCTTCTCGTCGAAAGCGACGGAAAATCCAGCATCATCGAAAAGTACAGAAAAGGAGACCTAGGAAAAGGCGAAGTCGGAGACGACCTTAAAACCTGCGCTGAAAATGCTAAGGACTCGTGCCCTGTCCAGGTAATAAGCACCGAATAGCCGGACTATATGCAGGCTTACTTGACATATTTCTTCGGATCTCTCTCAAACGTCCGCTTGCACGCCTCGGCGCAGAAATAATATGTTCTGTTGCCATATGTGGTTTTCCATTTAGCCGTCTTCTCATCAACCATCATCCCACATACAGGATCTTTTGCCATACCAGTTTTCACCCCTGTTCACAATAGTTCAAGTGCTCATGACTACTTCCACTCTTTTCCCACATAGGTTTAAGAGTTTAATGTTCACTAACTGTTGTTTAAGGAGCATTAACATGGCATAAGCATCAATACGATTCCTTTGCAGTCTACGTCTAGTTATATAACTATGACATATGCGACCTTTTTCCAGCCAGTGATGAATCGTTCAGTGAATGAAGGAAGATAACAGACACTTCGTGACTAGAGAATAGGATTAAATTCGATTTTTTGGCAAAATGTTTTTCATTTTCATTGGACCAGTTTCCGTTACCGTCGGAGAAAAAGCACTTTGGACGCAGCGGCCTTTAGGGATGAGAAACGGTTCAAAGCGAGGGTAGTTCACATAATTTTAGGCCAAAAGACTGAAGAAGCGCTAGAATTGCTGAGTCAGTATCATCATGTGCCGACACCAAAACTAAAGGTTGGAATGCCAAAAGGAGATGTGAAGCATCAAGCGTGCTATGTCGCCAGGAATGAAACTATCCACTTAGCCAACAGGGACAATCTCTACAACCCCTACATAATACTGCACGAGTTCTACCACCATCTGAGAACGAAAGGGGCTACGCACAGGGGAACTGAGAAAAACGCAGACAGATTCGCAAAGGACTACATGACCACGTACTTCAGATTCTTAGGAGCCTAGCGCTCCTTAAATAGCACCAGAACTTCCCTCTAAAGGCGATGATCGATGGCGGTCGGAAGCTCGAGCTTTAGAAGCAGTCAATGGAAACAACTGTTCGCACTCTACAAGCTCGCAGAAATGGGGGCTCACCGGAGGACAATTAAAGTTTCGACAGAGTATTTCGCAGAAAAAATGGGTATGTCGCAGCAAACTGCAAGTCGCTACCTTATACAGTTAGAGAATGAGGGATGGATTAAAAGGACTATTACCCCAGAAGGATGCTTAATCAAGATTGCGGATATTGGCATGGGTCAACTAAACACGCTGCACGCCAATCTTCGGATGATGATAGAAAGCAGGTATCCTTCATCTGTAACTCTTGAGGGCACGGTTTTTACAGGCGTAGGCGAAGGTGCATACTACGTCACCAAAGAAGGCTACCGAAAGCAATTCGTAGAAAAACTTGGGTACGATCCTTATCCGGGTACACTTAACGTCAAACTCAACAGTGATTACGACATGAAAGCCAAGGCAGAGCTCGAAGCTTACCCAGCGATAGAGATTCAAGGCTTCAAGAACGAAGATCGCACTTACGGCACAGTGAAGTGCTACCCGGTTATAATAAACAACAGGGCTAAAGGCGCAGTCTTATTTGCCATGCGGACTCATTACGACGCCTCAATCGTAGAAATAATCGCGCCAAACTTTCTGAGGCATCAATTGAAACTAAAAGATGGTCACAAGGTCAAGATCGAAGCCTTCACATCTTCCTAGCGCCAAGTGTTCCACCCACTTTTCTACCTGACGAAATTCCTAGTTCCGGCCAAAAAGTATCCCATCCCCAACCCTAAAAGCAGACCTCCAAGGTGCGCCAAAAGATTGGTACCTTCCGAAGCCGTTAACAAGAAGAACAAGAAAGCATACATCAATGAAACCAAAATCGATTGCCTAACTGCTTTTCTCAAGAAGATCACATTGGCTCCGAAAACTCCCATAATCGCTCCAGAAGCACCAGCAGACACGAGATTCGGCCCAGCCAACAGAGTTAGCAAATTACCTGCCAGCCCAGAGCCGAAATAGATCGAGTAATACTCCGGCGTAGAAAACAGCTCCTCCGCTCTCAAACCAAAAATGAAGAGAAAAAGCATGTTGCTGCTAATATGCACTATATTAAAATGGACGAACATAGCAGATATCAGTTGCCAGTAATAACCACGGTAATAAACTGCGAAATTTGATTGCCCATAATAATCAAGCACATTCCCGTTTATTACCAGAAAATTTCCACTCAACAAAGAGGTATACACGTACATAGCAACGTTTGCTCCAATCAAAATGACAGTGGGTAGTGCTTTGAATTTCCGTTCCTCCAAACTTGCGTAAGTAAAAGATATATCCAGTTCTGAAAAACTTTTCCAAACCGTAGCCCTAAGATCTAGCGCTAATCAAACGCAAACGAAGAGAACCCGAAGAAAACTTCAGTTTAAAAACACTCCCTCGTGCTCAAAGAAACTTTTTGTTACAACAATTATGGAGCACGGAGCTAGTTAACCATGCTCAGCATACTCTTCAATGATTTTGCGCTTGATCTCGGAAGAACTATTCAGTTCGTCCTCCCCGAACTTGTCTATTTTAATTATCTTAATACTTAGTCCTTTTCTTGTCACGGCTTTCTCAACAGTCTGGGCCATGTCTTTCTGATCGTACCCCATTGCGATGATGTCGGGCTTGATCTTATCAATGACCTGATCCATGTTAAAGTTCTCATAGCCCAAAATTGCCTCATCAACGACCTTTAACGATTCTACTAGTGCTCGACGCTGGTCTTCGGACATTATAGGCTTCATGCCCTTTCTCTTTTTAACGGTGCTGTCCCTCGCGACTATGACAATTAGTTGAGCATCTTTTCCTCCGTTCTTTTTGGCTTCTTCCAAAAATCTCACGTGGCCAAGGTGCAGCAGGTCGAACACGCCAGAGGCTAGAACGGTCGTATGCTTCTTTCTTACTTGCTCGTTGGCCATTGAAACTCCGCGACCCCAAGTAGTCTAAGAGCGTCTAGCAGACCCTCGCAGTAGGCAACAGAGGTTAGAGCTACTTCAAATTGCTTTTGGTCACGATGGTATTCCGAGTCTTCAAAGTAGTTTCTCGCGCACTCGATAACTTCTCGCACTTTTTTGTTGTCCAGCTTCATCTCATTAGCTGTCAAGGTCTTGATTTCTCCGAACACCTGCCTTGTATTATTGATGTATTTAGCAACTAGATCACTGATATTCATTTAGCCACCCCCAAGACTTCCCTTGGCGCATTTGCCAAGGCGACCAAGGCTTCAGCCTCCATGAAATGGAGTTTTCCGGGAAAGACAAGAATATGCGGTGGCAACCCAAAATCGTAATTCAACAGATCTTTGACATAACTGGCGCCCAGGCAAGAATCAGGCGCACCTGCCCTTGCGACACCAACCACCAGTGTATTTGGAGCGACTACATTCTTTCTTTGTATCTTTTCTATTGTCAAAAGTGCGTTCAGACCGTCCTTCACTGTCATGTAAAGCTTCTCCTCTGCTTTGACGTCCAGAAAGCAAAGTGTGTGCAATCCACGTCTCTTGTTTTCCATTATAACCCTATAAGGCGTATCTGCCGTCACAGATTTTTCTGGAAAAGGAATCGTCACACTTCTTCCGAACTTGTAGTTCTGTAGACCAGTCGACCCCATAGCGGCGGAAACGATTGAGGCACCATGCACTACACGCGTGTCGATACCCATCTTTTTTGCGCTTATTCGAAGGTAGATATGGGTTGTCGCTATCATGGGGTCACCAGGTACGAGAAAGACGACCTTTCCACGCTCTGCTTCCTGCAAAATCTGACGTCCCTCCTCCTCTTCTAACGTCTTCCTTGAAACAATTGTGACTTTTTTTCCAACAAGCACTTCCAACTTTTTTACGTCCAAGGAGGACATCAAGCTCGTGTAGAGCTCTGCGAAAACCTTGTCCGCAGTCTTTGCCTCGTCCAATGCGCGCAATGATAAATCTTTTTCATCGTACAAGCCCAACCCCACAAAAACCAGCTCAGTCAACGCTTTCTATCCCCATTTAAGCCATGATAACGGAAAAATATTAACGTAATGAATTTATTGCCTTTCTCTTTGCTCAATGCGTACAAAAAGAGATCCGAAACCGTCCCATCACTACCTACTAAGAAAACTAACCAAAAACAAAGGTAATTTCACAAAGTTATCGTTTTTTAAACAAACAAGTTTATTAAACGATAGTTTTATAAATTTTTTTACTACCCTCTTCGCTATAATAAATTATATAAAGCCTATGCGAGTCCTCGGTCTAGACCGAAAGACGATGGACATTTTATAAAAGTATCCTTTTATAAAACCCTTATGGACTTATTTTGGATTTATACAAACAGAGACATCCGATCTAGGAGATTTGGCGCGCGCTTACGCGTCGAACCAGAGAACTATCTCAAAGATAAAACGAAAACCTTACTGTTGAGCCAGCCTCTTCTTTCCACTCTTTTCACGAAATTCTCGGTTAGTTCACTTGATCTTTCGTAACCTATGACAACGATAACTTTCTCAAGACTATCAAGATACTTCTCTGTTTGACCGTATAGCCTATCGAATTCACTCGCATCAGGTTGAAACTTTATTTCGATTCCAACATTACCGATTTGAGCGTCTATCCTAGCGTTCTGATAAGCCACTTGCGTTTGAATTTCAGGAAAGAATGCGGAAAGGTAACTGACAACCATGTTATCTAGGTCTTTCTCCGTATTGGGCATTCTGTGAATCGTGAGCGTCTTAATTTTGTTGAGTATATCGTTGACTTCATCGTTAGCTTCCTTCTTTTCCGTTCTCGGTTGCTCTTTCACTTCTCTTGTTTCTTCTTCTGGTATTGCAACATTCTCTTCTGGTCTTAGAACAGTCTCTTTACCTAAACTCATAGCTTTTATGCTATTGCGAATATCATAATCCTCTATCAAGTCTTTTCTCAAGTCTTTGAATAACTTCTCGCCAAGGCTACCAGAACACAAGTAGAATCCTTTGTCACCTTCGTCAAATTCTTGGTTTTCATAAAACCTCTCGTAATCCCTTAAGCATTCACGCAAACTATCATAAGAGCAATTACCGTTGATGTAGTATAAGTAAATGGCATCAAATCCCGTTACAAGAAATCCTTCACGTTCTCTCTTGAGGTATATCCTTGCACCGTATTTTAGAGTCCGCTTTTGAGCAACTTCAAAGCCCTTCTTTTTATACCTCTGAATTTCGCTATCAAGAGAAGCCGTAGGGACACCGAGTCATAATCTATAATGTTGCTTTTTAAGTCTTATGAGATCCTTTTTGTCCGTTTCCGTGCGCGTGCGCGTTCCCCCATTTTGTCTAAATCCACACTTTCTTGCTTCACTGGAGTCGTCCTGCGCATTGGATGTTCCTTCGGCACTCCCACCAATTCCTCCTCTGACTGTGTGAAGAAATCTGCATTTTCAGATTTCACTTCCTTCTCTTGTTTGTTCATGGCCTTCTGCTGTTTCTCCTCTCGGAGCTGTTTGAAGAATTCCAGCACTCTCTTAGCGTCATCTTCATCTTCAATAACATCGCTCATGGAGACAAACCTATCCAAAACCTCTGTCTTTCTCTTCAGATCCTCAATTTCCTTCCGTTGATCTTCAATCAATTTTGCTGTTTCATTTGGCGTGGAAATTTCAAACCGCAAGAACGGCATTGCTTTCTCTTCGTATAGCTTCCGATGAAACTCTGGATCTAGAGGCCGATAGCTCTCTTCAACACCTGTCCGTACAATATGCCCCATCCAATATTGAACAAACTCAAACCCTGCTTGGTTCGCATACTTTCTGAAGTATTTGCGAAGGCAGTAAAGTTTCAATTCACTAGGCTTTCTGTTGCCCCGAACTTCGTAATTCACAACCCCTCTCTCCTTCAATGTGCGTAATGCCTTTTTGAAAATCTCACTGAAACTCTTTGGACTCACAGGCATCTTGGAACGCTTAATGTCATCAGCATCTCCACTTCCGCTTGTCTCCTGAGTGAAAAGATAATCCTCTGCCGTTACAGGAGGTCTTGACTGCAAATAGGCTTTCAAATATTTGACGCTTTCATCGGACATAAAACTGTAATATTCACGATAGCAACATTTCGCAATTTCTTGCTTAACGTGTATTTTGCACGGAATCACGCCTTTGCTCCAATCTGGCTCTAAGCCTTGGAATTTAAGCTCGCAGAGAGTGTCAGGTCTTATGCCTGATTGAGCCATAATGCAGAAGAACGCTTTGCTTCGTGGAGAGCTAATGTTAAGCACCGCTTGGATTTCTTCTTTGGTGATGTCTCGATTGTGATAAGTCGCTACTATCCTAATTTGTGGGACAAAATCAAGCGGAAGGCTGTTGTATTTGAAGAAGCTCTTTATTGCTCCCATTTTTGAGCTAACTGTTCCTTTGGCGAAGCTTTGGGAGAGATTAGATCTGTAAGCATTCACTAGAGGCGTGTAATGTCTTTTGAATTGACGATCATCCTTCACTTCTATATCCTTCAAAATCTCCGCAGGTTTCTTTCCGACAAATTGACAGAACCTTTCTATTTCATGTCGATATTTGTAAGCTGTCTCGGAGCTGTCCGAATGGGAATCCGCCACTCCTCTTATCCAAGCTTCCACTACCTCATACTCCATTTCTTCTTCTCCTTACCTTTTTAGTCTAAGGTAATAATTCTGTTACCCAGCATATAAAGGTAACGAATTCTATACCGTAAAATATTAGCGTAACCACCTATAGAAGACTAGCGGCTTCAGCAACTGTGGGCCCGTAGCTCAGCAAGGCAGAGCGGCGGACTCTTAATCCGTTGGCCACGGGTTCAAATCCCGCCGGGCCCGCCACCATCTAGGTTCAAGTTTCGAAGAGATATGCACCTAAAACGATGTAAATCTATCAATGTACGTCGACATTAGCGCTTGCATTTTGCGTGAGTTCTAGCCTAAATAGCCGTTAATCATTTAATTCTCAAGGAATGAGTTGTAATTAGACGTTGGGAACGACTTGAGCTGGCACAGCATTCACCATTGCGACGAAACCGAGAGAAGAAAATGGCAAGATCCTGAAGCAATACTTCGCGAAATTGATCTAAAGCCCGGCCAAACGTTCATCGACATAGGCTGCGGTGACGGCTTCTTCGCCATTCCAGCAGCACGGTTGGTTGAAGAAACCGGCAAAGTCTACGGTCTAGACGCTGATTCAGAAGCTGTTAGATGCCTTGAAGAAAAAGCCGCGAAAGAGAGCCTAACCAATTTGGTTTTGAAGACTGGAAAAGCCGAAGAACTATTACTCTGCGAAGGCTGTGCCGATTTTGTTTTCTTTGGCAACGTTCTGCACGACTTTAACAACCCGACGAGAGTGCTGATGAACGCGAAGACAATGCTGAAACCCGATGGATGCCTAGTTGATATCGATTGGAAAAAAGAGCCCATGAATTTCGGTCCACCAATGACTATTAGGTTTAGTAAGCAAAACGCGATCAGCCTCATCAGAAAGGCTGGCTTCAAGCTTGACGCCTTCAAGAAATCTGGGGCTTATCATTACATGATAACAGCGTATCCTTCTGATTATTAGTTAACGCTTATTCACGCATCATGGTGAGGCTAAAATATGAAAGTGATTATCAGCAAAACCGCCTTGGAATTGACACTTGGCGACATTACAGATTTGGACACTGACGCCATAGTTAACGCAGCAAACACTACGCTTCTCATGGGGGGCGGAGTGGCAGGGGCAATCAGAAAGAAAGGTGGACCAAAAATCCAGGAAGAATGCAACAAGATAGGAGGGACTCACGTGGGCGGAGCAGTCATAACAACCGGAGGAGACCTCAAAGCTAAACATGTCATTCATGCTGTCGGTCCGGTACATGGTGAGGAACATGAAGATGAGAAACTCAAGGACGCCACGCTAAACTCGTTGATTCTTGCTGACAGAAACACATTGAAAAGCATAGCTTTCCCAGCCATAAGCACGGGAATCTTTGGGTTTCCAAAAGACCGATGCGCCATGATAATGCTATCTACCACGATCGCGTACCTAGAATGTCCCACAAGACTGGAAAGAGTAGTCTACTGCCTCTATGACCAGGACACGTTTGAAACCTTCAAATCATCCCTTCTAGCTCTGATGTCCAAACGTTAACGGTTGCGCGCGGTTAACCAGATTCTAAATCCCCAACGTGAATACTAATCTTCCTTAAAATTAACTCGAAGAAAAAAGCACTGGTTACTAAACTCATCAAAACCGCGCACACAGTCGCCAAAGTAGGATCGACGCGCACAAGTTAATATAAGCCTAGGTTTCTTGAATATGTTTGATAATTGTGAAAACTGTGGATGTGGTAGTTGGTATCATCTTTAGAGACAATAAATTCTTAGTTGAAAGAAGAAAGACAGATGAAAAAATAGACCCTGGAATTGTTTGCTTGCCTGGAGGTCACGTTGAAAAAAATGAGAATAGAAAGGATGCATTTAAACGAGAGATGAGAGAGGAATTGAGCGTAGAAGTAAAGAAATCAGAGTTTCTCAAGAAAGATTTTTGGGTAGCAAGTAACGGCGAAAGACAAAATGTCTATTACTATATGGTCACTAGTTACGAAGGTGAACCCACTTCTAAAACTGCAAAAGAAATAATCTGGGTAGGAAATACCGATGAACTTGATGCCCTATATGACCGGAACGCTATAGAAAAAGTTAGAATGAAAAGAATTAAGGAAATTATCAATGAAACTTCTACCAGACGTTAGTCCTCAATTAACGCGCGCAAACTAGCCTATAGGAATCAGATTCTCTCCTTCCTTCTACTCATCAAGCGTATCACCTCTTGCTGAATATTGATATTTGAGCGCATGCGGAATCAAATAAGACATAGCCTTCCATGTCCACCGATTCTTACAAGATCGTGTCTTAATCAAAGACCTAGAAGACGAAGGGCAAGGTCTCATAATCAGTCAGACAGAACTCGAATTTTCACCAAAGGAGGCCAGCATCGCTACTAATGCTTGGAACGAAGTCGGTTTGGGTTTAAATCTTTGAGATCAAAACCTGCAGGTGTGTTCTAGAATTGAATAGTTGGAGCCTGAATCTCTCTGGGCTCGCCACTATTTTCTAGTGATTTTCGATCTTGATTAGAATTCTGGACGCGAGATGCGTAAGTGATTAATCTGCTACGAACGAAGTGTAATCATAAGTTCAAGATAAAACCTAGCAGCGGGCTTTATTGTGAGAACGGATTTCGAAAAACTGATGCTCGAAGCTATAGATGAAGGATTATCTTCGCTGGGCGAGTCTTCTAAGCAGGCAATATATTTCCACTTGGAAAAAACTTTTGACATCAAAAGAGAAGAGATTCCTGATAGATTGAGCGCTTTCTCACAAGCCATTGAAAACATTTTTGGAGTCGGAGCTGGATGCCTTGAGATTCTGATTATGCAGCGGCTTTACGAAAAAGTCGGAGGCATCCTGCGGTGGGACAAGAAGAAGGGTTTCTCATTTGCGGAATACGTCACTATAGCCAAACGCAGTTTTCGAGAAAAAAGTAGGATAAATACGATAAAAGAACTAGTTGATTGTGAGGAGGAGAGGGTAAGGGTTTGATAGACTCTTACGTGAGTCGAGAAACCCGTCGTCCTCAAAAGAAGCATAGGAACAATCGATACTCAAGGCTCTCTGAAAAGTCTATCGATAACGAAACAACGAACGTGGGAGATGACGAGGAAACACTCAGAAGTGCATTTGCAGCTTTCCGCGAACGCGCTAAAGGTATAGTGGACAATATTGGCATCGGAGTTGCCGTGATAACTCCAAATATGGAAATTTTGTCTCTAAACAAGATCATGAGAAAGTGGTTTCCAGGTATCGACGTTTCCAAAAAACCCATCTGCTATGAATATTTTAACGACCCTCCAAGGAAGAATATCTGTAGTTATTGCCCTGCAATCAAAACGCTCAAGACAGGGCATACTCATGAAGCCATAACGGAAACACCCCGTGGTATGGAAATCATCTACTACAAGATAATAACATCTCCTATTAAAGATAAGAATGGAAAAGTTGTTGCGACAATAGAGATGGTTGAAGACGTCACCGAAAAGCAGCGTGTCGAGAAGCAACTGAAGCGTTACTCTGAGCATTTGGAAGAACTAGTCAAAGAAAGGACAAGAAACCTCCAAGAGAGCGAAGAGCACTTTCGTTCGGTATTAGAACGCGCGGCTGAAGCCGTAGTCACTATTGACAACAGAGACGTCATAATCTCTTGGAACCTAGCAGCCAAAGCTATCTTTGGCTACTCGGCCAATGAGGCAATCGGCAAACCAATTACGCTGGTGATGCCTAAACGACTAATGAAAAATCATCAAAAGGCAACGGACCGATTGTTCCGAGTTGGAAAACCAAGTAAGACGAAAAAAACGCTCGAGATCATGGGATGTCGAAAAGACGGAAGTAAATTTCCGATCGAGCTTTCCACTTCGGTCTGGAGAACAAAACAGGGAATATTAATCACCGCCGTCATACGAGACAAGACAGAACAGAAGAAACTAGAAGAAAGGCTCTCCGCATTAAATTTCTATGGCGGAAAGTTAAATGCCGCGAAAAGCCACAAGCAGATTTATGAATTGACGTTAGATGCTTTAAAGCGGACACTTGGCTTTGAAATTGCTTCGTTCTTGATTGTCAAAAAAGGCTATCTTGAAGTCGAATCCCAATCGGGATATCAAACACTCAATCTTATCAAGCTGCCCTTGGATGGATCAAGAAAGGGCATAGTCGTGAAATCTGCGGTCATGCACAAGCCCATCCTTGCTCGAGACGTAAGCAAGAATAAAGATTATGTCCAAGGCGTTCAAGGCATAAGGTCAGAACTTGCTGTTCCTATCCTTATAGATGACGAAGTTCTAGGTCTTCTAAACTTGGAAAGCCGAAAATTAGACGCATTTACGGAAAAGGATGTTGTGTTAGTTCAGATTTTGGCGTCGCATGCTGCCACCGCGATGAATAGTCTAGCAAACAGAGAAGAGATACAGAAACGCAATAAACAGCAAGCTTCGTTAATGAAGAGTTCAGCTGAGATGATCAATTCTACGGAACTAAGACAGCGCCTTCGAGCGATTCTGGAGGCCATAAAAGGACTCGGATGGCGCAGAGTCGTCCTGTCCGTAAGAGACCAAAATCTGGGCATAGAAAAGCCCGAAGACATAGTGACCGCGGGCTTGACAAAAAAAGAACAAGAGTTTCTATGGACAAATAAACAGCCAGGAAAAGTGTGGCAAGAACGCTTTGGGCAGGAATTTTCCCCTTTCAGAATCGGAGAATTCTACTACCTGCCATGGAATGATCCATGGGTTCGAAGGAAGTTCAGCAGGGGCACGGTACGAAGCCACCTGAAACCAGAAGAAATGGTCGATTGGAACCCAGATGACTTACTTTATGCTCCACTCAGGTTGGCCGATGGACACATAGTCGGTGTGGTGAGCGTTGATGATCCCCTTGATGGAAGACGACCCACGAAGGAATCTCTAGCGCCTTTGCAGCTGTTCTTGCCTCAAGCAGCAGTGGCAATAGAAAACGCCAAACTGCTTCAACAGTTGAAAGAATACTCAGAGCATTTGGAGGACAAGGTGGAGGAGAGAACCCAAGAGTTAAGAGGAGTTCAAAGACAGCTACTTAAGTCAGAGAGGTTAGCAGCCATCGGAGAGCTTGCGGGAATGGTGGGGCACGATCTGCGAAATCCTTTGATGGGCATTACGGGCGCCACGTACTATTTGAGGACAAAGCATGGATCAGGAATGGACGAAAAAGGAAGGGAAATGTTGGAAATCATCGAAAGAGACATTGCATACTCGAACAAAATCATAAATGACCTGTTAGAGTACTCCAGGGAGATAAAGCTAGAAGTGACTGAGACCAATCCAAAGCAAATCGTGCAGGAAGCCTTGTCATTCGTTCCAGTTCCCGCGAATGTTCAAGTGATAAATAATGTTCAAAGTCAACCCAAGATAAGCGTTGACCTAGAACGAATGCGAAGAGTTTTCATCAACATGATTAGGAATGCATTCGACGCAATGCCTAATGGAGGAAAACTTACGATTACGACCAAGAAATGGATACGGAACCTAAAGTTCACGTTCTCGGACACTGGAATCGGGATGTCGAAAGAAACCGTTAGTAAACTCTGGAGTCCCCTCTTCACAACTAAGGCCAGGGGGATGGGTTTCGGTCTGCCAATCTGCAAGCGGATTGTCGAAGCGCATGAAGGAAAGATTCTTGTAGAGAGCGAAAGTGGCAAAGGCACAACCTTCACTGTAATAGTTCCCATTAAGCAGAAACCAACTGAGGGAGGTGAAAGGACTTGGGTGAACGAGCCAGAATCCTTGTTATTGACGACGACGAAAGCATAAGAAGCGTGCTGGCGTCAATTCTTGAAGAAGAGTATGTCGTTGACACAGCACAAAATGGAGCGGACGCTATAAAGAAAACCAAAGCTATACTCTACAATTTGGCGCTGATAGATATCAGACTTCCAGATATGGAAGGAACTGAACTTCTGACGCGAATGAAGGAAACGACCCCAAAAATGCGGAAAATAATTATGACTGGCTATCCATCATTGGGGAACGCGATCTCGGCGGTCAATAAAGGTGCAGATGCCTACTTGATGAAGCCTTTCGATATAGAGAAAGTCCTGAAGGTAATCAAGGAGCAACTCGTAAAATGGCAACAAGAAAAGAGGTACAGCCAAGACAGGGTTACTGATTTCATCGAGGCGCGCGTTATGGAAATAGAGGCGCAAAGGGGCTTCAGCAGGTCATGAGCCACGCTAAACATCCACATTTTTCCCAGGAACTTTAACTCGAATTATCTTCTGTTCGAAACTTTTTATATCTTCAAATATCGGTATGTTCCCCGATGAACATGAACAGTAGCGTAGATTTGTTTGAAAGGATTTCTACTTTTGCAGAGAAACATTTGTTGGAGACTGGACGAGAACAAATAGCCAGTCCAAGAGGACCCAAGTATTATTTTGAGCATTCTCTGCGGGTGGCATTTTGGTGTTGGCGATTATCACTGGAGATGCATGCGGACGTCAGCACTTGCGTGGCGTCTGGATTATTGCATGACATTTCATTCTTTGAACCAAAAGAGAAAAAACCCTTGGAAACAACCAGCGCAGAGACAGCAAGAAGATTCATGGAGAAGGAGGGCTTCAAAGGAGAATTTAAGGAAGCAGTTGCTTCCGCTATCGAAAACCAGGTCCAAGGAGCCAAATCGAGAACATTAGAGGCTAAAATATTACAAGACGCAAACAAGATGGACGAATTTGGCTACGTCAGGCTATTACTTTTTGCAAAAGCAACACCCGAAACTTTTTCGGGAATGGAAGAAAACTCCAACTTTCTTCTTGCAGAAGTTGAGAAACTTGAAAAGGGCGAATACGGGCAGATGTGGACGAGTATGGGCAAGGCTTGGATAACGAAGCAAATTGCTCTCTACAAAACCTTCCTCACGGGACTACTCGAGGAAATCGAGAACACCAAAACGACAATGAGATAGGTGCCTCACATTTGCCGACGTCGCCATGCTTGGAAGTTCCGAGGCAATATGGAGAAAGAGCCATACTTCTGATCAAACAACTCGGTCTTTTCGATCCGACATTGAAAATCAACCAAGAAAACAGTAGCCTGCAAATTCCATTGTTGAGAGAATTATCAGCCATTGAACTTGAAACAGTACAAAAAGCCATCTTCCTGGCAAAGTTCTGCGTTTACGACTTTTCAGAAAAAACGTTACCTTCACCTAAAACATTAGTTGATATTCTCGCGGAAGAACTGCCTCCTCATGTAATTGCGAGTCTTCCGCACTCGGCGGATTTCATCGGCGACATAGCCGTGCTCGAGATTTCTCCGGAGCTGGAAAACTATAAGCAGAAAATTGGTGAGGCGGTTTTGGAGACAAACAAACGTATTCACACAGTACTAGCTAAAGCGAGCGCTGTTGAAGGGATTTATCGAACAAGAAAGTTTGACGTAATCGCCGGAGAAGCTAAAACCATAACGGTGCACAAGGAGTATGGGTGCATCTACCATGTGGACCTGTCAAAAGCTTACTTTTCTCCGCGACTCTCCAACGAGCACAAAAGAGTAGCGGGACTAGTTAAAGAGGGAGAGACTATTATCGATATGTTCACGGGAGCAGGACCTTTTGCCATCCAAATTGCAAGACAACGGAAAAAAGTGCACGTGTACGCTGTCGACCTGAATCCTTATGCAATCGAACTCTTAAACAAGAATGTTGCAGCGAACAGAGTTGCGACCAAAGTTACGCCCATTCTTGGCGACGTTCGAACTGTTGTGCATGAGCGTTTGACCGGAGTAGCGGACAGGGTCGTCATGAACCTACCTGAAAAGGCGATAGAATTTGTTGACACTGCGTGCGCGGCGATCAAGCCAGCTGGCGGTATTATGCACTATTATGAATT
>DATHCB010000144.1:0-16740 GCA_035319765.1 Bathyarchaeia archaeon
AATAGCAGATATGCTCTGGGCTTGAAGTGGAAACTTTGCCAAGATCTTTCGGTCATGCACAGAATTCACCGTCAGCAGCCGATCTGCACCCGAGTCCTTCAAGAGTTTCGCAACAATTTTGATGCTAAAGGCCTCTCCAGAGAGGAATCTCTTGTCCTGCCGTGAATAAGCCAAGTATGGGACTACTGCCGATATTTTTCTTGCGCCTAAATCCTTCGCCGCATCAGCTATTAAGAAGAGCTGAAACAGGTTGGTGTCTTGCGGCGGGCTCGTCGTCTGAACGATTGCAACCTCTTCACCCTTTAGCTCGTCTTCTACTCTAATGTAGGATTCACCGTCTGGAAATCTCTTGAAAACAACGTTGACTGCTCTTACGTTGAGCAGTTTTGCCACTCGTTTGCCCAAGTCTAGGCTTGCAGGGCCTGGAATTATCAGCATTTTACCATTAGGCCTCAGTAGCTTGTTAGATCTTGCCAGTTTTTTTATACTCGTCTAATAGCTCCTTGGCTACATCCATTCTGATTTTGCGTTCTTGCACCATTCTTTCCACTATATTGTCCACAATGCCGCTTGTCGCACCCGCTGCAATCGCTATGTTTCTAGCGTGAAGCCTCATGTGACCCTTTTGTATGCCCTCAGCCGCTAGAGCTCTCAAGGCACCAAGGTTCTGGGCTAAGCCAACCGCAGCCAAGACTTCGCCCAACTCTGACGCTGTTCTAACGCCCAGAATCTTCAAGGCAACCTTTGCAACTGGGTGCGTTCGGACTGCTCCGCCCACTATACCAACTGCCATAGGCAACTCTATAGAACCTACTAGGTCGGCGTTTTCATTTTTCTCCCAAGTCGAAAGTGATCCATAATGACCATCTTTTGCAGCGTATGCGTGAGCCCCCGCCTCAACGGCCCTATGATCATTACATGTTGCCATAACAGCGCCGATGATGCCATTTAAAATCCCCTTGTTATGCGTCGCTGCGCGGTAAGGATCTGAGGCCGCAAAGGCGTAGGCTTGAACAATGCCATCGACAACTGCTTCGCCGCCCACAGCTTCCTTCGGCACAGCGCACCAAGCCCTTGCTAATCTCTCGGTAGCAAGATTTGAGATTATGCGTAAATAGACGCGCCCTCCTGTTATTTTTTCGATTAGCGGCGCTACAGCTTCGAGCATAGTGTTTACAGCATTTGGACCCATGGCATCTCTGCAGTCAACATGCAACTCTGTGATCAGCATCTGCCCAGCAACCGTGTTAATGACCTTAGCATCTAGATCTATGGCGCCTCCACCAACCGAGACAAGTAGCGGATCTTGGTCGTTAGCCTTCTTCAGGATTTCCTCTTTTGCACCGACGATTCGCATTCGCGCCCCATAGGGGTCTTTGATTTTGACTGCTTGAACTTGTCCGATCATTATTGGTTCCGTACTGCTCGTGTGGAAACCACCGCCATCTCTCGCCATTTTTGCTGCGTTGCTCGCCGCGGCTACAACCGAAGGTTCCTCGATTGCCATTGGGATCAGGTAGTCTTTGCCGTTGATGAGAAAATTGACTGCAACGCCCAGAGGCACTGGAAATGCACCAACGACGTTTTCAATCATCCTGTCCGCGAGTTCCAATGGTAAAGCGCCTGTAGACCGAAGAGTTTCGACCTCCTCGTTAGTTAGGTCGGCGAATTCTTTCACAACCTTCGCTCTTTCCTCTATTCTGAGCTTGTAGAAGCCCGAGATCATAGACGATTTTTTCACGTTTGTACTCTCCTATTGCAGATTACATTCAACCTGCAATGCATAAGAATTTAACCCAGCCCTGAAAAGCGTGCAATTAAAGTTTAAAATCATCAATGGCTAATAATAAGGCGGTAATCATATTGTCTTCAACCCCGCATGAAGCGATATTATATGAGAAGTTACCGGACAGTAAGGTTCACTGCTTTCTCTGTGCCAGACAATGCTATATTGCCGACGACGGCGTCGGCTTCTGCTTGGTGCGAAAGAATGAGAAAGGAAAATTGTACTCGCTCAATTATGGAAAGGCGTGTTCTGTATGTGTGGATCCAATCGCCAAGAAACCGTTATTCCACTTTCATCCAGGCGCCTCAGCTTTGAGCATCGCCACGATGGGCTGTAATTTTCGTTGCCAATTCTGCGACAACTGGGTGATCAGTCAAGCTAAAAACATGGCGAGTCAGAATTTCCCCCCTTCAGAGATCGTGAAATCTGCTCAAGAAAATAACTGTCAAGGTATCAGCTATACATACACTGAGCCCACGATCTTCATGGAGTATGCACTTGATACGGCTGGTCTTGCCCGCCAGGTTGGCTTCTTCAATACTTTCGTCACAAATGGCTACATGACAACCGATGCGGTTAAGACAATCGCCTCAGTCTTGGACGCCGCTACAGTAGACTTTAAAGGCGCCGCTGATCCGGAATTTTACAAGAAATTCTCTGCAGTACCTTCCGTTGAGCCAATTTTTCAGACGCTCAAAGACCTGAATCGCAATAACATCCATATTGAAATCACCAACCTCATCGTACCCAAGCTAGGAGATTCGATGGAGAGATTGAAACAACTCGCCCAGTGGATAAAGGATGGATTGGGTGCCGACACACCCATGCATCTTCTCCGTTTTCATCCGGACTACAAAATGACAGGAATTGGAGCCACTGCAGTGCAGACCTTGGAAGAGGCGTACACCGCTGTCAGAAAAGAGGTCGGATTAAACTACGTCTATATTGGCAACGTGCCCGGCCACAGGTTCGAGAACACGTACTGCCCAAACTGCAACGAGTTGTTAATAAAACGTTTCAGTTTCGAGATCGCAAAATGGAATTTGACGAAAGACAAGCGCTGTCCAGCTTGCGGTCACGATATCCCTATCAAAGGTTCACTTTACACATCTGGAACAGGATACCCATACGCTGTTTTCTAGCAAGTTGCTTAATGCATAAATTATTGTTCCCATCCAGGTGTAACAGAGATAATCATGTGGAGGGTTGTGCGACCAGACGCAGTTTCAGTGGTCAATGACAAGCAGGTTCGCCGAAGTCTGGCTAGATACTTCGACGTTATGGAAAACAAAAAACTAGCCAAGTTTGTAATTGCCAAGAGACTTTCGGCCAGTTACGACAGAAAGGATTCAACCGAAAAACTATGGCAACTGCACGAGAATCTGACGCGAGAATATCTCATCTTAGAGAGAAAAATCGATTCAAAACTGACATACCTCGAAGATTTGGAAACGCCTACTCGATCTTTTCTAGATCTAAAGATTGAATTGGCCAGCCGCATCTTGTCATGTTGCCATTTTTGCTCTCGGAAATGTGGAACTAATCGCGCTAAGGGCGAGTTGGGCTACTGCAAATGTGACACTCAAATGACGACTTCGACAATGTTCCAGCACATGGGCGAAGAACCAGAGCTTGTCCCTTCGGGCACTATTTTCACGCAGGGTTGTACGATGTGTTGTCGCCATTGCCAAAATTGGACGATTTCGCAATGGTTCGAGAAGGGCGAGGTCTATACGTGTCAGCAACTCGCTGCGGCAGTTGAACGTCTACGAAATAGTGGGTGCAGGAACATTAACCTTGTTGGTGGAGAGCCGACACCTTGGATTGAGCAGTGGCTAGAAACTTTTAGGGATGTGAACGTTAACGTGCCTGTCGTTTGGAACTCAAACTCTTACTACAGCGAGGAGACGGCCAAGCTTCTTGGCGGTTTCGTGGACGTTTATCTCTTGGACTTCAAGTACGGCGCTAGCGAGTGTGCGAAGCGCATTTCAGATGCGCCCGACTATTGGGATGCTTGCATAAGAAATCATATATATGGCAAAAAGTTCGGTGAACTTCTTGTTCGTGTCCTCGTGTTACCTGGGCATTTAGATTGCTGTGCAAAACCGATTATAAATTGGATGGCACAAAATCTCGGCTCTGCAACAAGAATAAATGTGATGTTTCAATACCGCCCAGAGTGGCGTGCGTTTGAAATTCCAGAGCTAGGACGAAGACTAACCAAAGAAGAAATGGCGAAAGCCATGGGATTTGCCAAGGAAGCAGGGTTCATCAACTTCATCATGTAATATTGATCTAATATTTCAGGCTGCTTCGAAGTTACTTCGCTTGATTTTCTTCGCATTTCTCCTCCAAAACCAAAAGACTTTTTTGTTGCTCTGTGTTGTCTTGACGAGAAGGCTCAACCATAGATGCCATATTGTCCTGAATGCGGCGGCGAAATGCAATACACTTCTGCTACAAAGACTTACGTGTGCAAAAGCTGTGGACTCTCAGTCACCCAGCAAGAACTAATTGAGCTCAGAGAGAAATTGAGACCAAAGTTTGAGACAGAAGAAGACGAGAAGAAGAAACAACAGAAAGAATACCTGAAATGGTGGCTGAGTAACAAGAAAAAGTAGCATAGCCCGAAGCACTGCAGGCGTAGGTTGGCAGGTGACGCGCTTTGTTTTTAAATATGGCATGCTATGCTAGGAGGCTTGACATTGACAGGAAACGTTGAAATCATAAGCGCTGGGAACGAGCTTCTAATTGGCAAGACGCTGAACACGAATGCTCAGTGGCTGGCCAAACGTCTAACCGTTTTAGGCTCGAATGTTCGCCGGATCACAACCGTCGCCGACGACATCGAAGAGATAGAGACAGCAGTGAAAGAAGCCATAGATCGCAGACCAGACTTCTTGATTACCACTGGCGGATTGGGACCCACTTTTGATGATAAGACGTTAGAGGGCATCGCAAAGGCATTAAACGTTGTGCTTAGCCTCAATACAGATGCACTGAAAATGATTCAAGAAAAGTACAGAGCATACGCCAAACAGCAGGGACTGAAGGAAATCCAGTTAACTCCAGCGCGTATAAAGATGGCAAAGCTTCCAAAGGGCTCAAAACCCTTGCCTAATCCAATCGGAACAGCGCCGGGGGTGCAGGCCGAGTATGGTAAAGTGTCGATTATAGCCTTGCCTGGCGTCCCGCCGGAAATGGAAGCTATTTTCAAAAATTCTGTCGCACCTGCGATTAGAGAATTTACTGGCGATGTGACGTTTTTTGAGGCAAGCCTTGGCATATCAGGATTGATGGAATCTGAACTGGCGCCGATCATTGACAAAGTGATGCGGGACAACTCGCACGTTTACATAAAATCTCACCCAAAAGGCGCGGAAAGAAGCCCACAGATCGAACTTCACTTGTCGACGAGAGCAAACGATTCAACAATCGCGAGAAACCACGTGAGTCGAGCCATAATTCAAGTAACAGACGATATAGAAGCAAAAGGCGGCAAAACTACACGACTCAGAACAAGAAAGTAAAGACACTTCATGAAATTCTTTTCTCGGTGCCATTTTCTACGACGGGCTGGTTTGGCCCCGCCTACTCAGATGAGAAAGAAAAATGGCCAACCTCAATAAGATAACATCATCACTGGCTATTGATAGGAGGGAAAGCAGTTCTTGAAATATGCAATCATCGCAGATTCCTATGAAAAAATCGAGGCAACGACAAAGAGGCTAGAAATGACTGATTATCTTGTAGAGCTCCTCAAGAAAACGCCAAAAGAACTCGTTGATAAGGTTGTGTACCTCACGCAAGGAAAGATTTATCCAGATTTTGTTGGAATAGAAATCGGCATCGCTGAAAAGCTGGCGATAAAAGCCCTTGCAAGAGCAAGCGGGGTCAGTGGAGAAAGAATACAAGACGACCTGAAACACAGCGGCGATCTCGGAGAGACTGCCCAGAAATTCCTGGAAAAGCGAATTCAAGCGACCTTTCTTCAACAACCTCTTACAGTTTCTAAAGTCTACGAAACCTTGGAGAGAATGGCTAAGACTATTGGCGCAGGCTCTGTTGACGCCAAAATGAGTCTACTCGCTGGACTTTTGACGAACGCGTCTCCAAAAGAGGCCAAATACGTCATCCGGACAGTGACGGGCAGCCTAAGACTCGGAATCGCCGACATGACTGCCCTAGATGCACTCGCGATTGCTTATGGAGGCGGAAAAGAAGCTAAGGAATACCTCGAACGGGCATATAATATATGCTGCGACCTCGGCAGAGTGGCCAAAACCATAGTTGAAAAAGGTTTAGAGGCCATCACGACTTTCGAAGTCTCCATAGGCGAACCTATCCGGCCCATGCTCGCCGAGCGACTCGCTTCGCCACACGAAATTCTTGAAAAGCTCGGCGGAAAATGCATCGCTGAATTCAAATATGACGGCGAAAGGGTTCAAGCGCACAAGGATGAAGACAGAATCACGCTTTTCTCTCGACGAGTTGAAAACATCACCGAACAGTACCCAGACGTTGTAGATCTATTCCGAAAGTACGTAAAGTCCAAGACCGCGATAGTAGAAGCAGAATGCGTGGCCGTTGATCCAGACACGGGCGAAATGCGACCATTCCAAGAATTGATGCATAGGAGAAGAAAATACGGCGTTAAAGAAGCCATAGAAGAGTATCCAATAGCTCTCTTTATGTTCGATGTGCTCTATTCAAACGGGAAAGACTTTACACTAAAACCTTACCCGTTGCGTCGAAAAGAACTAGAAAAAACCATCATAAAAAGCAACCGCGCCACAACAGCTGAAAACATAACGACCGACGATGCAGAGGAACTTGAAAAATTCTTTGAAAGAGCTATAGAGAATGGCTGTGAAGGCCTAGTATGTAAATCAGTCACGTCCGATTCTGTATATCAAGCAGGAGCAAGAGGATGGCTTTGGATAAAATACAAACGCGACTACAAGAGTGAAATGACAGACACCGTGGATTTGGCCGTAGTTGGCGCCTTTCATGGAAGAGGCAAAAGAGCAGGAACATACGGCGCATTGCTCCTCGCAGCCTATGAACCCAAAGAAGATGTTTTTAAAACAGTCTGCAAATGCGGCTCTGGATTCACGGACGAGGACCTCGAAAAGCTTCCGAACATGCTTAAGGAAAATCAAATCCCTCATAAGCATTCAAGAGTTAAATCACTCATGGAAGCAGATGTATGGTTTGAACCCAGAACAGTTGTCGAAATAATCGGTGCAGAAATCACACTCAGTCCAATTCATGTGTGCGCGATGGACGCGATTCGTAACGGAAGCGGCTTAGCGATTAGGTTTCCAAGATTCACAGGAAATTTTCGGCTAGACAAGTCGCCCGAAGACGCCACTACCGAGAAAGAAATTGTTGAAATGTATCAAGCTCAACTTAAAAAAGTAGCACAGTAGTGAGAAAGAGGAAAAACCTATTCTCTTCCAGCAGTGCTGGGTTCACTTCCTTCTGGAAACCAATGGCATGCTACCATGTGACCCTTGCCGACGTCTACCAGTTTGGGCTCCGTAGTGCGACAGATTTCGCCCTTCACCATTTGGCATCTTGTGTGGAAGCGGCAACCTGGCGGCGGATTGATCGGACTTGGAATCTCACCCTTTATAACGACCTCAGCACGTGCGGACTCTGGGTCTGGAACAGGGACAGCAGCGATCAAAGCCTTGGTATAGGGGTGTAATGGTTCCAAAATAGCCTGGTCAACGGTTCCCATCTCCATTATCTTACCCAAATACATAATGGCAATTCTATCACAGATATGGCGCGCCAGGGCCAAGTCGTGGGTAATGTATAGGAATGAAACTTTGAACTTCTTAACCAAGTCGACCATAAGGTTCAGAACCTCTGCCCTTATGGAAACGTCAAGCATTGAGACTGGCTCGTCCGCAACTATAAATGAAGGTTGCAACACTAGAGCTCTTCCCGTCGCGACTCGTTGCCGTTGACCGCCACTCAGCTCGTGTGGGAAACGGAATAGAAACTCTTCAGGGGGAACAAGTTGAACGTTTGCCAGTGCTTCGTGAACTCGCTTTTCCACTTCTTCTTCATTGCCTTTATGCTGAATTCTCAGAGGTTCCGCCATTATGTCAGCAATGGTCATTCTTGGATTCAGCGATTCGTAGGGATCTTGGAAAACTATCTGCATCCTACTTCGCAGAGGCTTTATCTCTTTTTCCGAAAGAAGGGCCAAATCCTTGCCTTCAAAGAATATTTTTCCGCTAGTTGGGTCGATTAACCTCAGAACTAGTCTTCCGGTGGTCGTTTTCCCGCTACCACTTTCGCCAGCAAGACCAAAAATCTCCGCCTTCCTAAGTTCAAAAGAAATTCCGTCTACGGCCCGAACGAACAGCTGCCTTCGTGAGACCAAGGTCTCCCAGAATCCCATTCTCACTGGAAACCATTTCTTCAGGTTTTCAACTTTTACTATCTCATCCATTATGCTTGCCGCCTATTTCTTGGTAACTAAGTGGCACGCTACGAAATGGCGTTCTCCTATGTCGATTGCCATAGGTTCTTCTTTTCTACATATCTCCATTGCATAAGGGCATCTCGGGTGGAACCTGCATGCTGGCGGAGGGTTCAATAGATCTGGCGGGGAACCCGGGATAGAGACAAGTTCTGATCTAGGCGCTCTAATGCCCGGAAACGCGTTTATCAAGCCTTGCGTATATGGATGCTCGGGGTCTTTAAAAATAGTGACAACATCGGCATATTCCGCCACCTTTCCTCCATACATTATGACGCATCTTTCGCACGTTTCTGCGATGATCGACAGATCGTGGGTGATCATTATCATTCCGAGGTTTAGCTTGACCTTTAGCTCTCGCATTAATTTCAAAACCTGAGCCGCGACGATCACGTCCAAGGCCGTTCCGGGTTCATCGGCGATTAAAAGCTCCGGGTTGCAGGCCAGCGCCATCGCGATCAATGCACGCTGCCTCATTCCTCCACTGAACTCGTGAGGATAGTTGAACGCCCTATCAGGATCAATCCCTACTGTTTCAAAGAGTTTTCTTACGCGTTCATCAGCATCACCTTTAGATATCTTCTCGTGTGTCAAGATCGCCTCTGTTATTTGGTCGCCGACTCTGTAGACAGGATTGAGAGCGTTCATGGCGCCTTGGAATACGATCGAAATTGCTTTCCATCGTATTTTCTTTCGCATGTCGTCTTCTGAAAGCTTAACCACATCTGTTCCCTTGAAAAGGATTTTGCCTCCGACAACTCTTCCGTTTGAAGGTAGGATTTTCAGTACTGACAGAGCCGTTGTCGTCTTGCCGCATCCTGATTCGCCCGCTAGACCCACTGCTTGACCCCTTTCCACTTGAAAACTAACTCCGTCAACGGCCTTTACTGGTCCCCGAAGCGTAGTGAAGTAAGTTCTCAGATCCTGCACTTCTAGAACGGGCATAAATCTTCCTCGGTTTCCGCTTCTCCATTGGTTTTTTGCTTTAGGATAAGAGCTTGTAGTAGATATAAAAAGTTTTTTTTATGAGGCGATATCTTTTACATACAAGTATTCTTGGTTCAGGTCATGTTGGCACTATGATGAAAGGACGATTTTTCTGTAATCTCCCTTTGAGACATGCAAGTGTGGATACACTCTTGCTTCTAAGAATGTTGACCCAGCAGCGACCGTGACATCATCTGCAATAACTGAGGCAGAGGCGATCCGTGTAGGTTCGTTCTCGGTCGACTCTATCGTCGAATGTCTTCCGATGATGCTGTTTATTATCTGGGCGTTTTCGCCTATTATTACCCGATCCATGACTGCCGAATTCTCGATGACTACATTTTTTCCGATTTTTGAGTAGTTGTCAATGCATGAATTAGCTATTTTCACGCCATCGCTGACTTGGCAGTGTCGTCCAATTAGGACGGGGTCTTCCAATTGGATTCTCTCTGACTCCACCTTCTGGATGATTTCTTCTCGTCTCAGTATTGATTCTTTGCTTTCCCCTTGCATCCATATACTGCGATCGCTGGATATTCTTCCGCCGAAGTCTGTCAAAGACGATAACTTGCCATGCATGATTTCGGTCATAGCCTCTAGGTATCGGTTGGGCGTTCCTATGTCGTACCAGCTTCCCTTTAGTGTATAACCGTAGACGGGTCGACCTGTTTTGATTAGGTAGGGGATAAAGTCGTACCCGAAGTCAAGTCTACGATTCTTTTGTATAAGCTCTTGAACGCCTTTTTCCATGAAGACGTTTCGAATCTCTGGCGTGACTAGGTACAGTCCAGTGTTTGCCAAGTTTGACGGAGCTTCATCTTTTGTTGGTTTTTCCACGAACCTCAAAATCCGCATGTCCTTGTTAACGTCGGCTATGCCGTAGCCGTTGACGTTTTCCACTTGCCGAAGTCCAATAGTCATCATCGCTCCTTTTTGCTCATGAAACCTTAAGAAGTCCTGAAGGTTAATGTCGAAGATGTTGTCGCCCTGCACCGCGAACACCGGATTCTCCACATCGTAGTATTCCATATTGATTTTTGCCGAGTCAGCGCTTCCACGGTCGTCTTCGTTAGGTTGATATTTTATGTGAATGCGCGGTGTTATGCCATACCTAGCCGAGAAGCCTATACCTGACTCGAAATAGTCATGAAGACTGCGATAGTTAGTGTATCCTTTGACGCCAAAGATGAAGTTCTTAACGCCTTGTTTAGCAAGGCACAGGAGACTGATTTCGATAAGTGGTCTGTTAAGGAGACGTATGCACGCCTTGGAAACTTCAGATGTCAAGGGAAGAAGACGTTTTGCAATTCCCCCCACGGGGATTATGACCCTTAATTCGTCAATGTCGTAATTCATCAGATATTTCTCCCACGTCCTCAAGAGCGTATAGTATTAGAGCGTTTTTATGCGTGTTGGTTTCAGTGATTGCGAAGGTTTATATTAAATCACACGATATACTATTCAGGAATTCTTAGCTTGCGGGGCGTGCTGTGTGGACAGAGAGAGAAAGCGGCAGGAAAAAGAAGAGTGCAACTACGAGAACTGTGTAGGTTGTAAGCAACGGTGTGTGAATGGATCCCGAGTTTTTTGTGGCTATTTGCGCAAATTCATTGATAAGCCATGTGATGGCGGAATTGAGATCACTGTTTGTCCTAGGTTTGAGGTTGAGCCTTTCGAGTATAAGGTTTACAGAAGAACTTAAAATCGGTTTAGAGGAAGTTTTAAAGGCTCTTTTACCAAATTCTTTTTCGGTTCATGTCGATGAGTAAAATTGGCGCTTTCGTTCGAATTGTGCGTCCCGTGAATTGTATTATGATGGGCTTTGCCGTCATCGTGGGTGCTGCTTTGGTTCGGGCGGCCCACATTTCTTCCGTGCACGTCTTGCCTAACCTCTTAGCGGGTTTTTTAACGGGATTCTTTCTTACTGCGGGCTCAATGGTTATCAATGATGTCATTGATAGAGGAATAGATGCCATAAATGAGCCGAATCGTCCGATTCCAAGCGGAAAGATTTCTCTTAGGCAAGCTCAGGCTTTTGCCGTCCTCCTTACTGCTTTAGGGTTTGGATTGGCTCTAATCTTGAGTTGGCAATGTCTCATTATAGCGATTTTCTCGTGGTTCGTGTTTACAGCTTATTCCTTATGGGGCAAGCGTTCGGGTTTTTTGGGGAACTTGCTAGTGAGCATCTGTGTTGTCATTCCATTTGTTTATGGCGGGTTCGTGATTTCGAAAGGTTTTGCTGAGGCTAGTTCCATTTTTGTATCACTAGCGTTTCTTGCTAACACTGGCAGAGAGGTCACAAAAGGGATTGCTGATGTTGAAGGCGATAAACTGAAGGGCATAAGGACCCTAGCTGTCAGTTTCGGACGGCCCGTTGCTGGTGAAGTAGCTGTGGTGTTTTACCTTTCTGCGGTCGTTCTAAGCGTTCTGCCCTGGAAGTTAGATTTGGTTTCTTTCTGGTTTGTGCCCTTTGTTCTGGTTACGGATACCGGCTTGGTTGCGTCGTCCTTTTGGCTCTTGAAAGATCTCTCGCGCGAAAACGCTAAGCGGATTAAGAACGTGGTACTGATTTGGTTCGTGGTCGGGCTCATTGCCTTCTTAGCGGGGACCATTGGCTAAGAAATAAAATTTCCCGCTCTGAACGTACGTGATAGGGCAGGTTTATTCTCGTACATGCTATCAATATACGTGGCGTTATTCGACACTTTTCGAGCCTGAATGGCCTTATCAATTCATTGTGCCCAAACATGATACAAATGCCGAATTGAGTTTTCGATACTTTTATGTTGGGTTCGTGTAAAGCTTTTTCTGGTGTTTGGTTTTCTTGTTCCGGCGTTTCTCCTTGATGTTGCTCTTCAGCGGTCTGTGTCACGTGCTTATTTGGTTCTTCTGTTTGTTGCAGCTTTGCTACTGAATGCTGAGACGATGGTAACGTTTGTTCAGTGGGTGGCGAAGACGCATTTCGGTTAGACGCTTGTTTTTCTTAAACATGCGGTTGTGTTTCTTTGGCCTGTGCTTTTTCCTCGACGACATTCGTTTGCGAAGGCTGAATCTGTGCCTCTTCTGTGTGAGGTCTCTTTAGTTGACTGTAAGGGTTGCCGTTCAACCTCTTCTGGCGATCGTTGAGGCTTTTCCTCTGGGAATGGCGACGAGAGCATTTCTGTCCTTTCTACAGCAACCGATGAGGTAGCGCTCCTTCTTTTGACGAGCCAGAATACTAAAATTAACATTAACAACAGGAATCCCGACACAGCTGCAAGCACAGCGTCCAAGGGAATGATGTAAAGAGTCGCAGTAGTGCTGTCAGCACCTGCATAGTTCTGGTTTCCTGAATAGCCTGCTTCCAAATAAAATATTCCGCCTGACTCAGGCGTCCATTGATACGAGTAACTTCCATTCTCGCCAACAGCGACTGTGGCCAAAACTTGCCAACTTCCGAAAATCGAGTTGGTGTAAATGCTGATGTTTCCCGAGCTTGAGGGGGAAACGAGGCCACTAATGGTAACTAAACTATTCTCCATGACAAAGGAAGAGGAAACGGAAATTGAAACTTGCGAAGGATTCAATTGCTGGAAACTTGCTGAAACTTGCCCTGGCGAATATTGTTCACTGTTGTTCAAAGTAATCACAGTGGGCGTGGCTTGGCTTAGCTCTGGAGGGCATTCGCCAACACGCCAGCCGTTTGGAAAATTGTCTCCTGTTGTCTCGGCAATGTAGTAGCGTGTGTTGTTGTAATCGACCCAGGTTACCGTGCTTCTTGCGTAGGTTGGCGGATCAGGTAGATTTACGCCTATATTCATGTGTTGCAGGCTGGGATACTCAAGTAGAACCACGTTTAACCCACCGACTTTCAAGATGGAGGCTGCGAGGAAAGAAAAACTGGCACAATCGCCGTAATTCAGTTCCAAGGTTTCAACGGGATAGACTGCTGGCGAAACTTGATATGGAATCTGTTGCACCATGCTTAGCACAGCGTCCGTGAATACCTCGTCATCCGAATAGATGGTCAACAAAGCATCTGCAATAGGTTTTACTGCGTATGGTGTTATGAATTTCGCGTAATCTGCTGGCGAATAAACATCATGATTCTGGCCAACGTAGTAGTTGTACAAAGAAGATGGTATCGATATGGTTAAGCTGTAACTGACCGGACCTCCTGGATGATTAACCAGCTGAAACGCCTCTTCATAATCGGCTGCGCTTGCGACGTTGCAAAGGGGCATAATGAACAGCAGAAACGCAACTGTTATGATAAGAATCTGCTTTTTCAAACGCGCTACTGTCCTATCTCTGAGAGAAGTTTTCACCCGACAACTATACTTTGTGAATTCACGATTCAGACCTTGAATCAGGACCGTCTAAACTTACGCGCAACTTCCTCTATGCTATTTCCAACTAACTGGATTCTGTCTTGCGTCATTTCGCCAAACCCTTTCTCGTAAGCTTGCCTTATGTGATAAATCTCAAAAGGATCAATACCCATCACTCTGCAGGCAGTGGCATCCACAGCCACAACATCCCAGCAATTATCAAATCCATCTTAACTAGATCGCCAGAAACAGGGCAAGGTCCCTCCAATCCATAAAAGCCGTTGACAACCGTTAGGCTCGGCTTCAAAACACTATTAACATCGACGACAACCTAGCTGATGTTGTGAGCGTGATATTTAGCCTTGAATTTGTGGGCAGCAGGCCGAACATGTTCTTCATGCCCAGAGTTACTCCGGTCTGGCGATGAGTTTTCAGTTTAGCCGTATTGATTATAGCCGAATCTGCGACGATTTTCGGCACTCTTATCCAGCGCAAAACCTCATGGTTAGGGATTTCCAAATCAACTCTTTCCTTTTCCCTTCGCAGATTGATGAACTTGAGGTTATTGTCTTCGCACATTTGGAGCATGCCAGTAGCCCTACATGCCTTATCGACATCTGTCATCGTTGCATCTGACTCGACAACAAAAATCCTATCGAAAAACTCTTTTGCCTTGTGTATAAGTGCCACGACCACTAAAGGATCAGTTGTCGCCCCCGCGTGCACTAAAAATGCTTATAATAATCTAACACAATCTCGTATTGATCATTGCTCTTGAGGGCCGGTAGCTCAGCATGGCTAGAGCGTTCGGCTGATAACCGAAAGGTCGAGAGTCCAAATCTCTCCCGGCCCACTTTTCAATTCTCCCGGCCCACTGCAAACTTTTTCGTAATGGCTATTTTCTTTTTCTGAATATTTTATTTCCGTTGTAGTCGCAGACGTATTCGAAGCCTGACTCCACTAACGTGCAGACTTCTTTTTCTGAGGCGGCTACTTTAGCCGTGTATTCTTCGTCTTTGAACTCTATGAGTTGAGTGTATCTGAGGGTGTTCTGAATGCTCCTGTGGCCGAGAAGTCGCATTACGTGGAGGATGTCTATTGTTTTGTGGTATTCCATAGTGGCTTTCCAGTGGCGGAAAGTGTGGAAGTGTATCTGGAGTAATCTTGGGTTTTGGAGTTTTCTCGCCATGTTATTGCGTTGTTTTTGGAAGAGTCTTCTCTGCGTTCTTAGGTGTTTGCAAAAGATTTTGTTAGTATCGTCTTTCTTTTTCAGTGCTTGCAGCATGCTCAGCAGTTTAGTTGAGAGCTTGGATACGCGCGGATTGCTGCCCTTTTCAGGCGTTATGCGCACAGTTCCAGTTTCAAAGTCTATGTCCGTCCATCTGAGCATGTGAGCTTCCCCCGATCTTGGCTGATGGGCAGAAAGAGAAAGAGAAAGCACACAAGCGAAAGAGGTCTGGGTTATCATCCTATCGTAGATGATTCGCAGAGTAGGCTGACGAGTGTCAACGATTTCCCCCGTGTAACAAAATCGGACATTAAGGATTTTTTGATACCAACGCTGAAGGAAATAGGAAAAGCTGTTTGCCCTCCAGCTTCCATTCCGATTGAAGTATTGTATCAATTGTACAAGCATGCAGGCGCTGTAAAGGACGCTGGTTCGGCAGTCTTGAGAGGAGACTACAAAGAGGCTGCCAAAGTGATAATAAGGGAAGGCGTTAAGGAAGTGGCAGGTGCAGGGATAGGAGGAACTTTGAAGCCCGAAGTCACCAAAGCTTCGGACTCGTTGGAAGATGGTATCCATAGTGGATTGCCGATCGACGAGCAAGGGAAACAAGTCGCAGGAGAGGTTTCTGAAGGAACAGTGAAAGGGGTCGTCGAAGCATTTACTGACAAGGTAATAGACAAAACTGTTGACAAAGTAGATAGGGTGGTCCGTAATGAGCGAGGATCAAGTGAGACTAAAGATAGTTAAAGATACTGTGACTGATTCGATAATATCAGAAGTAAATGAAAAACTGGAAGAAAGCATCCCTGACGTTGAGAAAAGAAAAGAGATGATGAGTCTAACTCGCTCGAAGCTGACTGCGATTCTAAATTCTCTTGGCAAAGAAGAACTTCTGCCAAGAAAAGACTTGGAATCGCAGAGAGATTTCGAAGAGCATGTTCTGAAATTAGTGAGTGAAGTACGACGAAAACTACTTTCCGAAATGAAGAAAGAGAATTAACCTTTAACTGTAAATTTGCTACGTCAGTGCACCCTCGTGCGCGCTAGCGAAACCCGATTATCCAGGTGGGAGGATCATCCGTATGGTCTGCATGTGCACTGTCCAAGATATGGCGCCGTCATTGCCCAGCATTTAGAAAAACGTACATAAGAGGAAAGCCTAGGGGAATGAATTCAGAAGATGAGTTTCTAGAGATTGAGGCCGAAGGATATAAAAAGGGTCACAATCCCGTGATGGGCGAATTCAATCGCAAATTCAACTTCGCACCAATATCGTATGTGAACCCGAATGCTAACAAGTTTAAGGAAGAAGTCCGCGAAGCAATAGCGGATATACAATATCTGTACTTTGGCGAAGTTAAACTCGAAATCACTACCTATTGCAGTGAACAAAAGCGGTTGGAAACGTCAGAGCTGGCCGATCTAGACAATTATGCGAAACTCCTGTGTGACGGTCTTAAGGGTCCTCAAGGTATATTGATTGATGATACGCAAATTCAATCACTCTCGATATCATGGATAGATGTCAACTGTCAGCCATATTTTGAAATATACATTAAGGGGCATCCCGACGATTTTGTTCTGGGTCCAATTGCTCTGTATGAAATGCCGAATGGTCTGTTCTATCCTATATCTGCCAGATCATGGACGAAAGACGGAATCAAAGAAATGTCTGAGAAACATCAGAGAATCCTCCTTGCAGTTTTGCATGATAGGATCGGCTCCTCAAAAGAGTTTCGTGCCGAGCTTCGCAAAAGTGGACGAAGTCCGACATTAGCTTATGAAAATAATCGTTACGTTTTGCCGATTCTCTCTGGACTTCCTAAGGGGAGAATCGTTGGTTCTGGGTTTGAAATCTCTTACGTAAAAGATTGGGAGCCAAGAATCAATCCAAAAGAAATCGTTACTAAACTAAAAAAGCATTTGCCTT
>DATHCB010000145.1:0-4110 GCA_035319765.1 Bathyarchaeia archaeon
CCAGAGGACCAACGTTCACCTAAGAGAATGTGACAAAGAACTCCTCAGAAGAGGCATAAAGTTCTTCCCAGTGACGCTTGGTCCCATGAGAAAACTGACCAGCAGAGGCATAAACCTGAAAAGAGCTTTGGAGAGCAGGCGATTTAGAGTCGTTGAGGTTTACCCAGGAGGCGCCCAAGACATCCTGGGCATTCCCAGAAAACAACAAGGGCTCGAAAAAATGAGAGCAGGTTTAGAAAAGCTCGGAATACGAGGACTGAACAATCGAATGAGCGACCACGAACTGGACGCAGTCACCTGCGCTCTGGTGGGGAAACTCATGCTAGACGGAAAAACCGTAGCTTATGGAACTCCTGAACAAACCATAGTAATGCCAAAGGATGAATAGCCCAACGTAATGATACTTGTCAACTACCATGCGTTTGTATGTCGCACGGCATTCCCCTTCCATTTCTTGCATAATGTGTCTCTGTGGTGATTTTCTTGGCTTTTTTGTATCCAGTTCTAGGTTAAGGGTGCGCTAGGGATAGAATTTGTTTTCTCTGAGATAGTCTATAGCTCTTTTCGTGTTCTCAAGTTTCGACCGATCCTTGTACGCTTCGATTTCAAGACAGATTCTGGGTCTCAGTCCGTACTGTTTTAGCGCGTCAAAGAAACCGCTCCAATTGATGCTCCCTTCTCCTGGTGCAAGGTTACTGTCAAAATCTCCGAAGTTGTCATTTAAATGAACATACGCCAAATGCTCCCCTAGAACTTCAACCCATCTTTCCATAGGAATTTTGGAGAAGATGTTGACGTGACCCGTGTCGAGGTTTGCTTTGAAATTCACCGAGTCAACGCCGTTCAAGACCTGCATCACTGTCTCTGGTTGCGCTTCCCACAGGTTTTCAAAAACTAGGATGAGGTTGCTGTCCGCTATTGAGCGCGTTATTTCTCTCCAGAACTTGATCTGCCTTTTCTGATAGCTATCCGCGTATGATGGGGTTGATGTTGCTATGCATGGATTGAAACACGAGCAGAAAGTCGCTATCTTGGCTTTAAGCCGTCTTGCGATTCCAATATTCTGCAGAACTCGCTCTCTTGCCACGTCTACGATTTTCGTGTCTACACTAGCCGTAATCATATCCATGAAGACTCCGTGGATTGACACATCATTCTCAAAACTCTTCAGCGCAGTTCCGTAAGATTGAACAACATTCTCCAAGTCTCCGTCGAGTACCCATGGAAACGCAAATTGTGTTAGTTCAACTCCATAATGATTCTCTCTGGCGAGATCTATGAAATCATGAGCGACTTCTTCATGAGTCGTTTGAACGAACAGTCTGTTCGTAGGCTGCCTCCTATTGTCTAACGCAATATTAGATTCTTTTGTGAAAACTCCCTAAGAGCCCTAGCGTGCATGCTTCAAGAGCTGGCAGGTTGCACTAGATCGAACAAGTTGCCATAGAGGTCTTCGAAAACCACTTCTGTCCCATACGGTTGCTTCTCAGGCGCTCCGTGGAACTTTACTCCCTTTGCTTTCATTGTCTCGTAATCCCCCTGGCAATTGTCGGTTCCAATTGTTAGAAAAACATGATCTCCAGCTTGCTTCCCCAACGCCTTCAGTTTCTCCTTCGTGACTGTCTTGACAAAAGTTATTTCCAAATCCGGCTGATCTCTTGGCCAGACAGTGACCCAACACATGTCTTCTCCAAACATTGTGTCTTGACGCTTCTTGAACCCAAGCTTTTCTGTGTAGAACCTCAAAGCATCATCTTGATCCTTCACAAGAATCGTTATGGGCCCAATCTTCTTAATAATGCTCTGAATCCCCCGAAATACTCGATCAGCAACTGCAGGAGAAACGGCCACGATAAGTATAAAGACATTTCGTCTGAGCAAATCCCGCACTTACGTGCTTCGTTCACGCTAGCACTTGCATTCGGTCGCTGATCAAAACTCTTGCAGCCTGAAGGAGGCTGAAGATTCTCGTTTTTCTCTTTTTAGCTTGATTTGAGGACGAGCTCTATTAATATTCTGGGCGCGCGCCTTTAGAGTCCTTTCCATCCCATTGGTGGCGGCTTGACGTCCATTTGCCAAAGAAGTGCGATTAACTCGCCTCTGTGGTGGACCTCTTCTTCAAATACGTGGATCAATATGTCCTCGGCTGTGACCCTATGGTTTTTGCTATTTTCATCTGTGACCGTAAACTCATTTTTCAGATCCGCGGTCGTCAGTGAGCTCAAGTAGTTGTGAGTTCGTTTCTCAACGTGTTTCATGTAGTCTTCGACATCTTTTACGGTTAGGTACTCGTCATATCTCATTCGGGACCGCAAGCTTTCCTTTTTTAAGAAATCTATCCAGTAATCTATCGCGCTGAGCGTATGAGCGAATATGTTCTTAAGCGAGTGAAAGCTCGCTTCCCTGTTCTTGTCAAGCTCTTCCCACGACAGTTTCGATAGTATGTCAAAATATCTGTGTCTCACGGTCTCATTGTACTCCAAGAGTTTTCTAACGTCAACCATCGATAATTCCCGAACATCATGTCAGTCCGCTCAGTATTAAGAACTATGCCAACCCACCCGCTAAGTTTTAAGAAAAGAAGCCGACTACTGAAAGTCTAGGAGAGAATCCCTAGCCATGTTAAACCGTGAAGAAAATGCGGGAGAGGTAGCAAAAGGAGCGGCCCGTTCTTGCATCTGCAAAGAAAAGCCAGGATTATGCGAGCCAAGCATACTTTTTCAATAGTGTCACGTGATTCAAAGACGGGTGAGATCGGAGTAGCCGTGCAGTCGCATTGGTTCAGTGTAGGGGGAGACGTATCTTGGGCCTGGGCTGGTTTTGGCGCTGTGGCTACGCAGGCATTTGCGGATCCTTCATATGGATCAAGGGGATTAGCACTTATGCACCAGGGAAAGTCTGCACCTGATGCCTTGAAGCAATTGATAAATACTGATCCTCAGCAGGAAGTGCGACAGGTAGCCATAGTGGACGCGAAAGGCCGTGTAGCAGTTCACACAGGGAGACGATGCGTGATGCATGCAGGACACAAGATTGGGGAAGGTCACAGCGTGCAGGCAAACATGATGCTGAATGACATGGTCCTCTCAGCGATGGCAAAGGCGTTTGAGAGAACTCGCGGTGATCTAGCCAACAGAATGATGGCATCCCTGGAGGCAGCTCAAAGGGCGGGAGGTGACATTCGGGGCAAGCAGTCCGCAGCAATTCTAGTGGTCAGGGCGCAATCTTCAGGTGAACTCTGGACAGATCGTGTGGTGGACTTGCGAGTAGATGACCATCCAGAACCCATCATGGAACTGCGACGCCTGCTCATACCGTGCGCGATGATTAACACAAATACGCCCAATATGTCTCAAATTCCTGTCTCAAATTCTCAAAAGCCTCGCACACAAACTCACAAGATGTTTGGGCTTACACGTACACATATACACGTTTGAGTTCGGGAGCGCGCGCTTTTATATCATATGCTAGCGCGAGCGCCGGTTGTTATTTCTTGCCTTTTACCGATTTCTTCAAGACATCATAGAAGGTCCAATAGTAATCCAGCAAATAATTGTTCACAAATGCGATGCACGTTGCAAAAAGCTCCGCAAGTATGTACCACACGTGCCCGTACTGGACGAAAACAAACAAGAAAAAAGCATCCACAAAGAACCCTATCGCCCCGACTGTTGCAAACTTGGAACCACGCCTCATATGCAACTTGACAAAATCAATTACTCTCATCAAACCCGTTGCCGTTTCGCTCATCGTAACACCTTCGTAATATCATCCTATAACACGCATATATATAGTGTAAGCCGACCATGCGGATGCGCATTCTGTGAATACAGGGGCATTATGGAGCCTTCACGGTCCTGCGCAACAAGAATGCGTGCAAGTTAACCAAGAGATTTGGACTCCATTCGCAGTTTTGATGACATCTGCGTTATAAAATTTACAGAAAGTGCGCATCGCTGTTTCGAGACTCAAGCTTGCCAGCTGATTAGCGCAGCCGCTCTTCTCTGCCCCGCTTATCTGGAGCCTTGTTGGGGTATATACTCGACCGAGGAGGTAGGCTGTGTGCACATACTGATGCAAAGGAGCTTGCTAGAACCATGATAAGGTTCC
>DATHCB010000146.1:0-25352 GCA_035319765.1 Bathyarchaeia archaeon
GGCCAGAAGAACGTCACTTTTAGTTTTGCCCCGGTACTCTTGTCAACCACTTTTGCCTTGCCCTTTGCCTGTTTCAGCCTGCCATCTCTCAGGCACTCGTTGAGCACGGAAACACTGCCATCTTTCGATAACCCGTAAGTCGCCGTTATGTCAGTACAATCATTCTCAAACCTAAAGGGAAGATGCGCAATCTCATACCATCTGCCCAAATATCTTTCCAAATCGACGTGGGGGACGACTTCAAGCGAATTACGTTCCTCTTTCGTCAATTAAATCAACAGCATCAAAAGCGAGGCACACGAAATTTAACCCTTTGGGTGTCGGTTTGGCTCGCGCTATAACACTTTTGCACGTAATGCGAATCTCAGCCCTCATGGCTTGCGATAGAACATTATGACCAGATTTATGATGCGAAATGTTATATCTTCAACATCATGCAGTGTCTCAAAGAGGAATGTGCATGCCAAAGTGTCCTAAGTGTGGAGCTGAAGTTAGCACTCCTACGAAGTCTTGGAAGATGGCTGGTCGACCTGACAAGAGTGGCAAGAGAACAGAACTGACGATTGGACTTTACAACCATTGTGGCAAAGCCTTCAGAAGCACGATAGCTAAGAAGAAAATCTGATTCGATCAAAACGTCATCTCCCTCCTTCCTCTTTCTTTCTTTTTTTCTTCCAAGGAATACTTCAAGCGCGTGCGGAGCCGTCCGCTTTGAATTAAGAGTGGCTTCTTTCGTACGTCTTTTTAAGTAAAGGAGTTGATCTTCTATAGCGTCGAGTTGTCTGAGGTCTTTGACTTCTCTTTCTTTCTTGATGGCTAACGTAATGTCTGCGGCTTCGATGGTTTGTTCATCGGCTTTTTCGGCTAGCATGCCGGCTGTGAGTAGGATTCGGAATCCAAGCCTGATGTCTCCTTCTTGGCTACCAGCCTTAGCTATCTTGTCAAGATTTCTGTCTGTGATCGTGCCTGGTTTGACGGTGTGTTCTGCGCGTTGTTTGAGTTTTTGTTTGATTTCTTCGTCTGTGTAATGTCTTGCCCTTATTTGCACGCGCGCGCAACGGATCCGTAAGGTACTTCCCATCTGCTTCAAATCCGCATCGCGGCAAACAGGTCTCCCGCCCGGTGGATCCGAGAGCGGCTGCAGCCACCTCGACTTTTTGAGGACCCGTTCTTGTCAGTGGCGAATAGGCCCATAGCCAATGCCTCGTATCGTATGCCGAGAGACGGAGACGGTCGGAGGCCCCCCCTTCCACCTAGTAATTTTTGAATCTGAACAGCGCACGCTTAAACTATCGCTACGTTAGGTACATATACACGAGAACACCGCTTGGAAGCATATTTGCTTTCTTTTCTGTACCAGATGAAGCGATATTATTTACCGAGATTTCTGAGAAAGCTGACCTAGCCCCTTTCATTTTAAGCCATAATAAGCGAGCATAAAGTAAATCTGTGGCGATTCCAATTCTGCGGTATTGGGGTTTCACGTATTGTGTGTGTAACCATCCTATTCTATTGACAAGTGACACCCAAGCGCAACCAACTATCTTTCCATCAAGCTTTACAACAAAACACTTCTCACCATTCATCAAGGCAACGTGGGACCATGATGGGTTTACATTTGGATGTGTAGCTAACATAAACCGTTCGATTTCTTTAGGTGTTGGTGAGGAAACTTCATATCTGAATTCATGATTTATTGTCGCTCCCTCTAAATTCAACGTTTGAATATTGAATACTTCTCGAGGAATATCGCTAGCATCTATTTCTGCATACAGAAAACTGGAAGGTTTGAGCTTGCAAAAATGATCGAAAATTTCTCTAGACTGAGTATAAATGCATCCCGTCTTCTCATAACCATCGTACATAAGAACTCCCAAAATTTTTTCAGAATCTTTAGCGATATGAACTTCTCCTCCAACATCCAGAACTTCTTTGGTATAATGCTCCATATATGGATCAAAAAAGGATAAACCTAGAGGAAAGACGGGAATATCCGAAGGTTTTTTGATTTCTGAGAATTGAATCATGCATAATCAAGAACCGTAAATCTTTTGGTTAAGCTCTTATCTTTGAGAATGTTGCCAATTATTAAGTTAAGGCTTGATCCTTCATGTTCAAGAGAAATTATTTCATCATGCCATAAAGCGTCTCTAAGTATTCGTTCGAAATGAGCCTTTCGCTCTTCTTTGTGCCCAAACCGTCTAATGCGTTCCCGTTCAATTTGTTCATAAGCATACATCAACTCGTAGGTTGAACGATAGATTTGGTATTCTATCTTCTCTTCAATATCGCTTGTAGTTTTGGGTGGAAGGTTTTCTAGGTTTTTCTCTCTGTACTCTCTATTCCAGAGGGTTATCCATTCCAGTCCCTCAAGATCAGCCCAGAAGATTGTACCATCTGGAGCCAATACAGCATCTTTATCCAACCAGACATCATAGAAATCAAGTCCACTATACGTACCATCTTCATTCTTCTTCAACGACCTAGGTAAAAGCGTTAAGACAGCTATTCCACTCTTCAGGAAGTTTCGTTCGAATTCTTCCGCCTTCTCGTTGCTATCAATATCGAATAGTTGGAATACCATGCATGTATCTTCTCCAATCGTCCAATCAGAATGAAAGTAGATTCGTACGTTTGATGGGACCAGCCTTATTTCCTGAACGATCTCCTCTTTAAACTGTCTATACCAGTAGAGTCTGCGGATTTGGTCTTGCAGTTGCGGCGGAAGAAAAACTATGCTCACTACTGGTGCTATCCTGAACCCGTGAATAGAAGTTATGTCGTCATACTCGGAGGCATTCATTGCGATATTGGCATAACGGAGACCCTGCACCCCATACGGAGAACCTCTGCACCACATTTCGCCGGTCAGATACCGATGAAGTTCCCCATTTGATAACATTATCTTATTTCGCACATCGGCATCAGTCAAAAGGCTGGCTATTTCGTCTTTTCTTAAGAGCTGCCGCGAAAATGGATTAGTCGTCGAGCCAATGCCTTTAACTGAAAGATAGAAATCAATGCCGTCGATGGAGACGCTCTTATTTGGGTCGACTGCGCTCCTATTGTCGTCAACTAAAAATTCTTTTCGACATAGTGGAGCGACTGCGCTAAAGTCTTTCATGCTATCTGGAAGATAAACACGATCAAAATCAGGCATACATTCTGAGAAGTACTTGTTTCTTCTCGTCTTAGAAGATTCATAAGCATTTAGGCTAATAGGCGTACCTTTGATCTTCAAAGGAGATCGCCCTTATGAAACAGGCGGCTGTTTTTGTACTTCTCGGCCGCAATATTCACATTTGGCTATATCTTCGTCCCCAAAATAGACCGGTCCGCCGCAATAAGGACATTTAACCGCAGGTCCTTTGGGAGGTGTAATTAGCGGTACAGTCGAGTGCTGAGAAGAACGTTTCGGATGCCTTCTTCGCATGACTGCGTAGACGGCGACAAAGACGACTACAATAATTATCACTGCGATCACGATAAGCAAGAGGTCTGAGTTTCCGCCAGAGGCAGCGGCTGTCAAAGAATAGCTTGCGGCAGTGATGTAGAGAGTGTCGGTGAGAGTGAATCCGTTGCCAACAGTGCTATTCGTATCCTGTTCAGTATAGTTATATCCTATGATGTAGCCCGAAGTTGGATCGAAGTAAGCATTCCACGTGTACGCGGCGTTGAATTGTCCATACGCATCGTTTCTTTGATAGCTAGAATTTCCCTGAGCATAGATCGCTTCCACATTCTTATTTGCCGATGGCAGAAAATAGCTGTAATTCTTGGACCTCACAGTCATCGTGGTATTCAGAAGATAAAAAGTGCCGCCGTTTGGAAGCGAATTGTTCATACAGAACCAAACATACGGATTAACATAACCTGTTTGGCTATCGTTTCCTTTAACATACAGAAACGTGACCGATGAAAAAGTGAAATTGCCAGACTCTGTTCCACTATTTGTTCCACCCGTGTTATTGCTGTAAGTCCATGAGAAACTGTAGGTGACAGGCACGATTCCGTTTGCAATAGTTCCGTTTACCGTCTCCGTTCCATTGGTAATCGTCTGCTCAGTATACCCCGCGTAATTGCCAATGCCATTCCCAAGATTCTCAACTTCATCAAAGCTGAAATTGTCTCCCACCTTTGGAGTGTAAGCCATAATCACCGTCGGTGTCGTGAGCAAGGCAAACGACAGCAGAAGCGCAATTATGAGAAATGGTTTTGCGGTCACCCCATGAAGCCCCCAACTCCATGAGCGTGGGCTGGATGAGCAGCACCCATTCCTGTATATGCCGAAGTGTAAGCTGAATGGGAAGCAATGAGAGCCATAAATAGCGGGAACCACATCATTGCACCCATCATTCCAAACCCGCCCATTTGACCTCCACCATACCGTCTTTGACTATCATCACTGTCAGATTGACCCATTGGTTCGGTTAGTTTAACAGGGGGCAACGTTCGTTGTACTTCTGTTCCACAATGCTCACATTTCGCTACGGTTCCGCTCTCTCCAAAACTCAACGGTCCACCGCACTGGGGACATTGGTAGCTTACTACGCCTCCTTGTCCAATAGTGCTAACAGCGTTGTTGTCAGTAGCAGTGTTTTCGGCCAATTATTTTACACCTTACTGTCCATATATCATTCTTATTGCCAAGTTTGAAAGGTCGGAATGTGAAAGCCCCATCGTAAGCGGCTGCGATTGAAGTATGGTCACCGCTTTTTCCATAAGATCAAGCACCTCGTTTGCGCTCAGTGCCTGAATAGAAGTCAGTATTGCTGCCGGAACCAACGGAAACTCAAACACAGCTTTGATCGCATCGAGGATTACGCTCATCTTATTCCGTGCGTCGTCTCTGCTGAGCGGTGAAATTGTTAGGTAAGCAGCAGCCAAATCTGTGTCCTCTGACGAAGAATATCCCCATGAGTCAAAGAGCGACCTAAAAGAATCGAACTTCTGACTTAGACTTTCTTCGGACCCCGGAGAGCTAGAAAGAACGGCCGCCGCAGTGTAAGATCTTGTTATCTTTGAAAATTCGTTATACCTCGTTGATGCATCAGGGTTGGCTCCGCTATACAATGTAGCTGTTACTCCTGTCGAAAGCTCTTCGGGAACATTAGCACTCTGCCTTAGTTGACGATCATTGGTCGCTAATTTGTTAATGTTTTGCGAAGCATCCTTAGCACGACCAGCGGCAAGAAGCGTTTCAGCAGCCATCAGCTTGCTATCAAGATTCGAATTACTGACTCCTCCAAGCGTATTGAGTATCTGAAGGAAACTCTTTTTGATTTGAGCAGGATCGCCCTCAAGTTTTGCCAAACCTATCGAAACAGCCCAAAGCTGAGACGACTCAACACCCTTACTTTTTATTCTATAGGCATCCTCGTTCTCTTCTTCGTATTCGTCATATGAAGATGCCAACGGTGATGTATCCATACTTGAAGTTGCGTCTTTTATTGCAGAATAATAGAAACTTGCACGTTGGGCCATGGCTTTCAGCTCCATCTCGGTCGCCTTTGTTTCTTGAATGAAATTCTTAACATCTTTCTCGCCGACACGATAATTGCGAACCGTCAGGTCGTGCAATAACACAACTCCAGAACCGGTTAATGACAAATACCGTTCGCCAAAAGGAACCTGGCGATCAAGCATCGACTTCTTCTGTATCAATGGCTGTAATTCATCACTATCTGCTTTGACCATTTCTTCATCTTTCGAAAAAACCTGTTGGTCCGCCTGAGCCTTTTCACGGTCAGCCTCTTTCTTCTCATGACCTTCAAACCAGAAACGAATTGAATGAACTTTTTTCTGATCGCGAATCAAAGTCGCTTCGTCCGAATTCCCTTTTGCGCGCGCTTCCTCAAGCTCGTTAGTGATTCTAGGCAAGTCTGCCACAGAAGAAGCAAGCTTGTTATAATCGTCCTTTGATAAGGACTGAATGTAACCGCTGCTGACGAGGAAATTCAAATCTTCGCCCGTAATCGAAAACGTGATGCTTTTACTGCTAAGCTGCGAAAGAAATGTCATAACATCATTACATTTCATATTGTTGCCTTCTTGATTATTCTTTCTTAGTACCCACCCTTTTTTTCTCCTTTTATTGTGCGTGTTAGCGCGTGCGCTAAGGCCGAAATAAAACGTTGCTACGAGGTAGCTAATTAATATATGCGTAGAAGCCTACGCTAAATACTTTTTAGCGCGCGCTAGAGATACACGTTAAAACGGGCTCGCTATAAACGCACACTGATATGGTCATAAACTCAGCGTAAACGTGTCCGTGGAGATGGAGAAGGTTAAGGGGCTATGCCTTATTACTTGCCGTTTTTTGGCGCGCGTCAAGAACGTTTGATTCGGCGCAGGCTAACTTCGATAGCATGCGCAGATGGCGCTTCGTAAAAGAGTGAGGTATGGGTAAGTAAACTACTACTAGTAGTGCACTGTAAGTAGATTAATCGGGTGAGAAAATGAAAGTCTTGGTAGCGTATTACAGTCGAACTGGGAACAACGAAAAACTGGTCAATGAGCTTCAGGCGAAGCTGGGATGCGATGTGGAGAAGATCGTTGATACGGTTGGCCGCAAGGGTGTGTGGGGATGGTTGAAAAGTGGGTACCAAGCTTCTAGAGAGAAAATGTCAAGGATCGAGCCGACTGAGAAAGATCCCGGCGAGTATGGCTTGGTGATAATCGCTTATCCGCTTTGGGCAGGTCGCATGCCTCCGCCGATTAGAACGTATATCTCCGAAAACAAGAACAAATTCAGCAGAGTTGCTCTGATGTCAGTTTCAGGGAGGGCAAAGGTAACGGCAGAGCGATTCCTGACTTTGAAACGGCTGTTGGAAAGGAGCCTTCCGCAATTCTGATGCTCAACCAACCTGAGCTGAAACAAGGACGCTATGAAGAAAAGCTGCAAGAGTTTTCCAAATCAATTTCGAAGCTCGAGTCCTAGCGCTCGTAGCTCTCTGCTTCTGGAACCTTTCGGTACATTATCTCGGATATTTCGTAATCAAATTCAATAGAACGCGTTTCCTGCTTCCATTGCACTGTATAGTCTGTTGCGCGCCATCTTTTTCTCGGTTCTGACAGACTCTTAGGCGTTTAGCGATCCGTCAGAATCTGCCGCTCGTCATCTCTAGGAGTTCCATTCTTTCTTTAATTCGGCCCTTTATAGCTTGGCTGTACGGCAACGATAAATGGAATCTTAACCAGTACCATTGCAGTTTGAGCCAAAGAATCTGTATGCCTATAACAATTATGTAGCTCATTTTTGTTCCCTACTTTTCGTGGCAACTTATGGTTAGTCACTTCGAGCTCGAATTTTTTTTGGAAAGAAATCCTTAGGATACTCTATTTCAATCCCGCTAATAAAGTAAGAACATTCGCCTATGAAAACCTTGTGACAGATTGAAATTTCCACGGAAAACGACGCGTGCGTTGAGACGGAGATCGTCGGGGGATCTCCCTAGAATCTTGTTGTACTGATTTTGCCTAAAGAGGGCATGCTGGCACGTACAGACAGTAGCTCGCGCAAAAGGGCTCTTATTATTGAGCCTAGAACCCGTCTGGGTCTAAATCTTCAGGAGACTCACGTCCAAAACCGGGCAAATCCATCAGCATCTGTCAACTGTCGCATGCTTTTGGTGAATTGATCTGCTATTTTGCAGCGTGATTAGCGGGCGCAAATCCTTAGCGCTCGTTAATTTTCCGTAAGGTCCCGCTTCTTTCAGACCATAGGCTTCTTTGTATCCTCGTTTTCGACATATCGCTACGGCAGCAGGGTCGAACGCGTAGTAGATGATCGAATCATAGCCTTTCCTCTCGATGTAGTTCTCAAAGAAATCAAAAAACCGCTTCCCGTATCCTTTCCCTCTGTGCTCCTTTTTTAACCACAACTCGTGAAGTTCAACGAAATCTCTGCCTTTTTCCATGAATCCTCGTAGAATTTCTCTGTCTTCCGTCTCCCTTGGAGAGTCCTTGCGATGCTCCTCGGTGTTTGATTCATGCCAGATCGCATGGCCAATTATTTGGCCGTTCTCTCTAAACACTATTAAGTTAGAGCCTCCACTCTCAAGACGATTCTTCAATCGTTCCATCTCTCCTTCTCCTGCGTACAGTCCGAGTTGTGTCAAGTAAGCACAGAACTCTGGAAAATCACAGCCTTCAATGAACTTCATTAGTCTTCACACTCTTCAAATCGCGTATAACTTTTTCGCATCGTCGTGAAATTTGGGTTTCGGTCTAGAGTTTGCTCCAAGTCCCAAACCCAGGCGAGTATTTGGCAGATTTACGCCGTGTTCATGCTGTGGTTTAACGTTATTTAAACGATAGGATCGCACCGCAAAACTGTTCTGTATTATTTCCTGCTTGAATTTGCGCGCGCGAACCGAAGAGAACAAGTCTAGGAAAGGATAATCGAACGCGTTCTAAGATTGGACCCATGCATCAGGACTCTGGAACCTCACGATTGGAGTGTTGTCGGACTTTTTTGCCTTGGTTTTTTCGAGAAGACGTCTTATTGTCACTAGAAGTTCTCTGTGATTGTCCTCGTCTCTTATTATGCCTTTTATAATCTTTCTGATACTGTCCAGTTTCACGTCGTAAAACTGATTTATTTCTTTGGACAGATATTCTAGATTTTTCATTTGAATGACCATATGGTATTCCTCACCCAGACTGCTTTCCAAAATGGTCAATTTCTCCATGATTTGCGGCGCCCCTAGTTTGCTTCCACTTTGTTTTCTTGCCACCTCGTTCCTTAAAGCGTCCACTAAGTGCCAGATCTCGCCCAAGTTTTTTCGGCAATCTTTGACGTTCTTCTTGGATGTCGTTAAGCTGTCGGTGATTCCTTTTAAAATTGTTGAATGTTTTGTGCTGTCTATTGAGACATGGAGTAAGAGCGTCTTAGCTAGAGGGATTTCCGTTTGGTCGGATAGAGAATGGTACAGTTGAGCTGTGTCGCTTTCTAAAACGCTCAAACAATAGAGGTAATCGGCGAGAGCCTTTTGGCCATTTACGTTATTCATGGTCATATCATTCTCCAAATTTGGATATCTATGATAAATGACTTGTGAATCTAGAATTCACTCGATTTGCAATGAATTCGGATTAGCCCGTGTGGCCACTAGCGCGCGCTGTAGGAGACCCTAGAATGTACGTCGCAGATGATGAAATAACAGAAAAAAAGAGAGAATATAAGTTATGAGTTCAGTTCCGGGGCCCATACATCACTTAAGAACTCTTGACCGAGTAAAACCCGCAGAGGAGAGAGTCAACCGAAAGTGCGAACACAAAAAAAGAGCGTGTGCGGATTCGATTGACGACGTATCCATAAATGCCGAAGGCAACTCACCCTGACCACTACTAAAGCGCGCGCCACGCGTATTGTCTTAAGCGCGCGCATTGCAAAATGGGAGAAAAATTTATCGTATCCATAAAGATATGTTGACTTTCAGGAAGAAGTAGTGTTGTTTGATCTAATCATTAAAAACGGGATTGTTGTTGATGGGACTGGCAACCCTTGGTTCAAAGCAGATGTAGGGATTAGAAGTGGGCTGATAAGTGACGTCGACGAACTGCCTTCAGAGTCTAATGAGATCATAGATGCCAGTGGATTGGTTGTGGCTCCCGGCTTTATAGACATGCACGCGCACTCTGACTTTTCACTATTGATCAATCCTCTTGCGGAAAGCAAAGTCAGGCAGGGAGTAACCACTGAAGTCATCGGGAACTGTGGGTTTTCGGCTGCACCTCTCAATGACTTTCTGAAGAGACAAATCATGGAAATGTCGCCAATTTTGAAAGAGGCAAAGCTGAAGCTGAATTGGTCCAGCATGGACGAGTATCTGAAAAAATTGGAAAGGAACGGCATCGCATTAAACGTGGTACCTCTGGTTGGCAATGGAAATATACGGGCCCTCGTGATGGGATACGAGTCCAAACAACCGTCCCAGAATAATCTCAGAAAAATGAAAAAGATCCTAGCTAAAACCATCGAGGAAGGAGCTGTCGGCTTATCTTCTGGGTTAATCTATCCACCAAGTTGCTATGCTCATACTGGAGAGTTGATCGAGCTATCCAAAATCGTTGCACAATACAGAGGGATATATGCTTCCCACATAAGAGGCGAAGGAGAAACCCTTATCGATTCTGTTAGAGAGGCCATAGAAATTGGCAAAAAATCTGGAATCTCTGTTGAAATCTCTCATCACAAAGCGTCAGGCAAGCGTAACTGGGGAAAAGTGAAGCAAACCCTCAAGATGATTGATGAAGCAAGAAGCGTCGGTGTCGACGTCACCTGCGATGTCTATCCCTATTTGGCTGGAATGACGGGGTTGGATGCCCTGCTTCCAACTCGTGCTTGGGAAGGCGGCGTAGGGAAACTAGTTGAAAGGCTACGGGACCCTAGAATCCGCAGGCGATTGAGACGAGAGATGAAAGAGGGCCGGTCGAATCTTTTGTCGGCTGATGACTGGGACAGTGTAATGGTGGCCTATTGCGGGGGACATAGAGAGTATGAGGGCAAGACCATTGCAGAAATAGTAGAGCAAAAGAGAATTGACCCATTTGATTTTCTCTTTGATCTACTGATAGAAGAGAAAGCGTCTGTCATGATCGTTATCTTCACAATGTGTGAGAGAGACATGCGCAATGTGTTGAAGCATCCTGCATCAATGATTGGATCTGACACCGAGTCAGTTGCGCCTTATGGTGTGCTGGGAAAGGGCAAACCTCATCCTAGAACTTATGGCACTTTTCCAAGAGTCTTAGGCGAATATGCACGAAGAAAGAAGGTGTTAACGCTTGAAAACGCAATTAGGAAAATGACCTCTTTTCCAGCCCAGAAACTGAGGCTAAACGATCGAGGACTAATCAGAAAAGGAATGTGGGCTGACGTCACCGTGTTCAGTCCAGAAAAAATCATGGATAAAGCAACCTATTTGAAGCCCCATCAGTATCCTGTCGGAATTAAGTACGTGATCGTGAACGGGCAACTAGTTATAGCAGATGGCAAGCATACTCGACAACTTCCAGGAAGGGTCTTGCGTTTGCAGGTTCCTAGTTCTAAGAAGCGAGTCTGACTTCAGCGTGCTCTAGCTATGCAAAGCAGCAAATAAGAGCGGGAAAAAAGGGGAATTGCGGGAGACGGTGGAGACGTCGCCACCTGATTGGAGTTCGAGTCAGCGCGCGCTTACTTTATGTTCGTTGCAGGTCATTAAGGAATAGAAAAAAAGAGAATGGACGAAATTGTGTGGAGATCTATCCACACAGACCGAAGCTACTTCACCGAGCCACTTTCCGACCGATGTCGGCAGCTGAACGTGGCGCGAGCTCCAAATACTTGCGACTCTAGCCAGTTTCTTCAGTCATCCCTTATTGGAAAGGCTCTGAAGATTTTGCACGCGCGCTAACTCGCTAATCTTCATTCGGGCAAACCTCTTAAACGTAACCCGACGTAAATATGCACGGCACACGGGGCAGGTTGAAGTTTGAACTTCCAGGACACGATTTCGCTGATTCAAGCTACAATAGCTCCTGGCGTGTTGATTTCTAGTTGTGCGTTGCTGTGTCTTGTGATTCAGACTCGTTACGGAAGAGTTGTGGATCGGATAAGGGGGTTCAATCAGGAGCACTGTGATCTTAGGATAAACAAGTCCTCGTCGAGGTATGGTACAGACTCGAGGCGAACTGAGGAGCTGAAAACCGAGGTAAAGATGCTCTTGACCCGGGGCAACTATTTGAAACTGTCCCTCTTCGGACTCTTTTCTAGTATTCTGGCCTTCATTATAACGTCTTTTCTCGTGTTCTTTGCGTACCTTTTAAACACTTCCACCATTGATTCACTTGCCATCGTTACGTTCTCCGCAGGCCTAGTATTACTCATAGCCGGAGTGCTATATGCAGTCAGAGAAGTCTCCGTTTCTTACGCTGCGGTCGTTTATGAAGTAGAAAGCGAACGATACTAAGCGCCGGCTTAAGCACAGTTTCATCTAACCCTTTGAAGCCTTCTCAGGTTCTGCTATTCTGACTTTGGGACATAAAACGCGTTTCCCTACAAGAGGTTCACCCATCTCTTTGAATGAGAGTACAGACAGGACGCCAAAGAGATCTGCATAAACCCTCTTCTCTTTAGTGTCATCTTCAAGAAGATGAGTGAAACAAGGCACGTGTGGCAAAAACCAACTACGCGCGCGCGCACTGCTTTAATAGTCAAGTATAAAATCCCTCCTCGCGTTCAAAAATCTTATTTGCTGATCAATTTCTAGTTATGTCAAAGGAAGGTACAGAGTCTTGAGACGAATAGCTTCAAGCCTAATCGTTGCGCTGTTGTTCTTGAGTTTGTGTGCATTCGCCTTTGGCATCCGAAGCGCAAAGGCACTGCCTGAAGATCCGATCGTCATCAACCCTAACGGAACCATAAGCAGCCCAGTCCAGGCGAACATCACAATCTCCAACAACGAAACGTACACTTTCACGGGCAACAATTATCTTCCGATCGTTGTGCAACGAAGTAACATAACCATAGACGGAGCTGGCTACATGATTCAGGGCCAAGAAGCCTCACTTTCCGCAGGGGTAAACCTTACTGGAACAAGGGGCGTCACGATAGAGAACGTGAAAATTACAGCGTTCTACTATGGCATCTATCTCTATTCTTCCTCTAATTGCGCAGTTTCAGGAGACAATATAACAGCAAACAAGTTCATTGGTGGGATCTATCTTGATTATTCCCCCTATAACCTTGTTTCGGGAAACAACATAACAAACAACGGGTACTATGGTCTCTATCTCTATTATTCGCCTAATTGCACCGTTTTGGGAAACAACATTTCAAGCAACTGGGAATACGGCCTCTATCTCTATTATTCTTCCAATGGCACTGTGTCTAAAAACACGTTGACGAACAATGGCTTGTACGTCTGGGCGTCTTTTCACAATAACGTTGTGGATAATTTGGTTGATGGCAAGCCTCTGGTATATCTTGAGCGTGTTTCGGATTACGCGGTGAGAAATGCAGGGCAGGTGGTGCTCATAGACTGCGACAACATAAACGTAAACAACCTCAACCTATCCTACGCAACCATTGAGCTTTGGCAAACAAACAACACACAAATTGTAAACAGTAGCATAACAGACAACTGGTGGGATGGCGTTGACATCTGGTATTCGTCCAATTGTACTGTTTCAGGAGGCAGCATGACGTACAACGCGGAAAGTGGGGTTGACCTCGAGTTTTCTCCCAATTGTACTGTTTCTAATAACAACATAGCAAACAACGGCTATGGTATCCTTCTCGAATCTTCCTTCGACGATTTTTCTGGAAACACGATAATAAACAACGGTTATGCCGGGATCGGGCTCTATTCTTCTTACAATTGCACAGTTTCTGGGAACATGTTCACAAACGACGGTTTGTACGTCGACCCATCGTTCGAGAATACTGTTGCGAATAATTTAGTTAACGGCAAGCCACTCGTCTACCTCGAGCACGTTTCAGGCTACACGGTGAGTAACGCAGGGCAAGTGGTACTCGTAAACTGCGACAACATAAGCGTAAACAACCTCAACCTGTCTTACACGACTGTCGGCGTGGAGCTATGGCAAACGAACGACACGAGAATCACAGGCAACAACCTAGCAAAGGAGTGGGAGCATGGTGTCTGGCTTCAATCTTCTTTGAACTGCACAGTCGCTGGAAACAACATGACAAACGATGGCTGGAGCGGCGTCTGGCTGAGTTCTTCTTCTAATTGTACTGTCTCGAGAAATAACATGGCAAACAGCGATTATGGCGTAGATCTCGCTTATTCTTCCAACAACAACACCATTTCTGAAAACATCATAATGAACAATTATTGTGGAGTCGAGCTTCGCGATTCCTCAAAAAATAACAGGTTTTTCCATAACGATTTTGATAGCAACACGCAGCAAGTGGTCAGCGATGGTTTACTTAACACTTGGGATAATGGCTATCCGTCTGGCGGCAACTACTGGAGCAACTATCGAACGGCGTACCCGAGCGCTGCCGAGAACGACAGTTCAGCAATCTGGAATACGCCCTACGTGATTGACAGTAACAACACCGACAGATACCCGCTCGTTGGGCCCTTCAACACGTTTGGCGTAGGCACTTGGAACGGCGTGGCGTACAGCGTTGACACGGTTAGTAACTCCACGCTGAGTGGCTTCTCCTTCAACCCGAGCATGAAGACACTCACCTTCAACGCGACAGGCACGACTAGCCCTTCAGGCTTCTGCAGAATCACGATACCTGCATCTTTCATGTCGTGCAACAACACCAACGACTGGAGCGTTACTGTGAACAAATCAACCGTGGCTTGCATCGTAATCCCATCAGAGAATTCCACCTACATCTACTTCACGTACCAGCCTGGCACAGAAACGGTCCAAATAACGAGCACAGCTGCAGCCACCCCAGAATTCCAGCCCATCATGCTTCTGCCTCTTTTCATGATAATGACGCTGCTTGGAGCCATGATCGTAAAGAGAAAACGACTTCGGCAAACCCAAGAACTCGGATCGCTTTAGTCGTCGCATAAAAGCCGCAAACCACACACGTGCAGACCTGTGCGCCGGCAGCGTTGACTGGATCTTCCAGAGGATTTCTGTAGCCAAAATTTTCTAGTTGAAATTGCTGTAGCCAAAATTGCTTCAGGCCTAGAGAAGGCGCGCCGCCATGGTTCCAATGCAGTGTTCGCAGAAAATGGCTACCTTAGGCCGCGTTATAGCGGTGGGTAAGAAAATCCGAGGGGGAAAGCCAAGTAGCGCGCGCTAGACTTTAAGATTTGGCCCACGCATTCCCAAGAGATATCCCTCGCGTGCTAGCGGCCTTTCGAGTTATAATCATTATTTTGGAAAGAAAGATGAAAAGTCGTTTAGGGTCTTCGTCCTCTTTTGGCTCTCTGCCATTCTGCTAGCCAAAGTGCGGTGAACACGGCTCCTATTGGAATGGTAAACTCTGCCAGAGTTCGTACCTCAGCCGTTGGGGCTACGCTGCTTGCAATAGAGCTCTGATAGGTGACGTTCACGGAATTCGAGCTGTGATTCGAAATGGCCAGTGTTACGTTTAATACCGTGTTTGGAGTGTACTCGTGACTAATCGTCTCATTAGCTATAGCGAGCTGCCAGGCGATCAACGTGGGGTTTGCATGCAGAAATTGATCAAAATAGGTGACGTTGACGAACCCCATGAGCTCAGGATGCTGTTCTGCTATCCACTCGTAAATCGTGGTGGGCGTGGTTTCAAGCAGATAGGCGTCGATCGTTCCGTTGGTTGCGATCGATATGTTCAGTGTTTGCTCGGGTGCCATAGTGCCTATAGAATAGCTCTGCCAAGAAGCGCTTCCGATGATTTGCGGCGCTTCCTGAACGCTGACCGCGATGGATGGAATGAGCGAGACCAGAAGGAGAGCTAACCCAACGGCCAACAGAACCGTGCCCGCACGGCCGAGAACGATTAACCATCGTTTCACAGGCTCATCCTCCTGCTGAAGTACGCGTATCCGAGAATAAACAAGAACAGTGCCACTGCGTAGCTGGCTCCCACGTAACCCATAACTTGCATGAGGCTGGGAGTCCATATTTGGGCCACTGATGTTCCGAGAGCTTGGTAATGCAGGCCTAACGCGGTGCTGGGTGAGAATACGGATAGAATCTGAAAACCTAAAACCGACTTGGTCGCGGTGACTACGACTTCGACCAGAGACAGAGCTATCGAGAATCCGAAGATTAGCACGATTCCTATGACGAGTGCCAGGCCGCCTTTCTTTAGAATCAATGTGATGAGCAGGATTATGCCAGCGATCTGAAGATAAGCGCCTAGGTCCGCGATGTAGGTCAGAATCACCGTGCCGATGTGAGGTGCGACTATGCCTGGAGCGATTATGTACAACGCAGGAATCTGAATGCAGAAAAGTAGAAGAAGGGAGAAGCCTAAGGCTGAAAGAAGCTTTGCAGAAAGAATACTTCGCCTCTTGATCGGGTAAGAGAAGAAGGTTTGGATTATTCCTTTTTCAACGTCGTTTCCTAGTCCGTAGGCGATGTTCTTGAAGATCAGTATCACGAAAATAAATAGAGGTATACCGAGCAAGGAAGACGTTAGGGTGTAAGCCGCCAGTTCACCGGTTCCACCCGTTGAGACGGCTGAGCTGAGACTCGCAAACGCAAATGTGCCCAAGGTGAACAGGAACGCGAAGAGTTCGAGGATCGGAAACCTGTAGTCCTCGCTGAGAGCTGACGCGAAAATCTCCAAGAACGGTCTTCCCTTCGTTTTTGCCTTGGAATTCAACCTCCCTTGTTGCCTCCTACTGCCATTCTGTATAGCTCCTCAAGCGAGGCGCCGCCCGTTTCGATTCCCTGAATCCTCGCCTGAACTCTTCTAGCCAGGCTGGGTGCATCCTCATACAGCCTGTCCTCGTTTCCGCTTCGAATTCGGATGGTGAGCCCTCTGATGTCTGAATCGACCTTTTCTACGTAGGGAAGTTTCCTTATTTCGGCAGCCAGTTCCTCGGGCTTGTCGGTTGTAATCCTGATCGTTCCGGCCGCGTACTTGTCGTACAGTTCAGTTAGTCTTCCGGACGCCCAGACTTTTCCTTGGTTGATTATGGCCACCGAGTCGCAGACGCGGCTCAGCTCCGGAAGAATGTGCGATGACAAGAGAAAAGTCGCCTTCTCATCCTTGTTTAGCTTCAGGACCAGATCGAGCAGAGAGCTTCTTGCCTGAGGGTCAAGATTCGCGGTCATTTCGTCAGCCACGATCAACCGTGGACTATGGACGAGAGCATGAGCTATGGCGAACTTTTGCAGCATACCGGCCGACAACGCCTTGATCGCCCGATCACTCGCGTCCTGCAGGTCAACCATTCTGAGAACCTCAATAGCACGCGACTCTGGAACACCGAAGATTCTGCAAGCCTTCTCCAGGTAATCCATCGTCTTATAATGCGAAGGAAAGAAGGCTTTCTCATGAACTACGCCCACCTGACTGCGGATTCTGGAATTATCCCACGGGTCTTCGCCGAAAACCCTAACTTGCCCCTTATCCGGCTTTAGCAGGCCTAAAATCATCTTGATTGTTGTCGTCTTTCCTGCGCCGTTCGGTCCAATCAAGCCTGTAACTGAACGCTCGTCCAGGCTGAGACTCAGACCGTCGACAGCTTTCACCGTGCCATAATTCTTGGCAAGGCTCTCAGCAACAACCAAGGGCATCGTTATCCTTTCGGTTCTAGATCAAAACTACATTTAAGCTCTTTTGTCACTGCCTGCAGTACTATTTTTTTGTGATGCAAGCTTGAATTTGCGCGCGCTGCGAACGTGTTAATTGAGCGAAGTGGAGAAGTGTTGTTTGAGGTGAGAATGAAATGCCGATAGTTCAAGTTTCTGTTTGGGAGGGTATGACCCTTGAGAACAAGAAGAAGACGGTTGAGGGGATTACCAAAGTTTTTGAAGACCTTGGCGTTCCAAGGGAAGCAGTTGAGATAGTCATTTACGAAGCGCCGAAGACCAACTGGGCAACTGGCGGACGACTGCACTCAGAAATACATACAAAAACCCGCTCGCTATGAGTAATACACTCAAGTCATAGCGCGCGCTAAAGGCGAGACGATAACGGAAGAAGACTGGTGGGAACTCCTCTGGAAAAACGTGCCTTTCCACGGAGCACCCGGAGGCTAGACAGCACCTTCTGTACACCACCTAGCGCGCACCTTGGAAGAGTGCGCTGCCTCGTTCCGAATATTACATGTTGAAGCGGATTGATGATACTGCCTTTGTTGAGCGAATTCTTATAGTTCATCCCATTAAGGTTGAGAATTGAGGTTTTCGATTTGTCGAACGTTGCATACTGGGATTCCCATTATAGGGATGGGGATTTTGAGCATTGGGAGTTTAATTATCCTTCGCCGGAACTTGTGGCGATCGTTGCTGCTGGGATACTGAAGAAGAATTCTAGGATTCTCGATGCGGGATGCGGGGGCGGTTCGGACGCAATTTTTCTTGCACGATGTGGGTTCAGAGTAATAGGTGTAGACATCAGCTCCGTTGCACTTGAAATTGCTGCGAGAAGAGCAAAAGAAGCTCACGTTGAAGTCGATTGGTGCCTTGGAAGCGTTCTTGACATGCCAGTCGACAAGGAAACTATAGACCTCATCGTTGACCGCGGGTTATTTCATAGTATCGAGGATGAGGATCGATCAAAGTATTCTTCAGAAGTTTGTCGGGCCCTAAAGCTCCACGGGTTGGCGATAATACGTGGGGCAAGTGCGGAATCTGCTGCCGAAGATCGATTTAATCCAGTAACCGAAGAAGCAATCGAGAAGTATTTCTCATCTACCTTCGAAAGCAGCCCAGTTTTTCCGTTTCCACTGTTCTCAGTGGCCGGCGTCATGGACGGAAGACTTGTTGTTCTAAGAAAAGTGAAGCGAGAGTGCTGTTCCAAGTCTGGTGAAAAATGGTGACGAGTCTCCTTTTACCAACAGCTAGCTAGTGTGTAGCGCGTACGAGCTCTTCACTTTGATGTCTTTGCTGCTCCTTTCTGCAAATTTCTGAGAGCAGTGTCCGTCGGCTTTCCTTCTGTGCACGATCAGGGTTGGCTCTGCAATGTTGAGCCTCTTCGCCAGCCCCCTCGAGTCTATGCTGCGCGATGGGTCGCAGTACCCAAGCTCGAATGCGCGCGCGGCAGTGGTGGGCTTTGAGAAAGCGGCGTGAATATATGACGGAAAGGTGAAGTTTTAAGGTTTTTTTGTATTCATGCACGCTTTTATGCAACGGTTATCACCACTTTTCCTTTGGCGTGTCCTTCTTTAAAGTGACGGAGAGCTTGAGGGACCTCACTTAACAGGTAACGTCTATCTATAACCGGTTTCACCTTGCCTTCTTCAAGAAGGGCTTTAAGAAAAACCAAATCCTCATTGTTTAGTTTCGCAACAAAGAACTTTGTTTTCTTGCTCCCTGAGGCTGAAGTCAACCGTCCAAGGATCATGGTTTCAAGGAGCGAGAGCGTTAGGCGCGAGCCTCCCACATAAACGTAGATTCCCTTAGGGGTTAGCACGTGCCTGTAGGCGAAAATCGAATGGTATCCCCCTGCAGCAAGAATCAAGTCATAATGAGCGTCGCTTTTTGTGAAGTCTTCTCATGTGTAATCAATGACATGATCTGCTCCAATGGCGCGCACGACGTCCATTTTTCCCGTGCTACACACTGCAGTGACCTCAGCGCCGAATATTTTGGCAATTTGTACCGCAAACGTGCCCACTCCGCCAGATGCACCGTTAATCAAGACTTTTTGCCCTGCTTGAATCTGTCCGTGGTTGCGAAGGCCCTGAAGGGCTGTGAGTCCTGCTAGAGGCGTGGCTGCTGCTTCCTCGAACGTTACATTCCTGGGTTTTGACACCAACAAATCTTCGCGCGCACACGCAAACTCCGCAAAAGCACCCACGCAAAACCCGAATACCTCATCACCCGGCTGAAACTGCTTTACGTTGTTGCCAACCGCCTCGACTCGTCCTGCTATGTCGGATCCTAGCGTCTTGCGTTTTGGTTTCAGGAAACCTTCTCCTGATAGACGAGCCAGGAAGTATCCTTTCAGAAGATGCAAGTCAACTTTGTTGACGGATGCTGCATGGACTTTTACCAGTGCTTGATTGCTTTTAGGGGTAGGTTTTTCCACCTCTTTTAGCTCGAGAACTTCTGGTGCTCCGTACTTTGTTGTGATGATTGCCTTCATTTTCTCATCTTCAAAACAATGGGATTTTCCGTGTAAAAAGTATTCACCTATTATTCCCCATTCGTTTGGAAAGGAGGTACAGAATTGAGTTGCTTGTGATCCAAAGAATGGCAAGACTGAAAATCGTCGTTTGAAGGCTCCTCTCGAATACAGAAGCCAAGAGTATCGCAGTTGCCCAAAGAATGGCGTTTGCAATTATCACCGTCGGGAGCGCCTTTTTCAAAGAATTATTGATGGAAGTCGAAGCCGAATAGGCCGTGATCTTGCACATAAGGTTGTAAGTGTCTCGGCCTAGCTCTGACAGTCTGTATTTCACTTGCTTTTGAACCGTGAGTGGACCCAAAGCGTTCAGGTGGTAAGACAGGGATGGAGGGTCTTCAATTTGAACCGCGTTCTTGATTTCGGTAAACGTTGCTTCTCTGTTTTCTCCCACAAATCGTAAGATATCTCTTCTCTTCTGATGACTCATAGTCTTGAAAACGGATTCCTACAGGGTTTGTTCCTCTCTAGCATCATCTATAGCATCTTTCGTCATCAACACATCTCATTTTTTGATAGGCAAGACTGACACATAAAATAGTCAGTGAAGCGGATTTTACTAGAAAAATTCAAGTACGCCGGGCATTACTGCGAATAACCCTGCATAATTAGGAACATGTGCGCAAAGAGCCTATTCATCGCGGGATGATCCAGAATTCGACTTACGGACGTTAATACTAAACTGTTCAGCCTGCTATGGGTTTGCGAGAATAGGATAAATTGTTGGAGCGTTTGGTCTTGCATAGCTGGGTTTGTCTGTCTTTCTTTGGCGATTGTTGAGCTCCGTGATGAACCATAGTCATGACCGGGGTAAACCTTAATGTTTCCGTCAAACTTTGCCAGTTTTTGCAGCAGACTGGTGTACATGTCTTTCGGGCTGCCTCCTGGGAAGTCGGTTCGTCCGCACTTGTCTACGAATAGTGTGTCGCCAGTGAGTAGCCTGTCGCCGACCAGCAGGGAGATACTGTCGGGAGAGTGACCTGGAGTGTGAATGACTCTCATCATGATCTTGCCGACGCGAAGTGCATCCCCATCCGTGACGCAGATATCATGACTTGCGCGTGAGAGCTCGTGGGCAACGATTTTCGAATGGAACACCTTCTTGAGTTTCTCGTTCGTTGCCGTGTGGTCAACGTGTTCGTGAGTGTCAACGATATATTTCAAATGAAACCTCTGAGCCCTAAGAATCGGGATAACAGCGTCAGCGTTGAAGCTCGGATCAACAACGACTGCCTCCCCTGAGGCTTCATCGGCTACGATGTAAGTGAAGTTGTCACCACGATACTTTACTTGCTTGAAGAACACTAGAATCACTGGCAGAAGTACTCCTGTTTCCTAAAAAACGTTACTCACATTCATGAACGCGGTGTATCAGGCTGATATCAGTGCGCATTTAACGATGAATGTTCTTGAGATAAAACATTAATGGAATCTCTACAGTAAACTACCAAAGGTTGGGCAAGGACGGCTGAGAACCAGAATGCTGTTTATGGTGATCGAGCGGTTCAAAGATGCCAGAGCAGTTTATCGTAGAATGCGAGAAAAAGGTCGGATGCTGCCAGAAGGACTGAGATACGTTGAAAGCTGGGTGCAAGACGACCATACGCGCTGCTTCCAACTTATGGAGTGTGATAATGCAAGCCTACTAAACGAATGGATAGCTAGATGGCAGGATCTGGTCGACTTTGAAATCGTTCCAGTCGTTGAATCTAAACAAGCAGCAAAGGAAATTTGAATCCTTCAGCGCGCGCCTGACACACTCAAAATGCATGCTACTCGAACCTTAACCAAAAAAGAAAAGAATATGATTTTATTGTTGTCAGCTTCAACTTGTCTTTTGGTCTATCTCTGGCAAACTATTAGCAGCATGCCCATTTCGATGGATTCTGATTTGGTTAGCTTCTTCGTGACGCAAGTGTTCATCTCTGCAATCGTGGGCATTTTTGTCGGAATAGTTGCCTACATACTTGTCAAATACCGCTAAGAAATCGATTAGCGCGCGTTATTGAATCAGATGCTGTTCCAAAAGCAATAAGAACGCTGAATCTAATAACATTCTATTGTCGGTTTGATGTGGAGAGGTGTGCTTGTCGTCTCCTGAGCGTGATCGTGGCCCCTTTGCTTGTCCTATCTCTTCTGGATACGTGGACCTTGACAAGCTTTTGTATGGCGGGCTAACTCCAAACTGTGCCGTAGTGCTCACGTCGCCTTCGTGTAGCGAGAGGGATCTGCTGGTCAAGAGCTTTCTTGAAACTGGAGCGAAGAAGGGTAAGGCCTCGTTTTACGTTACCATAAATCCGGGTTCGGCAAAGGCTCTGGGGGACGAGTATCCGTTAAGCTTCTGGCTCTTCGTCTGTAATCCCCAGGCGGACGCGATCGTCAAGGACGCGCCCAATATAGTCAAGTTGAAGGGAGTCGAAAATCTTACAGACATGAGCATAGCCCTGACTTCGACGATCCGCAAGCTCGATCCATCATTGAGGGGCGCGAGAAGAATCTGCCTAGGCCTCGTTTCGGACGTTCTTTTGCAGCATCACGCGGTTCAGACCAGACGGTGGCTGGCGGGGCTCATTCCACAATTACAGTCCCAGGGGTTCACCGTTCTTGCCTTAATGGATCCAGAAATGCATCCTTCACGAGAAGCCCGTGCTATTTTGGACCTTTTCGAGGGGGAGATAAGCATTTTCGAGAAGGAAGGCGAGAAGGGGGGCGGGAAATACTTGAAGATCATCAAGATGAGCAACCAGAGGTACCTAGAAGACGAGGTGCCTCTGAGAAGAGAGGAACCAGAAGTAAAGCCGCAAGCGACGATTGGACAGGCGGTTCTCGATACTCATCGGATCGCAGTGTTACCATTCGTCAACATGAGCCCAGACCCTAACGATGAGTACTTCGCGGACGGCATGACGGAGGAAATCATCTCGACCATAGCGGGAATCAGTGGCCTAAGCGTAATCTCAAGAACCTCAGTGATGGGATACAAAGGGACGACCAAAAAGGTCGAGGAGATTGGAAGAGAACTCAAGGCAGGATCAGTCCTTGAAGGTAGCTTCCGGAAAGCGGGAAATAAGATACGCGTCGCCACCCAGCTAATCGATGTAGCGGCGGACAGGCACCTCTGGACGCAGAACTATGACAGAACGCTGGACGACATATTCGCAGTCCAGAGCGACGTTGCCAAGCAGGTTGCGGAGGCTCTGCGAGTCAGAATCCTATCGTCAGAGAAAGAACGCGTGGAAAGAAAGCCTACTGAGAGCACGGTCGCCTACACACTTTACCTGAAGGGAAGAAGCCTCTGGAACAAGCGTGACTTGAGGGAACTCAAGAAGGCGATGGAGTACTTCGAGCTGGCCGTGCATGAGGATCCCAGCTTCGCCCTCGGCTACGTAGGACAGGCGGACTGCGCGGTCCTGCTCGGAACCAAGTTGAACATCGACCCGGAGGAGAACCTGGCGAAAGCCAAGGTGATGGCGGAGAAAGCTCTGCAGCTCGAGCCGACGCTGGCCGAGGCGCATGCTACCTTGGGATTAGTCTACGAAGGAGAGTTCGACCTTCGCAGGGCCGAGGAGGAGTACAGGAAAGCGATTGAGCTGAAGCCGAGCTACGCGACGGCCCACCAGTGGTACTCCATGGTCTTGCGCTCAGAGCTGAAATGGAACGAAGCCCTAAGGGAGATAGAGAAGGCCGTTGAGCTCGACCCTCTCTCGCCATTAATGATCTTCAGCCTTGGAGTGGACTACTGGGCAAGGAGGGATTTCAGCAAGGCTGCAGAGAAATTCAGGGTTGGAGTCGAACTGGGGTATGAGTACGGTCATATTAACCTATTCTGGGCATACGGGATGATGAAGATGTACGACCAAATGGAGAAAGAAGCGGAGGCTTATGCAAGACTTGTCCAGGACATCGCGCCCCGCATCAGGACCTCCATCGAAGTGCTCATGGCGTACTTCAAGGGCGATAAGGAGACCGTCAGGAGGCTCCTCCCCGAGCTTGAGGCCTATCCCAAGGAGACCCTTGCGCGGGCTTACGATATCGCGGAGGCCCATTTCTTCTTGGGCGACATCGACGAAGGTTTCGAGTGGCTCGAACGAGCATACTCCAAAAGAGAGAGTGTCCTCTTGGACATCAAGTGGGATTGGGAACTGGACGGGGTCCGCACAGACCCGAGATACCTCGACCTGCTGAAGAGGCTGGGCCTTGACCAGATTGCGCAACCGACAAGTTAGGGCGCTTGCCATACGCTGATTTAGGTGCGCGCGTCTTTAACCGCCATTGGGCAGTTTGCTTGTGTTGTCTAGCGAGATCAAGGCCGTTCGGTACGAGAGGAGCTGTCTTCACGGAATGGGAGTTCAAGGGTGCGAGGTCGTTGGAGATGAAGAAGGCTTTCTAGGAGTCGCCTTTAATAGGCAAAGACGGAGATATCCTATCCATGCCTCCGAGAATGATTTACACTGGAATCCGGGTCAAGAGCATGGAGCAATCAATAGCGTTCTACACCGAAATCTTGGGAATGAAACTTGTGGAGAGAGAAAAGACTCCTCCCACCGAAGGGGAAGTGGCCACGCTTAGAAGTCCCGACTCGGAACAACTGCTAGAACTCAACTGGTACAAGGAAGGTAGCAGGTTCGGAACCCCATACGTGAACGGCTCTGAGGTGGACCATCTTGCTTTTGGCGTGGAGGATCTCACCCAGTGGATAAGCTCACTTGAGAAGAAGGGGGTCAAAATCTTGGTTCGCCCCCGCGAAATCGGAGCCGATGTCGGCTGGAACGAGGCCTTCATCGAAGACCCAAACGGAATATGGATTGAGTTTCTCCAGCGGAAGTGACTATATAGCAATTTAGGAACAGCCATGCGCGTTATACATAAGAAAAGAAAGAATCTGCGGCTGTGCGAGATGATTTGTAAGCTCTACTTGGGAGCCTGGATCTTTCCTTTGAACACTTCTTCTCGCCATTTACTTTCCCAACTTGCCCACCCTGTCTTCACAAGGCCTTCTCTTAAATGAGGGTTTTCTGCAACCCACTCGAGAGAGCTCCAAAAACGTTTCTTAGCCTGAAGAATCTCCTTGGGCACACCCTTCTCAACGCACCATCGCTCGTAAGCCTCTTCAGTCATCTGCCCGAGTGCGCCAGTAGACTGGACTTTCTCAACTGTGAACCCCATGTTCTGCAAATGAATAGTTAAACTTGACAAAACATACTCTGAACAGACCTTAAAGCAAGTCTGATCATCAGCCTTCATGACGTCGACGATTTCATCCGCGATATTGACGGCATCAAGCAGATATTTCTTGTTCTTAAAGTTTGGCGGCTGAAAGGACAGAGTAGGGATTCGCCGCTCCATCACCATCGGGTCAGGCGGCTTAAGTGCGCATATAACTATGCCTAGTAAAAGGTCGCTCCAGCCTGAAGCGTCAATCAAAATAGTCTTTCCAGGGATGAAACAGTTTAACGTCAAGCGCCAAGTCACCCAACTATCATCGCACTTGCAGATAAACTGTAAGTAACAAGTTAAATGTTCTTGTAATCTGATCAGCCTGTCTTTTTTTAAGATTAGCGCGGATAAGACATCAGCTCGC
>DATHCB010000147.1:0-77156 GCA_035319765.1 Bathyarchaeia archaeon
CCGCAAATCTTTTGACGGTAATATATAGTGTCATCAGTTGTGGTTCTTTCTTCGCCGCATTTCTTACACTTGAACTCGACTATCTTCATGATAACAATTTCTTGCACTTCTCCGAGTTTGATTTTATGAATTTGTAATCAAGTTTATGTTCTCGAATAGGACGAAAAACAAATACGACACGAAATAAGAACACTCGACTATCTCCAACCAGAAGCAAGACATAGAAGCGAACAATTTCTATTGGGTTATTTGACTGCTCTTGAATGGTGTTTAGGTTTCGCTGAGGAAAAAGTCGAATTCACCTGAACCCCTTCCTTTTTTGTCTCCTCATTGAACCTTGAAATAAGAGCACTTAATTTTTCGCCGTCTATGAATACAACGTTGTTTTTAAGAGCGTTGTTTTCGATTTTTTCGCATATCTTTTCAATTGCATTTTCTGTGTAGCTTCCTGAAATTACTATCAAGAGTTTCGAGATTTTTTCTCGTTGTTTTGTATAAAGGTCATAAAACGGGACTTTGAAAGCATCATCTATTTGCGCAATTATTTCGTCAATCTCAGAATTAGCCTTTCCTGAGATATTCCCACACTTAACTTGTGCACCCCAAAATTCGAAGTAATCAAACTCAGTCTTACGGCTAAAAACAATATCTTTCCCGAATTCCCGTTTTCCATGACTATACCTAATGTTGGAGAACCCCAGCTTACGTAAAACGGGAATTACAATTAAGAGGCTAAAATCCTCTTCAACCCTTATATCTTCAAGATTCTTGAAAGGAGAGCCAATAGTTAGTTCGGCAGTTCCTTCAATTTCTTTAATTAATTGTTCAGCGGATACCATCATTCCTTCAAAGGTTTGCGATTCTATTTGGGCAGAGAATGTTAGAATAATGTAATCACCATCATCTTTATAGTGCTCTAGTCTTACATCACCTATCTCTTTTTGGCGGTTTTTGATTATGTCTCTCTTGGTTTCCATGTATAGCTTATAACCGATGTCACCATCCCAGAATTTTCGACTGCCCATATCTTCAAAAAGGATTTGTGCTTTATTGTCAGATATCTTTGAGATTTCGAAGGGAAGTGTACTTAGATGTATTACACCTTTTGCGTCAATTCTGTCGCACACTTCAAAAGTGACACCCTCGGGCATATCCCTGAAAGCTATATTTTTCAACAAACCTTTAGGAACAACATACGTTTCATTTTCTTCGCCAAATTTAGATTTTAACAATTCACCATTAATCATTAACTTCAGGATAGCCCCATCTTCGTCCCTCTCTACGGTAATACCTATCGCTTTCTTTTCCATGTGTAACCTCAATGATGAGAGATTATGATTAGTTTTTCTATTCCCTTACCTTGCGTGTGAAGTAGCCCTCACCTTGGGAATTTTAATCAGACTTTCTGTTCAGTTTGACTCTAGTACCTTCTGTACATCACAAGAATACATGAGATAAGATTTCCCAGAATGTGGTGTTAGCTTTGACCCTTAGCAGAGTTCTGTCGAATCCCGTAAGTGGTGTCGATAATGGAATCCTATCATCATATTCCTGTGCTCTGTCCCATATTACGTTTCTTACGTGGTCAAAGAAGATACCTCTTAATTCCCTTCGATACTTATAGGGGGTATGCCAAGTCTGATTCTTCCAATGCCAAGAAGTGAATCCCAACCGTTTGCTATTATTACCAAATCGTTAGGTCTCATCTCATTACAGAACCACTCGAAATGGTCATACCAATTTGGTCTTCTGTTATGTAATGCTTGCTTTTGAGCATCGGTCATGTCATTCCAATTGGTAGGCACATCATCAATTAAATCAAGTCCTATTAGGCGATTGTTTCTGGCATAAACCCAATGCTCTCTTCTATCTTCCTTTGTCATGGTTCCATACGACAAGTGCATTAACCAAAAGAAGTTTCTACCCTCAAAATAGTTCTGCACTCTGATTCTTTCGCTCATCCCTAACCTCTAGGCTGTCTTTTGTCGCCGTGACGATTTAAGATTTGTTTGTTATGGGCTGATTCTGCTTCGAGAAACTAACTGTCCATGCTCCTTTAGGTATTCTCTTCCAAAAGTTCCTTTTCTTCTTTCTTCCTCTTCGAAAGGTCCTTCAAGTCTGTTTATTAATTCATCATACTTCTTATCTTCCTTCCATTCATTAGAGAGCCTCCAAAGTTCCGAAACTCTCTTCTCCTTTATCGTTAGAATAATATCGAGACCAACTTGTTTTTCCCAATCTCCACCTACGATTCTGTATTGGTCTCCGCTCTCCATCCATCCGAGTTTCATCCTTTTCTTGGTCATATTTTTAACACCATTTAGAAATACTTCCCTCTCAATGCTTATGATTCTAACCACGAAAACTTTACGGTTCTCTGTACTCACCTTTTCGTTAACATCTATGCTCATTCAGTTGTCGAAACACGAACAAGAATAGAAAGAACCAACATGATAGACATTATTCGTTTGTTTATAGAGGCATAAAGAAACGTTGTATTTTTCTTCGTTAATCTCAATCGTAACAGGGTTAATTCCCTAATATCCTTCTCCAAGACCACTTGTCGTAAGAAATCTTTGAATGATTATTTCGTATTCCTTCCCATCAATCGTCAAAATCGCCTTTTTTATCGTTTGCACCTTTGAACCTCTAGTTTGTCTTTTGTTGCCGTGCAAATAAAAGATTTTACGAAATGTGTATAGCGAACTTGCATGGCATTGATAGTCAAGATAAGGAGTGGGGAAAAATGGAAAAGAAAATAATTATTCTTTTTGGTGTATCCTTAATTGCTCTGATTCTGTCGCTTTTTGCCGTTGTTCTAGTCTTGAATTCTGGCATAAACCAGATGACGAACCCAAATCCTAAGATACCGTTAAGCATTTTGAGTTTTTACGTTGCCATATGGACTTCTAATCACGTAAACTATAACGGAGACTTGGATACAATCAGCATCATTCTACCGTCAAAATACCTGAATTCTTGTCTCTTCAACTGCGAACTTGTTGTAAGGTGGCTCACTACTAGCGGAGTTTGGAAATCCTCAAGTGAGGAGATGGGATTTTTGTATCCTGCAATAGCATCATTCGCTACGCCTTATGAAGTCACTAATTTCCCGTGGTATGGTTTAGTCAACTTCAACGTTTCAACCCTTCGCTTGCCACAAGTCAACTACATCGCACCCGTCACGTACTACGGAAAGTGGTTCCAAAGTGTTCAAAACGTGTCTCAATGCCTCAACATAGACGCTTATGGATACGCCAAACCTTAGTTGCATTTCTCTCCTCAAACCCCTCTTTCTGCACTCAAACTTTTTTCGTGAATGATTAGTTTCTTTGCTGTTTCTTCATTTCGACTGCGGCTTTCTGTGTAGCATAGCTTAGGCTTTGCGCTAATGTTACATTATATAAACTAGGTAATACATTAGCGAAATGGTGGCGTCAGGACTGAGCAAAATATCCGATGAATACGACTATATCGAGCCTTCGGAAGCAAAAACACTCTTAGATGCAATAGAAACGCAACTGAATAATAGTTTTCAAGCGATACGAAATCTCAAATATAACCCTAACACAAAGGGTTATGACTATGAAGGTATTTTGAAAAAATTCTTTGAAGACTATTTAGGCAATGCCTTCGAATTTCTGACCAGAGTTGGGGTAATTGACAACGAGTTAAAAATGAATTCCACTCTTATATCAGGAGAAAATGAGTTTGACGTTGTGGCGATACACAAGAACGCAGTTCCGAAAATCGTAATCAATCGCTTTGTACCTTTTGATTCGGTTGCTTTCATAACAGAAGTGAAACAGACACTCACGGTAGAGAATCTTGAATCTGACTTGATAAAACTTGGGAAATTGAGCCTATTGAAGGTGTCCGATAGAAGCCAAATCGGTAATCTACCTAGTAATTTTAATATTGAAAAGATGAGAAGACCGTTACGACTTCTCTTTTATTACGAACAAAAAGCAGACTTTGAAAAGGTAAAACGCTTACTAGAAGTTGACTACAAGGAATCGTGGGATTTATTTGTAGTTCTCACGCAACACCTAGTCATTTGCAATACGACTATGCCCCTAATAACCAACGTTATGAATCGAAATGCCCCAATGATGGATTACGGTTATCCTTTACTCAAAGGAATGTTCTTTGCTTGTATCTCGACAGGCGGCGTCTTCGTTGACAGTTGGTTAGTTTTCTGGAATCTCTTTCGTTCAATCGCGCCGCGTCCTCAAGAAGCCAAATAGGGCAATTGTCACGACAAGACAACAAACTATAGAAGACCACAGAAGAAGAGATTTTTCAACCGCGTTTCGCTCTCTCTGCACTCAAACCTTTTTCCTAAACGCCAAATCTCTGTTTGTTAAGTACAAAAGAGCCAATATCAGAAAGAAGATAACAATTTGAATTATTACTGACAATGGGTCAATCAGCCAAGCAGTCAAAATATCAAACGGAAAAGGAATCAATCCCCAAGCCCAATCGACAAGTGATACTGAAAGAAGGTCAACAAGACTTCCAGTTATAAACCAAACAGTAAGCAAAGACAAGACCAAAAGTATGAAATCTGAAAGAAGCCATATGCGATAATATGGTGCCAGTTTCTTCTTAATGTCGTGCCAGAGCCTTTCTAATGCCGTCTCAATTTTCTCCTAAATCTTTTGACCGTGAATGCTATGGTTACTTTTAAAGTTTGTTTTGAGTGCGGAGACGGAGAGAGGAGAAACGAGAAAAACGATAAGAGGTTCTCCGCACTCAAACCTTTTGTTAAAGTCTCCTCTTAATGCCTTCAGGTCTATTGGGTTTTGGCACGTTCTTGTTTCCTATGTCACCCGTCCCTTCGTCAACCCAAACATCGAATCCTCTATTCACCACGATTTGAGAAGCCCTATTTGCAAGTTCCATTAGGCGTCTTTTTTCCTCTTCAGGCATTGCTGAGGGATGATAGAACAAGAAGAAATTCCCGTGAAATAGTTTGTTTCGTTCCTCACTAAATTTCTGTATTGTCTCTTTATCATTTTTGCTAAGTCTACCCCTAGACTTCAGAAGTTCCAACTTGGCTGGGAAGCTATGGTCTAGAACAAAGTCAATACGTGGCTTGTCTTTTAGGAGATAAGGCAACTCAAACTCTTGAAGAATCATTTGGTTTATGTAGTTCTCGACCGATTGCCAACCAAGTATCATACATTCTGCAAACTTCTTCTTCCTAATATAGAATGCCATCCAACTTTTGTCAACGGCTTCGTTCGGTAGTTCATCACTCAAGTCTTTCTTTCTCCTTTTCTGCACTCGGACATCTTTCGTTATTTCTACTTTCTCCGAATAACAACAAATGCGTATGCAAATAGGAAGAATCCCATTATAATGCCACCCCAGAATTTTACGCTATGACCTAAAACCCCTAGATTGGGAAAAGTTTCGCCTATTCCATCATAAAGAACTTGGAACATAAAGGCTACTCCAATGCCCCAAACTGCCCAAAAATAGTTTTCTTTCGTCTCTTCTTTTTTCTCTTTTTCGGATTCTCTTTCCGTTGAGATGTGTATTCCCTTTGTGTCTATGTCTACTTTCATAATTTCAATTAGGCGTTCGATTTGATATTTTACGCTTTAGTTTTGCGTATGGTGATAGAAAAAATCAAGGTCCTAGCTAACGGTTGCCATCTCTTCCTCTATTGCGTGGATAATCACAGACATTGGAGCTATGTTCTGGGGTCTGTCCTTGTCCCAGTTGCGGTCTCCTTTACATATTCTAATTGCGGTTTCATAGGTGGTTTTGGCTTCAGCACTTTTCCCAAGCTGGCGGCAAATCCTCGCGAACATCAGAAAGTGGTCATAATGACACTTGTCAAACTCCGAAAGGAGCTTGCATAGCTTATATGCATTTTCGAACTGATTTCGGAGAGCTTCATCGATGACCAAATAATCGAATCCAAACCTTATCGTTCCTCTAATATTCTCCCTTGCAACGTCAGATAACCTTAGAGCGGGAACATAACCAAAAGCGGGTGACCCATAGCCTTGCTTGACAAACATAGGGATTCCCTTGATTGCGTTGAGGCGAATCGTATCTCCTCGAATTTTCCTCTTAAACTCGGAATTGTTGTTGGGGTCTTTTTCCAAGACATTAGACCGAGAAACGACAACATTTATGGTCTTACTCTTGGTTAAAAGCATGGATTGCCAGTTTTCCCGATTGTCCTCAACAGAAGCCCAATAGAAAGAACCACTTGCTTTTTCACAAACGATAATATATACTGGAAATGGTTGTTCCAACCAAAGCCTTACCGTTTCTTTATCAATATACTCGCTCCAAGATTCCTCAAATTTATCAGATGTTTTAGCTTGCACCCAAAAGAAAATCCCAGAAGGGCAACCATCATCTAACAACTCACAAAAGAAATCAATGCCAACGTCATACTCTGGCTGTGCATAGTTAGCAAAAGAAGACAGAATTGAGGCTATTTCAAGCTGTCCACTTCTTCCTAACCTTGCAAATTTTGGGATTTGTAGCTTTTTCGCTGTCCTAATTTTCTTTAGGTTCTTAGGTTGTATCGGGTTCAATCCGTGAAAGTTTTTTATTATCTTTCTTTGAGGTTTTTCTCGATACTTTTTCTTACTCATTTTTGAACCTCTGGCTTGTTATCTGTTGTCGTTTCGATTTGAGATTTCGGTTGTTCTGGAAGAGGCTTTTCAACTTTGAAATAGCCGAAGACAGCGAAGAGTACGAACAAGAGTATGAAGGCAACAATCGCGGCTATTATTGCCGCATTCTGTTGTCTAAATTCTCCCAAATTGTTGTAGAAAATTGCCTCGTAAACTCCCTGAGCAACCACGGCAAGAAGCACTCCAAGAGCAAGACTTCTTGTGTCTAATTTTGTCATAATAGTGCCTCGTGTTGAGGCTTTTCGATAGTCATAAATGCGTTTCGGTTCTCTGCACTCAAACCTTTTTTCGAAGTCTAAGTTTTCCTTTTGTTTCTTTTTGTTCTTTACGCTTAATAGAACATATCTAGTCTTAGTTTTAGAATTGGAGTCTCTAAGTGAAAAAGGGATTGTTAAAGCGACACCTATAATCCCAAAGAAAAAAGAAAAAGGGACTTAGCGATTCGCTATTTGCTCAAGTTGCATAGACTGATTGTCGAGTTTTCGGTTCATCTCTTTTAGCTCGGCGAGAATTGCTTTCAAGATTTCGACTTCTTCAGATGTCAAGGTTTCACTTCCTTTTTCTAAACAGTCTTGCATCATCAAGTTCGCAGATGTATTCAAATCCGTTTTCAATTAGTTCTGAGGCTTCTTTCACAGTCTTAGCCGCCTTACACACATACTCGTCCTGAATAGTTGCAACAGCATTTGCTAAGTGAATATATCTCAAAGTGTTCGCTATGTTGACGTGTCCTAGACTCTCTTTGACAAAGAGAATGTCTTTCGTTCGGTGATAGAGCATTGTTGCTTTCCAATGGCGAAAAGTCCTCAGACTAATCAATTTGAGTCGCGGGTTCTGAAGTCTATTTGACACACGGGTTCTTGCTTTGGTAAAGTTGATGGCGAAATGTTCCAGTTCGTCAGCGAATCTATCCTTTTGACCACTCAAAGAGAACACGTATTGGTTCCTTTTCGGCAATGCTAAAAGCATATTCAATGTCTGTTCTGTTATGCCGAGTTTTCTTGCATGACTGTATTTTGCGGGCGTGATTGTCACACATTTACTGGCTGTGGTTATGTCGGTCCACTTCAACGTCCATGCTTCAATCGGTCGTGCCCCAGTATCTTTCAAAACTCTGAGAAAAGTCGCCATCTTCGTTCTAACACTCGAAATGATAGCGTCAAGTTCTTCTTCAAGTGGGACAAAGGGCAATTTCTCTTCTCTTCGTATATGCGGCAACTTGACCTCTGTCAGTCCAAGCATATTCAGATAGTCGCGATAGGCGTCTATCGTGATGTCTTTGGTTCCACTAGCCCAACCGCAAGTATTTAGAAAGGCAATAACATTATCAGGATTAGGTAGTTCAACCCCGTGCTTCAAAAGGCTCTTGATTGTCTTGACCTTTCGTTTGATAGTGGCTGGCTTCAACGCTTTCTTGCAAAGCAAATAGTTCAGATATTTGGTCAGAATCTCAGAAACAGCGGGGTGTTCAGAGATGGTGCGGAGGGTGGGATTTGAACCCACGAACCCCTACGGGATAGCCGCCTCAGGGCTACGCCTTTGGCCATGCTTGGCAACCCCCGCGAATGCGAGCTTCGCTTTACTGAATAATTTGAAGCAACAAATTAAACGTTGCCAGCTTAAATGCCTTGAGGGGGCCGTGTAGTAAACCGTTATATTCGAGCACTAGAGAATTATCGCACTCACTTAAGGTAAGAAGAGGAGTACAAACGAGTGTTCCTTTACGACATTTTCAAGATAATCTATTCGCCGATTAAAGCTTTCAAGGAGATTATGACAAATCCAAGGTATATTGGACCCATCTTGATTATAATAGTTAGCTTGTTCTTGACGTTGGGCACACAGTACATCAGCGTCTCAAAGCAAAACGTAGAAACTATCACCCCATCAAATCCCGTCGCATGGACCAACATGACAAACCCTTTATTGATGTGGACCTCAAACGCACCACCATCAAACGTGACGGCGGCACCAACACGAGGGCAGATACCAGCAGGAAATTACAGTGTAAGCGCCTTCCTCTCAAATACGACTGCAATCTGGCTGAACACCAAAAACATCGGCACGATAAACTGCAGTCAAACGTCCGGGTTCAAGATACTCTACTATAAACTCAACTACTCCCAGCCCTCGCCACTGAATGCCTCCAACGCGGAGCTGCGATTGTTCTCCGAAGGCAACGAGAGCAAATATTTTGAGCATGATTTACTAGAACTTGGAACGTACATAAACGAAAGTGGTTCATGGATAGACACCAATATCACGCTCGGTCAATCATCAGAAAACTGGGCTTCTGTTGGCTCTCCCAGCTGGTCGAGTATTACTGGAATGGAATTCATGCTTAACTTTAGTACAGCCGGGCCGGTGACTCTGCAATTAAACGCTGTGTACTTCGGTGGAAAATATGAGCCATTCATAGAGGCGGTGGGACTTGCGACATGGCTCTTTTCGACCATAACGGCTTCTTTCTTCAACATTTTTCTGCGATGGTTGATTTTCGCTGTCCTCCTGTGGTTGACAGTCAGAGTCTTTAACCCGACCGGAAGCCCATTTCGAACCTTGCTCATAATGGTCGGCTACTCCTTTGCCATAATGTTCGTGTACCTCCCGCTCGAGTTGTTCAGCGTTTCTCAGTTACCATCGCTGTATTTTGCGCATAAAATCGTGTTTCCACTGTCCCCGCGGGAGATCGCCGTAGCAAGTTCGGCGACGAGCAACATCTATGCCGCAAATTGGACCTCTAAGGGCGCTTACATGGCGTTCATCGGCATCGAGTACGCATCTTACGCGTGGATGATCGGCATGTTCACCGTCGGCCTACGAACGATGCAGAACATGTCATGGAAGAGAGCGGCAGTAATTTGCGTCGTGTCATATTTTATAGCGCTGTTTGTGATCAGCTTGGTATCCTCCCTTGTATCGGTTTAGAACCCATTCTTGATCCACACGTAGATAGTTCAGTAAAATAGCACATCTCGCCCTATGAAATGAGCCTTCATCTTACCAGCCTACTTTGCCACTGCTAACCAGGTAGGCTTTGACCGAATCGTTGATCGCCAAGGAGAACGTTACTGAGAGCAATAGTACGATTAGGGTGTAAGTCAATGGAAGGGCCTTAAGGTTTGGAATTCCCAACGTTACGATCGCCGTTGCAATAATGATACTACCTACGACTGAAGCAAAAAGTACCTTGCTCGGTCTAGAATTCCAAAAATGACCCCTTTCTCTTACGTTAAAAATCAGGAATATAGCCGAATAAAACAATACCTCGAACGTTAACGTGTACAAAGCCGGATCGTTCAAGCCTATGCGAAAAAAACGGAGTCCTATGTATAAGAGAGCAAATGATTCTGCGATCGCGAGAGAACCAAGTGCAAGCGACGCCTTGACAGCTCCGTTAATGTTCCACGTATCTGGCTTCCGGGACCAACACAAATTATCGGTCGAAAGCGATATTTTCACGAAATCCGTTAAGAAGAAGTACAAGACAACAGCAAACGCCGAGACGACATAAGTCTGCGTTAATAGAAAAGACAGGACAACAAAAACCGCGATCTGAAGCGTCCGCACTATTTTACTGAATATCCATGCAGTGATTCTCTCATAGATAACTCTTCCATTCTGGACAAGACCGACTATCCCAATTAAGCCTTCACTCGTCAACACCACGCTGGCGGCTCCTTTTGCCACGTCCGTAGCACTGCTGACCGCTATGCCAACTTCTGCCTGTCTCAACGCGGGCGCATCATTCACGCCGTCACCCGTCATGCCCACGACATGCCTCTCGGCTTGAAGGCTCTTTACGATGGTGTACTTGTCCTCCGGATAAATCTCAGCAAACCCGGCGCTCTTCTCGGCTGCTTCTGCGGCTTCGAGTGAGTTCTCCTTAATCAATTCTTTCAGAGTTGAGGCACTGATAACGTTCTCTCCGAGGCCTATGTTGGCAGCGGTTTCTTTAGCGATCGGTAACGCATCTCCCGTCAGCATCTTTACGGGGACCCCAAGGTCGTTTAGTTCTTGTATCAACTGTTTCGAATCAGGCCTCGGCATATCGTAAAGCGTCGACAACCCGACGAGGTTAAGCTTGCCTTGTGCGTCTGCCTTGGCCACGGCTAGTGTCCTGTATCCTTTTAAAGCGAATTCGGTCAGTTGCTGTTCCAATTTGTCAGTAGCGTTGCCGTCGAGTCCGCAGACTTCTGCTATTGCTCGTACGGCTCCTTTCACAACTTTGAATTCAGTGCCACCTTTCTGAACAGTGGCTTCTGTTCGGCGCGTCTTTGGATCAAAGGGAACAAAATTCTTTTGCACAACAGTTTCATCAATCAAGTTCTCTCGTTTGGCCGATTCTATGAAGGCAAGGTCGATGGGGTCTCGGTTTGCCTCTTGAGATGCCAAGGCACCGAACAGTATGACTTCTTTCTCAGTGAAGCCATTGAGTGGTAGCACGGTCGCTATTGATAGTCTGTTCATCGTTACCGTTCCCGTCTTGTCGACGCAGAGAACGTTCATGGTTGCCGCATCTTCAACGGCACTGAGTCGCGTCACTAGTACGTCTTTCTTTGCCAGTTCCCTAGATCCGATGGCAAGGCTGGTAGTGAACATTGCAGGAAGAGCAACCGGAATGGCAGATAGTAATAGGACCGATACAATTGGAAGCACGTCTAGAAGGTTGAATGATAGCGACGCCGAAAAAACCAAGGCCACGGCGGCTAGAGCTGTCACTACGATGAGCAGCCATTTCACGACGTTCGAAACGACTTCCTCAATGTGAAGCTTCGGCCTAGCCAACTGAACGAGTTGAACCGTTCTTCCAAAATAAGTCTTGACTCCGGTCGAAACCACGGTTCCATTTGACTCCCCACTCCTGACGATTGAGCCGCTGTAAAGCAAATCGTCACGTTTCTTCTCTACTATCTGCGATTCTCCGGTCAAAGCTGACTGATCAACTTCCAATCGATCCTGTATCTTGACGTCTGCAGGTACAAAATCACCAAGCCTAATTCTGACCATATCCCCGGGTACTAGCTCTCGAGCGGGAATAGCCCTCCATGCCCCATCCCTCAAAACGCGTGCATTAACACGAAGCTTCTCTTTTAGAGCATCGACAGCGCTTGACGCTCTACGCTCCTCGATAAAGCTCAATGCGGCATTAAACAAAAGGAGGCCAGTCACGATATAAACATCGGCGTACTTTTGAAGAACCCATGAAAGAACAATTATTATCTCGAGCATCCAAGCAGTTAAACCCCAAAACTTTCTGGCAAGCATTACAACAGGGTTCGTCTTTTTTTCGGGGACCTCATTGAAGCCATATCGTTGCAGTCTTTCTTTAGCCTCAGCGTCTGTCAAGCCCTTTTTCATGTCAGAAGGAATCGAATCATCAGCTCGTATTTTGGAATCGTCCAAGTCAGAATCCTTGCGAAACATGTGAGATTACCGTAACGAAATTGCCTTTGGATCTCTCTAAGAATTCAGTAATATAAATCTGCAGACGAGATCCTAGATGGCCGCCCAGAATAATTTGAAGCATCGGGCTACATCCGCAAAAACGCTATTGAGAGGGCGGAGTCTAAAAGGGTCAAGTGAGTACGCAGCCAGGGAGAACGCGGCGATGGGCAGCAAAATCGTTAGTGAGCATGGAAATTTATACATGTCTAAACAAATCATACAGAATTCTTATTTGATGCATCTTCATCAAACTTGCACGGGTACTAATCATGGAAGAAGCTATTGCCTTTGCACCTGCTCATATTACTGGTTTGTTTCAAATATTTGACGAATCAGCAGACTCCCTGAGTATTGGTTCTAGAGGCGCAGGTGTCTCGTTAAGCATGGGAGTCAAAACCATGGTTAAGATGAGGCGTTCTTCTGGGAGCTTCTTCCGAATTTCCATTAACGGTGTTGTCTCAGATGCTGCCAATGTTTCTGAGCGGGTAGTGAAGGCGTTCAGATTTCGCTTCAAAGAGATGGAGGACTTCGAGATTCTTGTCGATCATCGCACTGAAGTCCCGATCGGTACTGGCTTTGGCACGAGCGGGGCTGCAGCTTTAAGCCTTGCTCTGGCATTGAACAAGGCCCTAGGTCTAGGTCTGTCTAGGATGGAAGCAGCGCAGCTCGCACACGTTGCTGAGGTTGAATGCAGAACCGGGCTAGGAACGGTAATCGCTGAAACGTTTGGAGGTGCGGAAATTAGGGTCAAGGCTGGAGCGCCGGGCGTTGGGGAAATAAAGCAGATGCCTGTTCCGGAGGACGCGATGATTGCATCCCTGGTGTTTGGACCATTATCTACCAGGACTCTTCTGGCAGACCAGGAAACCAGAAAACGAGTAAACGAACTCGGCGGAAAACTCGTTGACAAGTTGCTCAAAGAATCGACCATAGCGAACTTCCTTTTACTATCCAGAAAATTTGCCGAACACATCGGGTTAATAACAGACAGGACAAGGAATGTACTAAACTTGACCGACAGCACGGGCCTTGTTTGCAGCGTACCAATGTTCGGGGAGGCCGTATTCACTCTGGGAAGGCACGAATCGCTTAAAGAACTGTTTGAGATCTTTCGCAAACACGGCTTGAATGGGCAAACCCTCGTCAGCGGAATAGATCTCGAAGGAGCGCGAGTACTTGAATGAGGATTCCGCCAGATCATCCAAGAGCTGAATCTCTTGAAACACGAGAAAAGCTAATCGAACAGTATGCTAAGGGAGTCGTAACGCTAGCAGGCTTAATTGCCCACGGTCGCGGCGAAGCCTTCGACTACTTGTTAGGCGAGAAAACAACTCTGTCAGCTCTGAGAGCTATTGAGGCCGCCGCGGCAGCGATGTTACTGGCCGAAAAGCCCGTGATCTCGGTTAATGGGAACGTAGCTGCCCTTGTCGCAGAGGACATTGTAGAATTTTCTCAGGTGGCCGAAGCGAAGATTGAAGTCAACCTGTTCTACAGATCGCTCGATAGGGAAAGAGCCATCGGAAAATTGCTGGAAAAAGCGGGCGCAAGGAATATTTTGGGAATAGGTAAGAATGCATCTGCCCGTGTCGAAGAGTTGAACAGTGAAAGAAGGCGCGTAGACCCCGCTGGCATTTATGTTGCTGATGTCGTGCTGGTTCCGCTCGAAGATGGTGATAGGACTCAAGCACTCGTGAAGATGGGCAAGAAAGTAATAACGGTGGATTTGAACCCGTTGTCAAGAACTGCTCAAGAAGCTTCGATCACTATAGTGGATAATATCGTAAGAGCAGCGCCAAAACTCACGGAGGCTGCTACGGAACTGAAAAGAGAAGGCAAAAAAAGGTGCCGACGAATTCTGGCCAATTTCAACAATCAAAAGAACCTCAATGAATCAATATCCTTAATCAACGAACAACTGTCGAAACTCGCTAAGCGCCAAAAGAGCTTGACGTTGGGCGGAAAAGAACTTGAGCTTTAACAGAATTTTTATCCTCGGTGGCGGGGCGATTGGAAGCATTTATGGAGCGCTTCTCTCGGAAAAAACCGATGTTTCGCTGGTCGGAAACAAAGCCCATGTAGAGAAGATCAACAAGGGGGGGTTGAAAATCGTTGGAGATATAAATAGGTTTTTTTTTCCCACCGCAATCACAGAAATCAAAAGTATACCCGGGAAGGCACTGATCCTCCTTACTACAAAGGCTTATGATTCAGTAGAAGCGATTAGAAGGATAAAAAAGCTCTTGAAGAAAGATACGGTCATTCTAGTTCTGCAGAATGGGATTGGAAACGAAGAAATTGTGAGGCAGCTTGTCTCCAAGAAGGGCATCGTCCTGAGAGGCCTAACAACGATGGCCGCCGAATTCCTGAAGCCGGGGAGGGTAAGATTCTGGAGAGGAGAAACAATAATCGAGTCAAACAGCGAATCTCGCAAAATAGTTAGCATTTTCAACCAGTGCGGACTGAAGGCGAGGCTCTCTGACGGAATAAACGCAGAAGTCTGGAACAAACTTGTCGTCAATTGCGTGGTTAATCCTCTGACGGCTCTCTTTCACGTCCGAAATCACAAGGTTTTGGGTGAATCGTTGAGAGCTGTCAGATACAGTATTGTCGGAGAATGTGCTCAAGTCGCGAAGGCAGAAGGAATAGCTCTTCCCCAAGATTTAGCTGTCAGAGTAGATAAACAGGTTGCACGTTACGCCAATTTTTCTTCTATGTATCAGGACATAGCGAAGGGCAATCGAACGGAAATAGACTTTCTGAATGGAAAGATAGTTGAGCTGGGAAGGAAGCACCGCATTGAGACCCCAGTCAACGAAACGCTCGTGAGCTTGATAAAATTTTTGGAGGAGGGATAAGATGGAATTCCAACAAAAAATTAGGCAGAGGAAAGGGAAAGAAAGAATCATAATGCTGACCGCCTATGATTATCAGATAGCCAAGATATTGGATCAAATGGAAATTGACCTGATTCTGGTTGGAGACAGTCTGGGAATGGTCGTTCAAGGCAATAGGGACACCAAGAGTGTAACTATTGAAGAAATGATCTATCACACACAGGCAGTAGCAAAAGGAGTCAAGGAAACTCCGATCATTGGGGACATGCCGATAAATAGTTGCAACACACCCGGAGACTGCCTAAAGAACGCGCGAAAATTTCTCGAGGCGGGCGCCAGTGGAGTGAAAGTTGAGGGGAACAAGCGAAAAGCCGTTGAGGCTCTAGTCGAAGCGAGAATTCCGGTGATGGGCCACGTTGGAATGCTTCCCCAGATGGAAGAGTCATACAAAGTAAAGGGCAAGACTGGTGAAGAGGCTGAAAAAATTCTCAAAGACGCAACTCAGCTAGCTGCATACGGCGTGTTTTCAATCGTCCTGGAGTGCATACCAGAATCGTTGGCGGCGAGCATAACCTCTAAGGTGACGGCGCCAACGATCGGGATCGGTGCTGGCAAATATTGCGACGGACAAGTTTTAGTAATAAATGACATGCTGGGCCTAGACAGTCAGTTCAAACCGAAGTTCGTGAAAAGATACGCAGATCTGGAGACAATCGTCAAGAACGCCGTTGGGGAGTTCAGACAGGAAGTCCTAGCAGGAAAGTACCCAGACAAGGAGCACACGTATCATTGACTCCGAGAGGAAGCTGCGAGATGCAGAACAACGGTTTGCCTCAGAAGGAAATTCTTGGAGAGCTTGATTTGAGGCTCGCGAAGGATTTCGCATACGAGTCCGGAAGAATAATTGGATCGATGTGCAATAGCCCTCATCGCTTGGCTCGAAAGGTTTACGCACGGTATTTGGAAAAAAACATAGGCGATGTGGGCCTCTTTCCAGCGGTGGCGGAGCTGGAGGAGGAAACGATCCAGATGATAGGCACCCTATTGTCGAACCAAGAGGCGTCGGGTCACATTATAACCGGAGGAACTGAAGCTAACATCTTAGCTTTATGGGCCGCTAAGAAATCAGCAAAGAAAGAAAAACCTGAGGTAGTTGTGCCTGCCTCTGCTCACTGGTCTTTCGATAAAGCCGGCGACTTGCTAGATCTAAGAATCGTAAGAGTCAGACTCGATGACAAGTTTCAAGCGGATGTCAAGGCCGCCATAAATGCCATTACAACGCATACCATAGCTATAGTAGGCGTCGCAGGAACAACAGGACTAGGCGCTATCGACCCGATAGCGAGACTCTCTGAGGTCGCCCTAGATAATGATCTGTATTTTCATGTCGACGCGGCATTTGGAGGATTTGTTCTTCCATTTCTTAGGGCACTGGGAGAGGAAGTTCCAGTTTTCGATTTTGAAGCCCCCGGAGTTTGCTCCATGACTGTCGATCCCCACAAAATGGGCTTGGCACCTATCCCAGCGGGTGGGATACTTTTCCGGAATGAGAAGATAAGAGAACTAATTTCATGGAACATTTCTTACCTAGCGGGTGGAGAAGCAAAACACGCTTCAATAGCAGGAACACGGTCAGGAGCATCAGTGATCGCCGTCTGGAGTCTACTTAAACACCTAGGCAAAGATGGCTACAAGCGAATAATAAAACGCTGCATGCGTCTCACGTGGAGGCTCGCGGACGAGATAGAGGACATCGAAGGCCTAGAGATCGTCGCAAAGCCAACCATGAACATAGTCGGGCTAACCTCGCACACACTGGGCGTGAAGCGAGTGGCCGAGGAGCTGAGACGCAAAGGATGGGCAGTCGCGTTGTTTCCCAATCACATCCGAATCGTAATCATGCCCTATGTGCGGGAACAGCATATCGACAAATTCCTAGCTGATTTAGAAAACATTGCACATGAACTACGATCATAGAAAGGAAGCATTTCCATGAACAAACATCCCTCGAAAGACATAATCGGAACGAAAGGAACTGAGCTGAAAGGCAAGTGCATAGTCCTCTGCATAACCGGCAGTGTAGCAGCCACAGAAAGCCCAAGAATCGCTAGGTCCCTCATGCGGCATGGGGCGGAAGTCCTCACCGTAATGTCACCAATGGCACAGAAGATAATTCATCCATATATAATGGAGTGGGCCACGGGAAACGCGGTGACCACAGAGTTGACGGGCAAGATTGAACACATAGGATTGGCTGGAGACCAACCAGAAAGAGCAGATCTCATTCTCGTGGCGCCAGCCACAGCGAACACAATAAGCAAGATTGCCTGTGGCATTGACGACACGAGTGTGACTTCCTTGATTTCAACCGCTTTTGGCGCACATATTCCCATGATTATCGTTCCTGCTATGCACGCATCCATGTATCGTCATCCAATACTGATAGAAAACATTAAGAAATTGCAAACTCTCGGTCTCGAATTTGTCGGGCCTAGGATAGTAGAGGGAAAGGCAAAGATTGCAAGAACGAAAGACGTTATCGCTGCCGTTATTCGAAGACTAACGATTGTTCAGGATCTTGCTGGTCTAAGACTACTCGTCACAGCTGGTCCAACTGCAGAGCATATAGATCCGATTCGGATTATGACCAACAGAAGCTCTGGAAAAATGGGCGTTGCCGTTGCTGAGGAGGCCTTAAGCCGAGGGGCTGAAGTGACACTCGTTTATGGTTTGGGAACGGCCGCCCCTCCCGCAAGGGCTAATGTGATCTCAGTCGAAACGACAGATCAGATGCACGACACGGTCGTCTTCGAGTTGAAGTCAAAGAAATATGATGCAGTGGTAGCCACAGCTGCAGCGGCGGACTGGAAACTCACGAAACCGTTTGCTCGCAAGGTTTCAACTCACGGACTGAATTCACTGAGCCTAGAGCTGAAGCCGACCAGAAAGATTATCGATTATGTCAAAAAGGCTAGCTGTAACACTTTTCTGGTCGCGTTTCGAGCAGAATATAGGCTTCCACGAAAGGATTTGATTGCAAGTGCATTTAAGAGGCTGATTGAAGCTAAGGCTGACCTAATCGTTGTCAATGATGTAAGCAAGAAAGGAGCAGGCTTTGGGACCGAAACGAACGAGGTTCTTATCATAGATAAGAAGAGAAAAGTCATCCATGTACCAATGTCCCCTAAGCGCGATGTTGCAAGACGGATTCTAGATGCCACAAAGGCAGGAATCAAAACAAATCATGCTTGACCATGGCTTCAATGTGAGAACCTTATGCAGAAAAAGCTCAAAAAAGTGGCTGTTGGTGGAACCTTCGACGAGTTTCATAAGGGACATCGTGCTTTATTGCTCAAAGCCTTTGATGTTGGCGAGCAAGTGTTGATCGGCGTGTCCGCAGACAGTCTCGTGCAAAGAATGATGAAACCTCACTTAGTGGCAACTTATGGAGTGCGTGTAGAAGAAGTCAAAGGTTTTCTGCGGAAGAACGGTCTGCTCGATCGTGCTACGATAGTCCCGCTGTGCGATTCTTATGGGGTGACGTTGACAGACGAAAATCTTCAGGGCATAGTGGTAAGCCGGGAAACAGAGAAAGTGGCTGTAGATATTAACAGAAAAAGGAAGGCAGCTGGACGTCGTGCCTTGGAAGTCGTGACCATAGAAATGATTCCTGCCGAGAATAGCGCACCAATTTCCACGACTAGAATACGCGACCTAGAGATTGACCGCGAGGGACGCCTGCTTAAACGGCATGGTTCTTAAGGACTCCTCGCTACCATGACTCATTAAGGAGACCAGAGATGAACCTAGGCGGCGCGCAGAGAGGAACAGCGGTTCTACCACTTCATTATGGGAGAGCGCCTCCTTGGCTTGTTGAAAGAATGATCAAGTTGTCTAAAGAAATAGTCGCAATTATATTAGACGAATACGGGTCAGGGGCTTTTTTGCAGAGAATCTCCGACCCATACTGGTTTCAAGCCTTAGGCTGTGTGCTGGGATATGACTGGCACTCGTCTGGTGTCACCACAGTATTGACAGGAGTCTTAAAAAATGCATTAACACCCGACGAGCATAGCATCGCAGTCTGCGGTGGAAAGGCCAAAGCTTCTACTCAAGGACCAACAGAAATCGCAGAGGCAGGCGAGAAATTCAATCTTTCCACGGATGCCATCAATAAGCTTCAGTATGCAAGTCGGATGAGCGCAAAGGTTGATAGCACCGCGATTCAAGCAGGCTACCCACTCTATCATCATGCCTTTTTCCTAACCGCAGACGGTCAGTGGGCCGTAGTCCAGCAAGGGATGAACGCAAAGGACAGAACAGCACGAAGATATCACTGGCTTTCAAACCATGTAAAAGAATTTGTCGTCGAACCGCATGATGCGATCGTTGGAGAAGTGAAAAGAGAGGTCGTCCTTGACATGACGGCTAAAGATAGTCAAGCCTGTAGAAAGACGTCTGTTGATATAGCTCAGGAATCGCCCGAGAAGATAACTAGAATGTTGCAGTCACTCAGACCGGCTTATCAGAAATCGCTTCAAGAATGGATGCCTGATGCAAAGGCGCAAGGATATGTAAGGAGCGTACTCGTCATGCCTAAGAGCATCAATTGGGAAACGCTCACTAGAATTTATGAGTTCAAGCCTAGGAATTACGAAGAGCTTTTGGGAGTTAATGGCGTCGGGCCATCAACAATACGCGGAATCGCTCTGATCGCGGAATTGATTTATGGGCAACAGCCAAGCTGGAAAGACCCGGTGCGATACTCCTTTGCGTATGGCGGAAAAGATGGAGTCCCCTTTCCAGTTGACAGAGAAGCGATGGATGAAAGCGTTCAAATTCTGAAAACTGCGGTCGAAAACGCGCGGATAGGGGATAAGGAAAAGCTCAGATCTCTGCAGAGATTGCGAAAATACGCTCAATCCTAAAGACTGAAAAATAAAAATGGATGAGGAGCGATCAGTCACCCATTACCTTTCGCGCTGCGATCTCTATGTCTTCAGACTTGATTGTTTTCCTTCCAGCATGCATTGCGTAGCCAAGAGCTTCCTTAGCGATTTTGATCCCGACTTCCTGCAAAGCCTTTGCCAGTTCCTTTGCTGCTGTTTCACTTACACGCTCTGCCCCAGCTTTCTTGCACAGACGATGCATAGGCGCGACAGATAATTCCAACTTTGCCATAATAGACCCTTCTATTAGCCTCTTTTTCTATTTGTGACACTATTTATGCTTATCGCATCACTTTTCAACCTCGCTCGCGCTGCATTTTCCCATTATCCCGTTTGTCAAAAGGGTTTCTTGTCTTTGCTCTAACCCGACTGCAGAATTCAACACGTAAATATCAAACGAGTTGACCAATAGACTCGCCGTTTTACAGGATAATAGAAAAGAAACTTGCTAAGATGGCCTTTTTGCGAAAACGGACACATTCTGAACCAACCCCAAAATCTAAGAGCAAAATGGACGTAAATGAGTCCAGATGAGTCATAAATGAGCGAAGTCACGATTCCCGTAGTGTACGAGCTCACTGTTGGCGGATTTGGCGGCTACCTCGTAGGCTTCGCACTGAAAAAAGTGACAAAAGGCCTAGCTTTCATATTCGCCGTTATAGTTCTAGCAGTAATCTATCTCGCCTTCAGTGGAATTCTCGACATAAACTACGTTGGATTTGCAACAGACATTAAAGACTCGCTGAATTATGCAGGTCAAGCCTTCGTGGGAATAGCACCGTTTCTGACAAACCTTCCCCTGATCGGCAGCTTCATTCTAGGCTTGTTCGTCGCCTACAAGATGGCCTGATCATGTCCTTGTGCAGATAGCAGGCAATTCCAAAATCGTAGTAGTATGGATTTCCGCCTTACTTGCTGACTCTACTTGACTAGAGTTCGGAATTGAGAAACATTTTAAGAAACCTTTCTTCTAACTTGCCTACTCAGGGCTGGTAGATCAGTCTGGTATGATCGCCGCCTTCGCAAGGCGGAAGCCGCGGGTCCAAATCCCGCCCAGTCCACTCTGACTAGGCCTGTTTTGCGTTTAGAAGATCAATTTCCATGAAGTAGGCAAATTCTTATTTGTTAGAGTATATTGAAGCTTAACGTTTACCGTGTGAAAAAGCTTGAGCAAACCCGAAAGAACCTCTCTAGAGCTGTTCCGGCTGAAGAAATCGTTGGACAACTTGGCGAAGAAAGAGGGAAGAGGTACCGAACTCGTTTCATTGTATGTTCCGCCGGGAAAGCAGATCAGCGAAGTACAGGCTACGCTCAGGGATGAATATGGAACGGCCTCGAACATTAAGTCGGATACGACGAGAAAGAACGTTCAAGATGCAATTACAAAAGTTCAACAGCGGTTGAAGTTCTTCAAGCAAGCGCCGAAAAACGGCTTGGTAATCTTTAGCGGCGCAATTCCACAAGACGGACCAGGCAGCGAAAGGATGGAAACATATGTCATCGAGCCGATCGAGCCAATTAAGATCTACCTTTATCGATGCGACGCAAAGTTCCATCTCGAATACCTTCAGGAGCAGCTCAGAGAAAAGGAAGTTTATGGGATAGTTCTGATGGATGCCAACAGTGCTTCGTTTGCAATATTAAAGAGCAAGAATCTTGAGATCGTTCAACAAATCACTTCAGGTGTACCGGGCAAGCACAGGGCCGGCGGACAATCGGCTCAGAGGTTCGAGAGGCAAAGAGAAGCAAAACTCTTAGAGTACTTCAACCGCGTGGGCAAGTATGTTAACGATATCTTTCTGCCGGTGCCTAACCTTAAGGGCATAATCCTGGGAGGACCGGGACCGACAAAATACGACTTCCAGAAAGGCGACTATATTCAGTATAGTTTGAAGGACAAGATCATCGCCGTCCTCGACACGGCATACGTCGACGAACAGGGCGTTGACGAGATCATGGAACGGGCTCCAGAGATTCTTCGCAAGGTGCGCTATATTGAAGAGAAGAAGCTGGTGCAAGATTTCCTCTACCATGTTGGACATGACACCGGTTTAGCCATATACGGCGAAGAAGAGGTCCGACGGACGCTTCAAATGGGAGTGGTCAGGACTCTTTTGCTGTCCGAGGGAGTCGATGTAGTGAGAGTGACGATAAAGTGTACTGCGTGCGGCTACACAAGACAAGAAACCATGAAAGAACGAGTGCTTCCCAGCTTTCAGCAGAACTTGGCAAAACAGTGCCCAAAGTGTAACACACAATCTCTCACGCTTGCGGATGCGAAGGACATCGTTGAAGAACTCGCCGAAATCGCGGAACAAACCAACACTGACGTGGAAATGATTTCTACAGAGACAGAGGAAGGACAAATGTTGAAGAACTCTTTCGGCGGAATCGCCGCTGTCCTACGTTTCAAACCTTCACATTAGCCAAGTTATGATCAGCCTGCGCATTTCCTGCCTGCGCTTTGGATCTTATAGAAAATGGGATCATAAATATCGAGGCGCATGCTGTGTACCAATTGAATTCGGCATTATTTCCAAGCGGCTAATATTCTGTCACATAGTGAACATCCTTGCGTCCTTCGAGTTCCTTTCCAAAGCCTTTCTTTGTTATGATTTCGATTTTTTCAGTCTTACATGGCCCAGCGATATCTTTCGCAGCCCCCTCCAAGGTAAGGGCATTTTTCCCATCTTCGACAAAGATTTTCAGTAGCTTGATAGGTGTGTTGAGCGGCATTTTATTTTCAGATTTTTCTCGTCTGATTTGGCTTATTAGCGACGTAACCAAGCTGCCGTATTCTTCTGCTTTTTCATTGACTTGCTTTTCGTCGAAAGTGGGCCACCGCGTCATGTGAATGCTTTTGGGTTCTCTCTCGCCTGCGCATATAGCCTGGTATATTTCCTCAGTAACATGTGGCATAACGGGAGCCAGAAGTTGGAGAATCTTGTACAGTGTCGTGTAAAGTGTGTACTGTGCCGCGTCTCTGCTTTCCTTCCCATAGTACTCTGGCTTGTAGAGCCGATCTTTTGCAGCCTCGATGTACTGGTCGCAGAACTCATGCCACGTGAAATTTCTGACCTCTTCTAAGGCAACGTTGAATTGATAGTTTTCGAAAGCTTCGGTAGCCTTTTTGACTGTTCTTTCCAGCTTGCTTAGCAGCCATTCATCTAGGAGTTCTAGCTTGGGTCTTTGTGCCGGTTCGTAGTCTTCTAGAAGTAGACTCGTAAACCGTGCGGCATTCCAGAGTTTTCTTGTGAAGCGCCATCCGTATTCTACGTCTGGTTGGCGGAAAGGTATGTCTGAGCCTGTAGCGCCTCCGCCAGCTGCCCATTGTCTGGCTGCGTCTGCGCCAAATTCGTTTAGGATGCCTGGAGCAGCGGTGTAATTGCCTTTTGACTTGCTCATCTTTGTGCCGTTGTTGCCTAGTACCATGCCGTTTATAAGGCAACTTTTGTAGGGCTTTTCATTGAACAAGGCAATGCTGCGTACCATTAGGTAGTAAGCCCATGTTCGGATAATGTCAGTGCCTGACGGATGCATACTTGCAGGGAAGAGCCTTTTCCAGTCTTTGCTGTCTGGCCAACCTGCGTGTACCGCGCTTGAGATTGACGAATCCATCCACGTATCCAAGACGTCTTTTTCTGGAATAAACTGCGTCCGTCCGCATTTTGGACATTTGTCGAGTCTTGGCCTTTCCAGTTTTGGGTCGATGGGGAGCCAGTCCGGCTCTGCGAGGATGATTTCTTTGCATTCCGCACAGTACCAGATAGGAATTGGGGTGGCGAATACTCTTTGTCGAGAAATGACCCAGTCCCACTCTAGGGATTTTGCCCAGTCAATGAGTCGGGCTTTCATGTATTCGGGGTACCATTTTACTTCAAGCGCTGTCTTTTCGACTTCGTCAGTGAGGCTGCGGGTTTTCATAAACCATTGTTTTCGCTCAAGAATCTCGATTGGTGTGCCGCAGCGCCAGCATACGCCGACTTCCTGTTGCAGCTTTTCGGTTTTTTCTAATAGCCCCTGTTTTTCCAAGTCTTTTGCGACTGCCTTCTTGGCCTCTGCAACTGTGAGTCCTGCGTATTTTCCAGCGTTTTCATTCATCTTGCCAGTTTCGGTGATGCTCATTATAACCGGTAGGTGATGTGCCCCGACGCTCTGCACATCTGCTTTGTCGCCATACGTGCAGATCATTACAACGCCTGTTCCAAATTTGGGGTCGACCATGTCTTCTGCGATTATTTTGACTTTGTTTTCGGCTATTGGGACGTGGATAGTTTTTCCGATGTATCGTTTGTAGCGATCGTCATTTGGGTTGACTGCTACCGTGACGCAGGCGGTTAGGAGTTCGGGTCGGGTTGTAGCAATTGTTAAGGATTGCTCATGGTCTAAGGTAAATTTGACGTAATGCAACGTTCCCTCTCGGGTTTCGTGCTCCACTTCAGCGTCGGCAATGGCGGTTTCGCATCTGGGACACCAGTTGATCGGATGCGTGCCTTGGTATATGAAGCCCTTCTTGTGGAGAAGAATGAAGCTTAGTTGTGTGCGTCTCCAGTAGTCGGGGTTCATTGTCTTGTATTCTGTTCTCCAGTCTGGGGAGCAGCCCATGCGGATAACTGCTCTCTTCATTATGTCAATATACTTGTTAACGAACCCTTCGCAGAGTTTGCGAAACTTGCCCGGAGGAACGTCCGTCTTCTTTATCTTGTAAAACTCTTCGGTCTCCACTTCAGTAGGCAGTCCGTGGCAGTCCCATCCTTGAGGAAAGTACACGTTGAAGCCTCTCATTCGTTTGTAGCGGGCAACCATGTCAAAATATGTCCAGTTGAGTACGTTGCCCATGTGAAACTCGCCGGAAGGGTAGGGCGGAGGAGTGTCTATGCTGAAAACCGGGCGCTTCTCATCTTTCCAGTCAAACTTGTAGATGCCCATCTTTTCCCATTCGCTCTGCCATTTTTCCTCGATGGCGAGAATGTCGAACTCTTTCTGCAACGCCTTCATGCGTTAATGCATCCTTTCGTGAAATTTTGACCTACGAATAGTGGCTTCAGAAGATAATTAGCTTTCTGGGAATTGCCTTTTTGACGCCAGTGCGTGTGCTACGCGTAATGACCGTAGATGGCCATCTGCATTAGACAATCAACGGCTCCCGCGTCATTTAGCCAATTTGAGTTTTGAAACATAAAGACACTTCTGGCGGCGATGGTTGTGTTGTAAAAGAAGACTCCGACCATCCCGTAAGTTAATGCTGGTCCCTGTCCAATGCTGCCGCTGTTGTCTGTGTATATTTTGCCAGATGGTCCTATTTGCAGAGCTAAACCATAGTAGGTTCCGGATTGAAACACGAAGTTTGAATGAAAGCTGAAGTTCAGATCTTCTATAGGTCCGAGATAGTCTCCTGTGCCACTAGAACCTGACGCTGCGATCGTTGATGCATTCACCGTTAGTGAAGAAGCAAGTGGGGATCCAATAGGTAAACCAAGATAACTTTGCGTAGTCAGAGTGTAAACGTCTAGAGTAATGTCAGCAGTCACCGAGCCATTGTAAAGAAACAAGCATAGAGTGACATGGCTTATTCTGAAACTTGTCGGTGCATAGAAAACGCTGCCATGCGCACTTGTGCATGACGTTTGACTTGGTTGATGAGTGGAAAGGTAACCCCATAAATTGCCCGATTGTTGAGACGATCCTACATTGATGCCGTAATAGTCCACAAGTACTTCTCTGCTGGTGCGTAAGCTTTGAGAAATTTGCAGCGCTATCCCGGAGACGGTAACACCTATCACCATTATGCCGATAACTATCCCCACAATTACTTTCTTTCTAGTTGAAGGCTTCTCTTCTACTGGGACAGTCATTCCTTCTCTATCTTCTTCTCGCCATTATTCTTTTTCGTTGTGCTAAAAGTCTTTTTCTATTATCAATAAGCTCAACTTGCACGCGATTCTAGGGAGCGCGTGAATGCGAGAATGGAAACGTCGGAACTGATGATGTCTGTCTCGAACTCCGAAAAGCATAGAAACGAGAAGCCATAACTCTGGGCTATCTGTGAGGGGTCTCCAATGAATAGTGTCGCTGAGATCTTTAATCAAGCAAAGTTAGAGAACAGAAAGTTCCTGCTTGAGACTGAGGCGAAAACGGTCTGCTCTCATTACGGTATTCCTGTAACGAAGTTTATGTTGGCAAAGAAAGCAGAGGATGCGGCGAGTTTTGCTGAGAAGATCGGGTATCCAGTCGTGATGAAGATAGTTTCGCCTGATGTGGTTCACAAGTTTGATGTCGGCGGGGTTGTCTTAAACCTTAAAACGGCTAAGGAAGTTGAGAGTGCATTTAAGAAGGTTGTTGAAAACGTTAAGAAGCACAAGCCCGATGCCAACATCATAGGGGTTACGGTGCAGGAAATGGCGCCAGCCTCAACCGAAGTTATAGTTGGTGGGATTAAAGATCCGCAGTTCGGTCAGACTCTCATGTTTGGGCTCGGTGGAATTTTTGTGGAGATTCTGAAGGACGTCACGTTCAGAATTGCGCCTGTAACTGAGGAGGAGGCTAGAGAGATGATCACCGAAGTGAAGGCTTACCCGCTTCTGCAGGGGTACAGGGGCACACCGCCAGCTGATGTTAGTGCTATAATTAAAATAATTCTTGCTACGTCGAAGCTCATGATGAGTCACGGGGATATCAAGGAACTCGACTTGAACCCCATTATGGTCTATGAGAAAGGCGCAAAGACCGTTGATGCTAGAATAATTCTTGAATGATTATAAAGCAAGGGCGGTTGTATGGAAAACGAGTCCGAAACGGCAAGAGATATGCTCTTAGCTAAGGCGACGCGGATGGCAGCCTTGGTGAAGTATCAGGAGAAAGCCGTGGTGAGTCGGACGCTGATCGACAAGGACGCTGGAACTGTGACGCTGTTTGCCTTTGACGAGAACCAAGGACTTAGCGAACACACAGCACCTTACGACGCCATGATTCTTGTTCTTGAAGGCGAAGCAGAGGTTCTGATTGAAGGGAAACCAGTTCGGCTGAAGAAAGGCGAGATAACGATCATGCCCGCAAGCAAGCCGCACGCTGTAAAGGCGGTTAGCAAGTTCAAAATGCTTCTGGTCATGATCAGAGAATAAGCAAACGTGGATCTGGCATTCATAAAGCTTTTTATAGTAGACTGCAGTTCTGGGAGACTTGTCACATTAACTCATCACTGTATTAAAGTAGCTCTTGAAAAGCTCCTGAAAGACAGATGCGAATTTTGTGACAGGAGATAATATGATAAGTACGCAGTTAGAATGCTTCGATGACCTGCCACTGAGCAGGGAAGTTAAGAAAGCTATTGAAGAACTTGGGTTCAACAGTCTTTTTCCGATTCAGGCCCAAGCGATAACGCCCTTACTGGAGGGCAAAGACGTAATCGGACAAGCAAAAACAGGGACAGGCAAGACCGCGGCGTTTGGAATTCCGATGCTCGAACGCCTGAATCCAAAGGTCAACAGCGTTCAGGGTTTGATTTTGGAACCGACGCGTGAGCTGACCATACAAGTTGCGGAGCACATAAAACAGCTGGGCAAATACACAGGACTCAGAGTGTTAGCAATCTACGGCGGAGCATCTATACAGGAACAGATGCACGCGTTAGGTAATGGCGTTCACATCATAGTTGGCACTCCAGGACGAGTCATTGATCATCTGAAGAGACGGACGCTGAACCTTTCATCGGTAAAGATCGTCACTCTTGACGAAGCTGACAGAATGTTGGACATGGGATTCATAGACGACATACGATACATACTGTCTAGAGTGCCAACCGATAGGCAGACGAGTCTTTTCTCGGCAACGATAGACCAGAATGTTATGAACATGTGTCACAGGTACATGAAAAACCCCGAAGAAGTGCTCGTGAGCAAGGACGAGATAGCCCTCACGCAGATGAAACAGTACTACATGCTGGTAAACCAATACGACAAATTCGAGGCCCTGTGCAACATACTAGACCATAATCACATAGGCAGAGCGATAATTTTCTGCAGAATGCGCACAGAAGCAAGTATACTTGCCGACAAGTTGAGCGCCCAAGGATACGATGCGAAACCATTGCACGCAGGCTTCAGTCAGCCACAGAGAGATCATGTCATCGATAGCTTCAGAAAAGGCAGGCTAAAACTGCTCGTTGCCACAGACGTTGCCGCAAGAGGATTGGACATCGAGGGAGTAACTCACATAATAAACTATGACATCCCATTAGAAGCACTCGTCTACTTTCACCGAATCGGCCGAACTGCCAGAAAAGGACTCGACGGGACAGCCATATCACTCGTAGGCTACGGGGAAGTAACCGACTTCAACAACATAAAGGCCCTGACCAAAACTTCGATAGAAGAAATCGAACAATAGACTTGAACTCTCTGGGCGAAGGGCTAAATCATAATTAGTCCATTCGCCTAACAGGCTTTCTACGATAGAGGACTAGCGAAGAGGTGTAGAAATGTCTTGCTACGTTTACATCCTTCTCTGTAAAGGTGGCAGTTTCTACACCGGAGTCACCAAGAATGTGAACTCAAGAATGAGACTTCACGTCAACGGAAAAGGCGCCAGATACACGCGGATTCACAAGCCAGACAAAGTTGTCTACGTTGAGGCATTAGCATCAAGAGCAAAGGCCATGAGACGAGAAAGAGCCATCAAAAAAATGAACCGCAGCCAAAAAATTAGACTGATAAAATCACTAAAGAACCAAAATAAAACCAGACGTTCCTCTTCAAAAGAATCTAGATACATAGTAGCGCACAAAACCATTGAGAATCTATCCTTAGCGAGCAAACTGGATGGGGTCTAGAGAAGTTTAGCCTTCTACTTCAACCCTGGCTTTTTGGTGGTTTGGTTAGCCTTTTTATTTTCCTTTCATCCAATACGAGCCATACCAACGCGGCAAATAGGCATGCCCCTAACAGCACAGTGTAGATGTAAAAAAGCTTCATCACACTCGCTAAGGTTGTATCTATCCCACTCCACGGATAATTCACTATAATGTAGTACGACATGGCAATACCAATTAACAGAATCAATACGAAAAGAAACAGGACTAGAAGCCTCAGAGTAAAACCATTTTCACCATCAGAGGTCTCCAAGGGGTCTCGCCGAAAATACTTTAGCTTAACCAGATTTAAACCTTCATCGCGACAGAGACTCCGAAAACTTAAAAACAAGCAAGGACTCCAAATTGTGTCGCGTGCCGAGGTAGCTCAGCCTGGGAGAGCACCCGGCTGAAGACCGGGTTGTCGCCGGTTCAAACCCTGCCCTCGGCACCAAATAGCCTCAATTTGAGCTTGTTTTTATAGAATAGCCACGCATTGCGTCGTGATGCTTAGGAGAAGACGCAAGAAGACGTCGATCTGATTAAAATACATATACAAAGACATCCTACTTGAACCTGTTTGTGTTCGAATAGCGCGCGCTGATGAAGGCTTAGCCGTCGGAACGTCAGCGTTCGTTCTAAGCGAACATAAACTAAAGTCCCTTCGGACGAGTAGAGGTAGCAGTTATTCCTTTATACTCATCGGGCGTGACGTGTTGGCTCTGCCATTTTTTGCTCCATTCAGCCATAGCTCTGTATGCGTCGACCAAGTCTATGCCCTTCGCTGTGAGTGAGTATTCGGTGTATGGAGGGGAGTCACCCTCTATGGTTTTTTCTACGACTTTGTTGTCGCATAGATTGGCAAGTTTTATGGATAGGGTTCTTGAGCTTATTGGCTTTAGCTCTCGCATTAATTCGTTGAATCTGCTAGGGCTCTTTCCAAAGGCTAGCTGTCCGATTATTAGGAGACTCCATTTATCGCCGATGATAGCAACAGTTTTCTCAATCATCGCCATCTTTTGCTCTTTACTTTTGCGACCTTGAACCATATTATTTCCCCTTAGCGCGCGCGCTTTTTTGGTTACTTACTTTACTTATGATAGCTTAATCAACTTAAATAGTTTAAGTAAAACACCTTTAATAAATCAGCTTGAGAGGTCTAAACTTGCTTTACTTACGGTTAGCTTAGATTTAAATAATTTACAAAGTAAAGTAACTGTATGATTTCATGGAGAGACTACGAAATATGAATTACACCGACGCAAAAAAAATCGTTGTAATGACTGGTGCCACATCTGGGATTGGTGCCAATGCGATCAAGCGAATTGCCGCCCAACCTAACATGCGTCTAATTATCGGCGCTCGAGGAGTGCATAGTGGGCCTGAAGGAGCAGAGGTCATCCCGCTTGATTTAGCCTCACTTGCCAGTGTCCGAAAATTCGCAGATGAGGTCAAACAGCGGCTGGGCAAGGCGCACATCGACATGTTGGTGCTCAATGCTGGAGTACAAACGATGGATGCGACGCAGCGAACGGTTGATGGGTTCGAAGTGACGTTTGCGGTCAACCATCTTGCTCATTACTTGTTAGCACGTCTGTTGGTGTCATGCATGGCAGACGACGGCAGATTAGTGATGACAACTAGTGATACACATGACCCCGCTAAGGGTGTTGGTGGACCCAAGACGCTTGAACCGGAGGCGCTGGCGCATCCTGATAAGCACCCGAAGTTTAGTCCGTATCCAGCATCCAAGCTCTGTGTCCTTTTAACGGCTCGATCCTTCGCCGCGCTAGCAGAGGTTCAGGCTCCTCATATTACGGTTATTGCCTACAATCCAGGCCTGACGTTGGGCACTGGGTTACAGCGCGATGCGCCCCGGGCCCTAAGGGGTTTCATGCGGGTCATGGGGCCTCCAATCTTTGGATTGGTTAGCCTATTTAGGCCTCAGTTTTATCCGGGTAACCCTAAGCGGTCAGGTGAAGTCCTTGCCCAGTTGGTTTTGGGAGAGATCAATCTACCTGCGGGCCGCGTTTATGCTTCGCTGGTTAGGGGCAAACTCACTTTCCCCGACCCATCCAAGTTGGCGCAGAGTGATGAGGCACGGGACTTGCTTTGGCGCGAAAGCGCTGTTATGGTCGGCATACATGCCGAGCCAGCTTGAAAATGACAGCTGCTTTCTTCGAAGCAGACGAAGAAATGAAGACCAAAATAATGGAAGTGCTATGAAAAAACGTTTTTCATACAAAAAGAGGGAAAGAGTAGGTTAAATTCTCCTCCAGAGTGGCGCATCCCCGCGAATTCGTAGCATTTCAACGACGGTGTAAACGACGGTGTGAAGCTAGCCCTCGGCACCAAATAGAATTCTCAAAAAACGCTCATTTGCACTCCTAGGATTTAAGGATCTAAATCGGTTTCCCCACCTAGGAGAACGGCGAATTGATTATATATAATTCCTTTAATTCTTGGTTCCTACTATGGAAACAAGGAATACGTACGCTTATCCGATAGATGAAAGAGACATCGTAAGAATGTTGACTACTGAGTCAGAATCTCACAGAGTGTTCAAGGAAAAAACCGGGTCTTTTGATTTGTCTAAAGCCGTCGATTTCTTGTGCAAAGAGGGTACTCCGATTAAGGCGGCCTTTGAAGGAAAAGTCGTCAAAATAAAAAATAATGTCAGATCAAAAGATATTCTTCCACTGGAGAAACAAGATGATAATCATGTAATCATCCGACATCTCCACGATGAGTTTTCGATATATAGCCATTTAACTTTTAGTGGAGCAAAAATATCTGGAGGTCAGATTGTTAATAGTGATGATCTAGTCGGATATAGTGGCCGCCCAGATTATGATGGTTTGTCTTGTGTTCACTTTATGGTGTATAGGTTCTTAGCTCCTCCGCCGTCGAGAGACTTGGCAAGCTTGGAAATTAGATGGAAAAGAGTCTAACGTTTTGTCCAGATTATTCTTTTTTCCGAACTCACGCTGAAGTCGTGCCTTTCGGGAGGCCACGCCTATGCCACAGGTTAAACCCTGCCCATTCATGTTTTTTGCTCAACTCCGGCCGCAAGGCCATCGCTAAGCACGTTCTTATACTAGAATACTAGCGCGCGCTTTCTAATACTCCCAGAAACCACCGTCAAAAGTAGGTTCGAACTTATTAATACCTCAACAGCTCCCTTTTTCTCTACATCGTCTCCAAGAGTTCCTTTAGCCCTTCAAGCATAATCTTCCAGTTCTTCTCAGAATGTTTACGAGAATCCTCGGTGGCTTTATTGTCTTGCGACAGAGAGACGATTGTCTTCAGTTTGTCTTTCGTAAGCTTGATAGTGACAGTGTGGTAATTTTCTGGAAGGTCTGGTTTGCCTGAGAGAGGGCTGAAGTGACTGTATTGAATTAAATCGTTCCGTTTCAGTTTGAGAATGACGCCTTTGTCCTGGTAACTCTTCCCTTTCCATTCTCCTTTCCAGATGATTTGGCTTCCCTCTTCCCATTCTGAAACAACTTCTGTTCCGAACATATATCGCTTGATTAATTTAGGTGCGATAAGCGCATTCCACACTCTTTCAACGGGCGCGTTGATGGAAACTGATGCCCTTGCAACAAGTTCCCTTTCTGTACTACTTCGTTTATTCATTTGAATCCCGACCTGAAGATTCTCTAAGGTGTTTATACATTTGTAGAATGATTGAAGCACTTTTCCTTTTTCATAAGCGCCTGACGCACGCGTCCATGATTGGTGAAATTCTGGAAGTTGGTCGCATGGGAAGCGTCTTATGGACTACCATTCACTTTACTTTGTTAGGGCAAGTTAGACAAATCGCTTAGGAGACTTTAGTCAATGAAGTTTGCTGGGAGAACAACCGTCGCAGTAGTGGAATTCGCGGACGAAAGAATTCTGATTGTTAAGAGGCGGACTGTTCCCTTCAAAGGTTACTGGGCTCTTCCCGGCGGAAGAGTTGAAGCTGGAGAGAGTGTCGAGGAGGCAATCGTGAGAGAAGTTAAGGAGGAAACAGGGCTTGACGTTGAAATCTTGAGGAAAATCGGCGAGTATCGCGAGAGGGGCTTCAAGGATGGAGTAGAATACGACTATTCACCTGCCTGTTTTCTCGTAAAACCGATTGGCGGAAAGATTCTGAGGCAGGAAAGCGAGATCGAAGAGATACAGCTAGTGAAGCTGGAAGAAGTACCAAAGAAGCTTGCATTTGTGCATTCGAGAATGATTGGCGATTATGCTAGCACTGCTAACTAGCAAACTTGGCAAAATCTAACTCTTGATTTATTACGCTTTCCGGGTTCCTTTCGGCACGTAATCGAAGAATCGTTCGGTCGTGTTTTCGAAGGTCCATTCGGCACGGATTCTTGTCTTCTTCTCAACCCGTCGCATTTCAGAAAGGAGCATGCGGTTTAGATCTCTTGCACTTTCTCCTTTGAGCGTAGCTTTGATGTCGAAACCATCTCCTGTAGGCTTGATGGTTCCTGCACCGCCGATTACTCGGTCAAGCACAGGTTTAATTGCTGATGGATTATCGCTGCTTATGCGGGCGGATAAGGCGAAGCTCTTCTCAAACATTTGCATTTAGCCTCCAGATAACCTCTGAGGATTTATGAACTCCACTCGTAAATAGAAAGTGCGTACCCACGACAACTGCTGTTTATTGGAGTCGTGAATATATCTATTTCTTCTTCAAAATATGCCTAGCTGACGGTATTAACTCCAGATCGTGAAGACAAAACTCGGAACAAAAGACTACTGAGAGTTCGAGCTTAAAACTTATTAAGAACTCGGCGGTTACGCACTTCACCTTATGAAATTCAGGTATTTGATCCCTTACATCGTCATTGCAGTGTTCCTGTATCAATTCGCTAAAGATTCGCTGAGTTACTCGTCTCCTTTTTTCGTGATGGGGACAAGGTATCTGATAGCTGGTTTGTTTTTGCTGTTGATTTCGAGACGTTTTCTGTTTAATAGAGATACGATTATCTTGTCGCTGCTCACGACGTCAAGTACCGTTCTGTGGGCGTATGGACTCGTGTACGTATCTCCTGCAGATTCAGCCGTTTTGAGTTATACTATGCCTCTGATATCGATCTTCTCTTCCTGGGCGCTGTTGAACGAAAAGGCAACGCTCAAGGAAGTAGTCGGAGCGGTGATAGGTTTTTCAGGAGTCGTGATCTTTTCAATACGCTTGCTCACGGGCTTCCTCTTGCTGGGTTCAGTCCTGACGCTTGTTAACGCGATTTTTTGGTCGCTATACTCGGTGTATTTCAGGAAAATGAAGGAAAACGATCCTGTCTCAGTTGTCGGCTCTCAGTTCTTGCTGGGTTCGCTTTTCATGCTGATCCTGTCCCCAATCGGTTTTAAGCTTAGTTTTACGGGCGAATTCGTCATAGACCTACTTTACCTTTCACTTCTAGGCGGAGTAGCACAATTTCTACTATGGGACTTGATGCTCAGAGAAGAAAAAATGAACATAGTGACGACATCGATTTTCGCAGTTCCTGCTCTAACCATGCTTGTACAAGCCTTGGAAACACTAACTGCGCCGTCTGTTCTGGCCATAGTGGGCGTTGCAATAATGTTTTTAGGCATATACATCTCGCAAAGCGTTAACAAGCCCGAAGCTTTAATGAGATCGAAAACCAACAGTTCAACGGCTCAAAAAGAATAACAACACTGTTTTTTCCAGACCTACCACAGGAAGCAGACTTCCGCTTTGGGTTTTCTCATCAAGTCGGCACAAGTGCTGTTTTCAAGCCAGCGCCGGTGAGAATTATCACGGTTTTCTCGTCTTCTGAGGTTTCTCCGGCGTTGAATTGTTTCAGATATGCAGCATAGGCAACGGCTGAGCTTGGTTCAACGAAGAAACCGTGCCTAGCCAAAGTTTTGAAGGCGTCTAGTATTTCGTTTTCCTCAACTACCGCGGCATCTCCGTTCGATTCTTCCAACTGTTTGACCATTAGGTCCAGTAATGGAGGGTTCGTGCTAACCAAGGCGTCGGCGACCGATGCAATTTTTTCCGGAGGCTGATAGGGCATTTTTTTGATGCGATGGTAAAGTGGTGAAACCTGGCTAGTCTGGCAAGCAATTACTCGAGGCATTTCGTCTATTGCATTAGAAGCGAGGAGATGCTTGAAGCCGTATAGGACGCCTAGAAGCAGTGTTCCAGCTGAAACCGGCAGGTAGACCCTTTCTGGAGCGTTCCAGCCTGATTGCTCCACTATTTCGTAGGCTAGGGTTCTGATGCCGTCTCTGAAGAGTGGCTGATACAGATGTCCGATGTAGAACCCAGTTTGCCCTGCCTTTTGAGCCTCTTCGGCAACTTTGCTGCGAGAACCCGAGACTTTCATAACCGGCGTGCCGTAAGACTGGATTTGATTGAACTTTGGTCCCGAGACTATCTGTGGAACATAAATTGCGGCGTCTAATCCGGCACGGGCGCAATAAGCGGAGATGGATGCTCCAGCATTACCTGAAGAATCTTCAGTTACGCGACCTTTGGTTTTTTCCACTCGCTCGTGTATGGCGGAGATCAGGGTGGTTGACCCTCTGTCTTTAAACGACCCCGTGGGGTTTGAGCCTTCCAGCTTGAAGTAAACGTTGTTCGAAAACCTTACGAGCGGTGTCCAGCCTTCTCCCAGCGTTACAATTTCGCTCGGTTTGATGTATGGAAAAAAATCGACGTAGCGCCAGTGGCTGTAGTCTTTTTCTCGGATTCTCTGAGTTTGGAAGTCTATGTTTATTTCCGTATCCAACGGTTGTCCACAGTGAGTACAGACGTAGGCGAGTAAATCTGTGGACGGTTTGTCGCACTTGGAGCATCTGATTTCGAATTCCAAACCGCTACGAGCCTGCCCCGGCGTATGCACTTTGTTTTAGGATGTCCCAAGTTCTTTGAAGAATTCCATGATGTCAGTCGTGGGATTTCCGGCGTCATCCATGATTTTCTGCTTCGCTGGCGGATACTCAAAGTAGAAGGGAATTCTTTCAGCCCAGCGCTGTTCGAATGTTGGTACAAATTCGTTTTTGTAGAAGATGCCCGTCGGTATTCGATCGCCCCATTCTTGCGACTTGGCTATGGCCGCCACCTTCTTTTCCAATTCTTGATCAGGGTTATGCACGGTTGGATCGAAGCCCGTTTCCTCGAGCTTGTAGACTCTTGGTTGTGACTTGCCCGTTTTCGGGTCGATGCGATCTTCGCCGCTGTACCAAGCTCTGGTGTTCAGGTCGTTGTATGTGGGACATGGTTGCAAGATATCGATGAAGGCGAGGCCTTTGTGTTGAATGCCCTGTTTTATAGTGTCTTTTAGGTGCCTCACGTCAAAGGCGTAAGAGCGTGCAACAAACGTGTAGCCTGCTGCTAGCGCCAAAGCAATCGGGTTGACGGAATCGTTGATGTTTGGTCTAGGCAAAGACTTAGTCTGTAGACCACGCCGCAAAGTGGGCGAGGCTTGACCCTTAGTTAAACCATAAACGCCATTGTTATAGAACAGGTAGGTTATGTCCAGGTTTCTTCTGCCAGCAGCCACAAAGTGTCCGGCGCCTATGCCGAGACCGTCGCCATCTCCGCCCACAGCAATAACCTCCAAACCAGGGTTCGCAACCTTGATCCCTGTGGCAAAAGGAAGCGTTCTACCGTGAAGCGTGTGCACTCCGTAGGCTTTAACGAAATGAGGCGTCTTCCCAGCCTGACCAATCCCAGACACGATCACAATCCGATGAGGCTCAATCCCAAGCTCCGACAACGCCATATGAACAGCACTTAGTATGCCAAAGTCTCCACATCCTGGACACCAGTCCTCGAACACTTCGGTTCGATAATCAGCTACCTTAAGACCCATAAGTTAACACCTGCCTCTTCGGCGCCTTCCCCAGCAGAACAAGCTGCAACGCGGTATGCACTTCCGTCGTCGTCATAGGCCGCCCATTGTACTTCAAAATGTGAAAGTTCGTCGGAACTCCTGTCTTCTCCATTATCAAACCTCCAAGCTGTCCAGAATAATTCCCTTCAACGTCAATTACTTTCTTCGCGTTTCGAAGGGCATTCTCAAGATACTCCGCAGGAAGCGGATGCATCATGCGAACCTGAACAAACCCCAAGTTGTGACCTTCCGAAACAAGTCGACCCACTGCTTCAACCAAGGCGCCTTTAGGAGACCCCCAGCTCACTATCATGCTCTCTGCGTCCTTGTTCCCAAAGAAGTTGACTCTCTCGTCTATCGGCACTTCGTTATCAATGAGTTCCAGCTTCTTGTTTCGTTTCTCGACCATTCTTATCCGGTTGGTTGGTTCTTCGCTTATGTGACCGAACTCGTTATGTTCGTCGCCCGTTAGCCAGTGGATTCCGCCCTTCGTGCCTAGGAAAACCCTGGGGGATACGCCATTTTCTGTAAAGTTGAACCGCTTGTACTCCATGCTACTGAGCACCTCTGCACTCAATACCTCGCCTCGTTCAATTCTGACCTTGCTCGTATCGAAGTACGGAAAAGTGTGAGAGGTGTTTGCAAGCGCCTTGTCGATCAGGTGAATGACCGGCACCTGGTATTTCTCCGCGTAATTAAAGGCTTTCACTGCGTCATAGAAACACTCTTTGATGTCGCCTGACGCGAGCACGACACGTGCGAATTCTCCATGACCCGCATGAATGGCGAACCGCAAATCATCCTGTGCATGACGCGTAGGTAAGCCCGTTGCAGGGGCTCCGCGTTGATAGTAAGTGATGACCGAAGGTACTTCGTCCATTCCCGCCCAAGCTAAGCCTTCGACCATGAGAGCGAATCCTGGTCCCGACGTTGAAGTTGCAGCTCGTGCCCCGGCGAGCGCAGCGCCTGAAACCGTGTTGATGGCGGCGATTTCGTCTTCGGTCTGGAGCACGATACACGCTGCCTTGTCTGCCTCATTTCTGGTTTTGAGTATTTCGTGTGCCTCTATGTACTCGCTCTCGTCCGCGGCAGGGGTGATGGGATAGTAGACTTGAACCCGGCAACCTCCCAGTACTTTGCCGACTGCGACGGCCTGGTTTCCAGAGAGGAATATTCTTTTTTCTTTGAATTGATCTTGCTGTAGGGGCTGAGGGAGGTCGCGTTGCGAGTGAGCGAAGGGGCTTTGTAGGTTGTTTTTTGCGTAGTCGTAGGCTACCCTGTGCGCTGTGATGTTCATCTCGGCGATTTTTGCTTTGTCTCCGAAGACGGTCCCTATCGCTTTTTCGCCTAGAGCCGGTTCGTAGTTCAGGAGAGCTAGCGATATCGCCACAGTCAAGGTGTTGGTCATCCGAGTGAGCTGGGGTAACTGGGTTATTCCGAGTTTGTCTCCTATCTGTTTCAGCAACTCGCCATAGGGAACTCTGAAAACGGTTATGCCCTTCTTTTCAGCGTAGGCTAGAAGATCGCTTAGGTTGTTTCCGATTCCTTGTTTCTCAAGAAATTGATGCAATTCCTCTTTGAATTCGGATGGCAATTGCTTAATGCTAAAAACATCTGTCTCCGCCTCTCTGTCCACTATTATTCCGCCGTCTGGAACGACTTCGCTAAAATGCCTTACGACCGTCTCGGCGTCGAACGCCGCGAGCAGGTCAACATCGTTCACGTTCGCTCCGACATCGCGATCTGCAATTCGCAGATGGAAGTAGCTGTGCATTCCTTTGATGTTTGAGTGGTACTCTCTTCTGCCGAAAACATAAAGGCCCGACAGGCCGCAAGCTCTTCCGAAAACGTTTGCTGCGCTATCAACACCGCTGCCTTGGGGACCGCCAGCCATCCAGTTGAACTCTTTAAATTTGTCACTCATTTCAAATCACCGAACGATTGTTCTCGAAACAAATAACTGACTATTCTGGGTTGTTAGCCGCCGGTCGACTTGTCCGATCCTATGGCGCATCTGCAGAGCTCTATTTCGTCACAGTACGGACAGCGGCACTGACAATCATCTATGGGATATCCGCATCGCTCACAACGAGGGATTTCATCTTTGCGCATGCGAACTCACTCTATCAATTCTATGTTTTTTTCTAGAAGTTAAGACTTTTGGCGAGCACTCGCAGAAGATTGATTTACCAGCCTTCAGTAACCAGAGCCTAGTGAGGCAAATGGAATTAGATGAAGCACTAGAGGGCAGAAGAAGTATTCGAAACTACTTGCCCAAAGAAGTCCCTTTGAAACTAGTCAAGCAAGTAATCAAGGCTGCCACGCTAGCTCCCTCAGCAAAGAACGGTCAACAATGGCGGTTCACGGTGCTTGCAGGGAAAACAAAGAAGGAATTTACCGATTTCTTTATGCGCGAACTGGAAAAAACTTCAAAAAAGATTGGTAGAGAAAACATGGGATCCTCCTTCTCATCATGTGGCATCATGGAACAGGCACCCGTCTTGATCATGGTCTGGAACGCTGGAGAGAGAGGCTGGGAGACCGAGATCCAGAGCGTTGCGGCCGCGATCCAGAACATACTGCTCAAAGCGTATTCCATCGGATTGGGAACTCTTTGGATCGGTGACGTCTTCTATGCCCAAGATGCGTTGGAGCATTACTTCGATAAGCATTGGAAGTTGACCGCAGCTGTAGCGTTGGGATGGCCTGCTGAGACTCCCCCGCCTAGACCTAGAAAAACGATCGATGAAGTAGCCGAGTTCCTAGTTGGATAGTGTTTGGCCTCAAAGCATGAAATTGCGGGCGTTTAACAAGAATTTTATTTGTGAGAATACTTAAGAAATCAACGTGATCTTAATGGATGAACTTGAAGAGTTTAGACGCTACCGAGAGCGTATGAACAAACGTATTCTTTCTGCGGAAAATCTTGGGATCAAACGTTTCTTTGCGTTGGACAGTCGGGCTTACGGGAAGGGCGTTCTGCCCGTGAAAACGAAGGAGCTGTTAGGTCTCGTAGCTTCTACAGTGCTTCGCTGCGATGACTGCATAACCTACCACGTTATTCGTTGTGTTCAAGAGGACGTTTCTGACGAGGAGTTTTTCGAGGCATTTAACGTGGCACTTGTGGTTGGTGGTTCTATCACGATTCCTCACATAAGACGTGCTGTAGACATGCTCGGCCAGTGCAGGAAGAAACAGACGAAAGGTCAGTCTTTTGAGATTTAGTGTCTTCTAGAGCTTTAGGAATTTGCCGTTCTTGTAGAACAATTCTTCGTCCGCGTAGATTTCGCCGTCTTTCTTCATATCCTTAAGGATATCCCAGTGAATTGCAGACATGTTCACGCCGCCAGACTCTGGAATCGACCGACCTAGCGCCATGTGGACTGTCCCCCCGATCTTCTCGTCGAATAGCATGGCTTTCGTAAACTTTGTGATGCTGTAATTTGTTCCAACTGACGCTTCGCCCAACCTGTTTGCGCCTTCAACTTTCAGCAGTTCTTTCAGTAGATCTTCACCCTTCGATGCGGACGCTTTTACGACCTTCCCGCGTTTGAACCACAGTCGGATGTCTTCGATCTCGCGACCCATGTAGACTCCAGGATAATTGAACCTGACAGTGCCCTCCGCTGAATTCTCTGCAGGTCCCGTGAACACTTCGCCGTCAGGCATGTTCTTTTCGCCGCAGCAGTTAATCCATTTCCTGCCTTTCACGTTGAAAGTCAAGTCGGTATCCTCGCCCACTACGCGAATCTTGGAAGCCTCGTCCAAGAATTTGCAAATTTTATCCTGTTCTTTGCGTATCTTTACCCACTCCGCTATCGGATCTTTCTTGTTCACAAGACAGCTGGTGTACACGAAGTCTTCATACTCCGGCAACGCCATACCAGCCTCCGCAGCTTGAGCATTTATCGGGTAGGGCAGGCCTGTCCAACGAAGTTTTCCTTCCAACTCGCGCTTGAAGAAAACGTCCTGAACCTCCTTCCGGCTGGAGAACCATGTGCGAATTTTCGACGCGTCGATGCTTGCCAATCTCTTTGGGTTCGGTTCACAGAAAAGGCGAATGTGCACGTCAAAATTTTCCGTGATGAAATTGTTGATCGGGGAAACGTACTTGATCTGATTGTCTTTCGCATACTTGAAAAAAGTGTATTGCACATCAAGGCTAGGCATAATCATCACGTGAGCACCAGCGAGCATGCATTCCTTGTATATTTCGTGGATCAAAGGGAACGCTTGATCACTGCCCTGGATTATCACGGTCTCTTTTGGCTTCACGTTGACGCTGTAGTGCACGCATAAATTGGCTAATTTTTCAATTCTCGGATCGGCCATTTGACTTCACTAGCTTGAGAACTGACTTAATCGTTGAGCCAAGCTTTAAGCTTTAGCGAACAGGCAAAGATCTATCATCACTCTTCAGCAGTCACTCTAACACTCCAATAGCGTTGACTATAGGTCCAAAGTCATGTGGATCAAGTCAATGTACTTGCCATTTTTGTAGACGCCTTTTGGGATTCTGCCGGCTTCTTTGAAACCCATTTTTCGGTAGAGGTGCTTGGCCATATCGTTGCTGTCGAAGACCTCTAGAACCAGTATTCTTAATCCTGCTATCGTTGATTCTTCGATAAGTGTCTGAATAATTTGCGCCCCTATGCCGATGTCTCTGTAGCCATGCTTTATGGCTATTCCGAGGCTTCCGACGTGACTCATCGGGTCCTCTTTCTTTCCTATTTCAGAATTAGCTATCACTTTGCCTCCAACTTCGGGTGCGCAATTGATTATTTCTTTCTTCTCTATCCGAGCGAGGTATCTGCCAAGCCATTCGGCTTCTTCAGCCTTTGTTACCTTTTTTGTGCGAGTGATGTCGGCGCCTTCTTCGACTAGAGAATTGATCACTTCGAGTAAATCATCCAGATCTTCCCATTTCACGGAACGCAGAACGACTTTTCGCCCATCCTTCGCCGTGAAAACTCTCGGTTTAATAGACATCTCACATCGTCCCTCTCGCGCAAAGATATTTTCAAGGCAGGCCTATTAAATTAGTTGCTTAACCATAACCGCTACGTTTTAGCTCTCCAATTTCCTCCTCCATCTGTCTGAATCCTACCTGTTTATGAGAATTTTGAGTTCGATAGGCAGCGGAACGGTTTTATTGTGATCCATTAATGGCGTGCTGGCATATGTTTCCAAAGCATGAATATCCAGATTCCTTAGGCGTATTTTGACGTTCAGATGTCTCCCAATTTGCCCTTCCGTAAATCGGCTGAAGTACACACCACTGGTGAAAGTGGCCTCCCGATAACGTCAACCCATTCGTCGTTACGAGACAAAAATGTGCTCCCGGCTACTGCACTTACTCAACGAGCATCCCCTGAGTTCATGCCAGATCAGTTCCGCTTTAAAGATTACTAGGACAGAAATATCCAAGCGATCTGAAGATTTGACTAAAATAGAGGCGATTAAGGAACAATCTGGAATTTATTCAGTCGCCTTCCCTATATTCTCAGGAGATGACATACTCCTTCTGAAGCGCGCAACAGACCCCGTTGCACAAGAGGTATCTGCCAGCATAGCGGCTCACAAAAAAGAACTCGATTCCGCAGCTCAGCATTTCTCTTCGTTTGATCAAGTCGGAAGCGCAGGCTAGGGTCTGGGATGGAATCTTCTAGAGTTCTGTATTGCTATCCTCGCATGCATTGTGTTGTTTATGATTCACGTCTCCCAATATTCAAACTATTGAAAGAAAAAGTTAATAGATTATCTGTGCATAATATGCAACCGAGGACGAGAGGGATACGTAACAAAAAAAAGTGCATGTTATGTGGTAGGTTTTTTGAAGGAGTAGGTCGGATATGTCCTGATTGTCTAAAACCTCGAAGCAGGACTGATCCAACTACACTCAAATCATCGTGACTATGCTGATCGAATAGGAAATCAGGGACAGCAGTGAAACAGGAAGACTTGCGAGCAAAAGTGTGTCATGTTTGCGGAACAACTGAAGACCTAGTTGCATGTCCAGCTTGTCATTGGTGGTTTTGTAAAGAGCACGACCTGCACGAATGCATGCCAGAACCGCAAACTCCAGTCCAGAGCACGCGCGCTTTAGAATCGGCGCGGTCGCATCCAGAAGAAGAATACGAGAGAAAGTATTCGGTGTTTCAGCGCTTCTATAGACTTGTGGTTTCGCCGTCTAAGGCTATGAAAGACATCGGACTTTGCCCCGATTATGGTGGTCCTTTGATTCTAGTCATTCTCGAAATCATATTAGCGGCAGTTACAGTTTCGCTGGCCTTTCAAAAAATTCAGTGGACAGGTGACCCACAAATAATCTCTCAAGCCCAAAACGTGGTCACTACAATCATAACTATTACCGTGTTGCTCAGCTGGGTGCTTTTTCTTGCGTTCTGGTTGGTGAAGTCTTGGCTCGTGAAGGCTTCGTGCGATAGTGGAAGTAGTTGGTCATTCGGAACAGCAGCTTCGGTCACTGGGTACGCGTACGTTGCAGACATCATCTTCGGGGTCATAGGCTTGCTGGTCGTCTTTCCACTATTACCATCGTTGACTCTCAATGTCTCCGACCTTGATGCGGCGAGGCAAGCCCTAGCTAATTTTCAAGCTCAGGTGCTTTGGATCGAGCTTGCTGTAGGGATTCCAATTTATTTAATAGCGCTAATCTGGAAGTCTTATCTGGGGGCGCTGGGGACGAAGTTCGGCACCCGCGAACGATGCTCAATACGCCTAGGTTTCGTCGTATTCTTTATCCTTGCCCTGCTTGGATGGCTAATCTCTTTCCTCATGCGAGGCACTATCTGAAGCTGATTAAGCGCCCTGATATTCAAATCTAGAACTTCTTGTGAATATTGCGGTGCGGTAGGTAAAGTTTCATCCTCAAACCCAAACTCTTACACTATCATCTTGCGAAGAAGGCAAAGACGTATGATAATGACCGACAAAAAGATACAACCAGAGAATGATTGGGGAACAAACGCAAAGTTATTGCTAAGGCACCTGGGAGAAGTTAACTGGTTTGATGTTTACGATGAGTGTCAAGTAGATCCTCAATTGTACATTTCAAGAGGAGGCGTTTTTTCACACCTATACACCGACAGTCGAAAAGTTGACCTCGTTTGGTGCCGCCTAAAAGATGATATTTTACACCCCCTTCAAAAGAGTTAGCGCGCGATTGTGAGAAGCGTCTTAGGCGTGCTTGTCCTGATGACTGCCAAGGGTCTAATGCTCGGTGTAACAAGGAACGTTTGCGTAGTGGCTGGATTGTTAAGGTTGCCCATGATAGGTTTGGTCGTGTTGATGAGCGTAGGTCTGTGCTTGCGACGGCTCGTTACGAATTGGGGCATGCCACATACGAGAAGGTTTCTAAGCGTGTTCATGTCGTTACGTGGTTTGGTGTTTGTTCGTATCGTAAGTTGAAGTGGACGCCTGAAGATAGAGGACGTGTGTGTAAGTTGTGTGGTGGCGAGTTGGTGAGGGCGGTTTATGTTGGTCATGATGATTTTAAGAAGATGGATGATTATGGCTGGTCGGATTTTCTTGGTACGGATGGTAAGCCTCAATGGATTCCTATTGATGACGGGGGATAGTGAGAATCATGGGTAGGCATTCTAGTGGTGCGAGGCGTAAGCTGAAGTCTGAGCTATCTAAATTTGAGAAGTGTTCGGGTCATGGGTTTCGTTGTTCGTGTTGGCTCTACGAGAATAAGCCATGTGTTCTCGGGTTTAGTTCGTCTCGTCCTAAAGTTCGTGTTCCGCTTTGGGTAACAGAAGAGCGGTGTCCGTCTTGCGAGGTTCAGAAAAAGTTTGAACAAGAGATGTTTGAGGAAGATATGGAGATGGACGAGGAGATTTTAAAGGAGATGGACGAGGAGATTTTAAAGGAGATGCACGAGGGTTATGTATGTCATCCTTAGGTGTGTGCGCTTATTTTGTCCTCCTTAGCTTTTCAGGAAGACCAGGCAGTTTCTTTATTTCTTCTTGCAGTCTAGATGCAAAATCGATTTTCTTATAGATCAAGTCACCCTGAGCAACAGGGGTCTTGTAACTGAGATCCGTTTCGACAACAACTCCTATTTTCTCTGGAACCCAATGACTTTCTTCCAAAGGATTAAGATGACTTATGTGAAACGGTTTGTCGATTGAAATATAATACATGAAAGTCTCAGGGCTTAACACGTCCCTTGCAAGATTGCGGACGCTCGTCGGAGAAAAGTCTCCCAATCTCCTCTCAGCAATCTTTAGGAGACGGAAACTCCTATAGGCTTTCTCGCGATCTCTTCCTCTCAAGCTAATATCTGCTATAGCTCTAGCTCTAATCCAGTTTTTTACCTCAATCGGGATCGAAGATGTGAATTGCCTCTCGACTCCTACGTTAACGCAAGTAGTGACTTTGTCGAGAGTCAGTTCGTCATAGATTTTTTCCAAGATAGCCATGTCTTTGATCGCCGAATCAATCCAGTAGCGGTCAACGTCACTTCCTCTTTGCGGGTCGTCAGGACAGTAAAGTTTCACGAGTCGTTCCAAAGCAACATCCGAAATTGAACCTTCAAGGATTATTAAGTATCTGTCGCTTGCGCCAAAAACTTTCGCATCTGCGACCCAATTTTGGTTTTTTAACTGCCAGTCAACTTCGACTCTGTCTAACGTCGTCCCATCAAAAACTTCCTTTATCGAATAGCCAGGATACGCTGGTATTTCGACATCTTTGAACTTGCGCTGGACTCCTTGAGGAATTTTGAACAACAACTTCATCTCAGTCGCTTTGGTCAGGTAGTTCACTCGGAGACTTTTGATTTCAGGCTTGTAGTTTTGCAACTTTTCCAGAAGTTTTTGGATTTTATCAACGAAATCTAGACTCTTGTTGGCATTATCTAAAACACCCACAGTCATCAATCCTCCAGTTTCAAGATATCCTTCTTCCACACGATGTTGATCGGAGTCTCGAACTCTTTTTGCTTCTCAGGGTCTCTTCTATCGATAACTTTCGTTCTGACTTCAATAGGTTGATACTCGTTGTCTAAGGAATCAGAATACCGCACTCTAATAACAAGCTCATCTGTTTTCTGCTTGATGGTTGCAACGACTTTTCCATCAACCATTTTTATGTCCTCAACGGGGTGTTTCTCACCGTAATAAAGCAATGCGGCAAGCACCAAGGATCTTAAACTTGAGTAAACTACCCTGTAGACTTCTTCCTGTTTCGCTTTATCTTTCATTATTTCTCTTAGAAGTTCAATCTCTTCTTTATCGAGCTCAAAGGGTAAGTTTTCCTGTGTAGGTGACTTGAGTATTTCATCGGCTACTTTCCTCACCAGTTCGTCATCCAGAAGTTCAATTCCTCCCTTCGACCTTAAAGGTTCATCATAAATTTTCAAGATTCTTTCAATTGTTTCTCTTAGAACCTTGAAGTACAATGAATCAGATTTCGAAATATAGCCGCCACTATGCAGGACTTCAGTAGTTGTATTGGCTGTCCCAAAGCCTTTATGTAAAATCTCAAGCGTGATGAGATCACTTAGATTGGTAGAGTTTGTTACGACAATTTCTTCTGGGAAGCCCACAAATTCCAATTTAGGTCTGACTATTCTAGTGTACAGAGTGACATTTTTGAGAGAGATCCCCTTCGTGTCTTGGAAATCAATTACAACCGCATCCCGTTGTTCAACGTCGTCAATGATCTTCCCGTACCTTAGGACAATACCGAAATAGTTGTTGCTCTTGAGATCCGCTACGCCAACAAAAATAGTTCTCTTGGTTTCGTCAAAAATGTAGTTTGTAAAATTCAGAGTATCATGCAATTTGTAGCCCTGCGGAATCGTAACGACAATTTTCGAAAGGTCTCTTTCTGGTTTCCACACACAGTGAATAGGAAAAACCTGCTTAGGAAGGACCCAGGGAGCAATGTATTCGTTCAGAATTTCCATTCTTGTTCCCTGATTTCTATCAACCACTTTGGCGGTTAAGTCTTGTGCTCGCATGAGAGCACGCACTGAATTTGAGTATTCCAACTACCATGTTTAATCGGATTTGACTTGCTTTTTTCAGTATTTTGCTTTTGCCAACACGAAGAGTTAAAAAGCGATGAATTAGAAAACAACTGGAAGGGAATCGAATTTGGATAGAAAACTCAAAATCATCTCAGAGCCGAAGCACAACGCCAGAGCTAGCGCGCAGGTTTGGCGGGGGAATCTTTCGGGATTAACGCAAGATTTATCAAAATTCAATGCATATTTTGAACCAAATTAATGAGGGAGGATCCTGTATGGCGATTCCTCGTGTGTTCGTGAGTTCAACTTGCTATGACTTACGATATATTCGAGAGAACTTGAAATTCTTCATAAAGAGCATGGGATTTGAACCAGTCTTAAGCGAAGGAGGCGGGATATTCTATGATCCAAGCAAACATGTTCACGACGCTTGCCTTGCAGAAGTCCCTAATTGCCAGATGTTTGTTTTGATAATAGGGGGAAGGTTTGGGAGCCAGTACAAAAGTGAACCTGAATCAATAGTAAACCATGAATATCGAGAGGCAGTGAACAAAAAGATACCTGTTTTCGCCATGGTTGAACAACAAGTACACGCAGAATATCGGGTCTATCAGAAAAACAAGGAGAACAAGAACCTAGACGTGTCGAAGATAGCTTATCCAGGTGTCGATTCAACGAAGATATTCAATTTCATGGAAGAAGTTCAAGGACAGGTCGTTAATAATGCACTTGTTCCCTTCTCCGAATACAACGAATTGGAATCATATCTGAAACAACAATGGGCTGGAATGATGTTCAGTTTTCTAACGAACAGAGCCGAAACGGAACGAATGATGAATACTCTAGATACCCTTACGACCATGAGCAATCGTATCGAATTTCTCTCAAAACAAATACTCTCCTCCGTTGGGAAAGATAAGGAAAAACTTATGGCCGAGCTTTACGAAGTTATTTCCAGATCTGACTTTTGGAAGAGACTACCGCTCTACATTGTTTTCAAAGGTATTCCGCTTGATAGCTTTCTGGAGGAAGACAATTTTCAAGGATTCCTTAAGAAAAGTGCTCCAAAAATCACTAGAACGCCCGACGCAGTGAGATATGAGTGGGGCGATTCGTTATGGTCGTTCCACCCATCAGAAGAAGAGTCTTTGATGAAGGATTATGAAAGAATGTATCAGAGATTGAGAGCAAATCTTCTGGACATCGTCCACAGATCAGGAAAAAACATTGCTGAGCTGACTGAAGAACGAAGAGACAACTCGGGAAAATGATACATGCTACCTACGGAAGGGCTTTAGATCGTCGCGTATCGGCTTTATGCGGAACGTGAGCATCGAGTGAGGCGACAGCCTCACGAGTGCGTTGCTAGTTCCAAATGGTGGGGTTCTTTTTGCTACTTTTTCTTTTGAAGAAAAGAGGAGAGTTTTGCGTAAGTGGTTAACACTTACGTTTACGGTATATTGCTGTTGTTGGGTCTATTGCTCTGACGAGTGTGTAGCCTTTTTCGATTGCTTTGCATTCTTCTTCGGTTGTTCTGGTGATTAGACTTATCCATTGGTCATCTTCTTCATAGTCTAAGACTATGGCTCGTATGTAGTGCATTGTAGTTTCGAGTTTTTTGTGTCTTAAGTGTCTCATTACTAGTATTGGGTCTCTGACGGGTAAACTTTTGTAGTATCGTTCGCCTGAGTAGTTTCTAAGGTTGCGAAGGTCTATTTTTAGGAGTTCCTTGTCGTTGAGTTTCTTGGCGGCTCTTGCCCTGAATTCTGACCATTTGACGCTTTGTGCGTGTGCTTTTGGAAAAGGATGTTCATCTGGATGCGTTGCAAGGTATTTTAGGAGAAGTTCTTTGGTTTGTGGTTTGAGTTTGTAGTTGGCTGATGCATGTCCTTTGACGCCTGTTATGGAGATTTCGCCTGTTTCTTTGTTTATTTTGTCCTGTGTGACTTGGTAGAGTTCTTTAGGTGAGCATCCTATTTCTGCTTGTATAGTGAATATGGTCACATAGTTTTCTGAAGAGTTGTCTATGATTGCTTGCACTTGGCGTGGTGTCGGAATTAGGGGTGTTTTCTCGACTACCCTGTAATAGGGTTTCTTCCATTGTATTCCGTTCTCTGCGCAGTATTTTTTATATGCATTGGCGTACTTGTTTTTTGTTGCATTGTCCATTTCTTTTTTCGTCTTCGGGTGTTTCATGTCTCTGATGAATGTTCCCGTTTCGATTGGGTCGTTGAGATTGCATTCTTGTGCTAATCGGGTTAAAGCGTAGCCTATGCGTTTGATTGTTTCGTCTCCACTTCCGCTACTTGCCTTCAATTTTATCAATGTGTAGGCTATTTTCTGCTCGATTTCTGGTGCGATAGGCTTTAATTGTTCAATTGCTGACTGTGATTCTGTTTGCGGTTGTAGTCTAGCCATCATTTTCCATTGGGAGGATGACGTCCCAGTCGGAAAATGACTAGAGTGGTTTAGGACGTCAGCCTGCCACGTTGAGAACCCGGGTTCAAATCCCGGCAACCGCACCATCTCTTTCTTTCAAAACACTTACTCACTGATTAATTGGAGAAGAACAGAAGATCATGGAGTAGAACTAAGTCGCCTTTGATTGGTAGAGGTTGCCTATGTGTTAAAGTACAAGGATAGCCTAGGTTTCTTGAATGCTACTAAGCCTTGCATGAGTTCTTGAAAGAGCGCGTGATTAATGGTTATAATAGCTGTCCTGGGAGCGAGTGGTTCAGGTAAAACCACGACGATTGAATACTTGATTTCCCATCTCGCCAAGGAAGGGTTTAGAATCGGCTCAATAAAGCATATCCATCGACCGGATTTTCCGATCGATACTGTGGGAAAAGATACGTGGAGATATACGAATGCTGGAGCTGTAGTAACGATGGCAATCGCTCCCAAAGAAATAGCAATTATCAAACGACCGACGGAACCATTTAGCAGTTTGGACCAAATTAACAGCTTATTGAAGAAAGAGAAGCTGGACGTAATATTTATTGAAGGCTTAAAATCCCTCGTGGCCCAGAGAAAAGACATACCAAAAATAATCACTTCAAGGAATCAACGAGACCTGAGAGAAATGCTGAATGAAACATCTCGGCCGATATTGGCCATTACAGGTTCGGTGGCAAAAAAGAAGGTTCAAACACGTGAATTCGAAACGCCCATAATCGATTTACCCGATGATGGAGAGTTGTTACTTAAAATAGTCAAAAATCATATCACACACAAGAATGAACGGTAAAGCGATCAGCAGTCGATAGGCAAGCGCGTTGGTGATGACTATTCGACTATCAGCCGATTAGCAGGAAGATCGAGCAATTTTTCGTATTCGTAGACAATTCGCGCAGTCAAGGTCCATGTTTCCAGCATCTCGCGATCTATAGCTACGACTTCATCGGCCAGTTTTAGAGAATCGCTTGAAAGTGTGCCATGAGGAAATCCGCCGACTATCGCTAGAGGATTCTTTTTGTCGATAAACGCTGAGATGCATTCCTGCAACGTCCTAAAGTCGCCTGTTCTGCTAAAAGCTATTGTGTAGTCGGGTTTTATCTTTTTTACCAATTTAGGCAGAGTTGTGTCCTCTGTTAAGGTAAGCAGTGGAGGACCATTTGAGGGAATTTGTCTAAGCTTGAAGAGTTGTTCAAACAATCCGACGAATCGGTCGTAGTTTCTGGGAAGCCTCGTTTCTGGTTTTATAGATATAATGTAATTCGAAACCGTGTGAACATACACTTGCAATAGTCCTTCCTTGTTCAGAGGTGAACCCAATCCCTCTAGCAACGAGAAGTGAACGATGTCAGGACGACCCCTCTTTTCACCGAATGGAAGATTCTTCATTACAGCATGATGATAAGAACGGTCCAAAAGAAGAAACTCAGCCTCCTTCCCTCTTTTTTCCTCGTACCGCCTAATCAGCGGATCATCCCATAACTGTCTAGGGATTGTTTCTAAGGCAGATTCAGCAAGAACTAAATTAAGCACCACTAAAGCCTCACGAATGAAAAAAAGGAAAAACTATCACAATAAAAGCATTTGCTCAAAATATCTCTCTTAGAACTTTAGGGTCGCTTTCATTTTCACTCGTCTCTCCATGAGTTGAGTGTTTGATCCTTCACAGAATTTAAAAGAAATAGCGTCGAAAGTTCGTTTGCTTGTGGTTCATTGCCCGCTATTGGTGAATAAGACTTTGCATTTACTTGGTCTTCCAAGAGGAATGGACCACAAGACCCCTTCCTACCTGAAATAGTGAAGGACTTGCGAGATCATGGAACAACGAGAGACGATTTTCAAGGAGCCCATTGGCGCTTGAAGCCGTGCGACTGGGGCGTGTACATGCGCTATTCATGAATGGTGACCAATTCCATACATGGTTGGTGACGCATTGAATAAGCCTGAGAAGCGCTCGAATAAACGAAAGAAGCCTGAAACAAACCCTAAGGCGCTCTCAGAAAAAGAATTCTTAGAAGTATACAACCTCTTGGAAGCCTTCGCAAGGCTGCTCGAAGAGGCACAGCGCAAGCCTAAGCTACAGATCAAAGGGCAGCACGCCATGATGGCACGTGAGGTTAAAGTCGCACGTGGACCAAGGCATCTGGGCAGAGCGATTGCCAAGGCTGAGACTTGGCAGGAACGAGACCAAGTGTGCCGGCGTGTGAGCAGTTACTGCTTTGCTCGTGCGAAAGAAGCTCAAAACCGGGGCGATTCTAAAGGCGCTCAGCGGTGGGTGGCGCTTTCGCACCGATACTTTAAACTCGCCATGGACCCGAAGAAACAGGTCACAGAAGAAAAACTCAAAGAACTCGAGGACATGGTCTACAAGATTAAGGAACACCAGAAAGAAGACAAAGACAAGACGCCCAAATCTTGAGCCTAGTGTGTTGCGCGAGAAAGTAGGCCTCCAGCAGCGCGCCGTTCACTTCTTAACCGCTTCAATTATTATCGAATGTGGAATTTTTCTGTGTTTTCTCAGCGTTGGGTAATTTGAGACTCCTTTCGCGGTCGGTTTCGGTTCGACAAGTCTTCGAACCAACAAACCGCTATTGTATAATGCGCGGAAATAGTCTGTTAGAGTCCTGTGGAAGGATGTGGTTTGGAACGGTTTAAGGAGTCGCTGCATGTCCCACGTGTTCTCGCACCGAAGAATGCCGAAATACCTTCTCACCTCGAAGTACAGAGCTTTTCTCTGAGGCGAGTTCTCTGTTCCTTGTTCATACTTCCAATCTCCAACGTGTTGACCATTTGCCGTAACTATCCCCCACTCGAAACAAGGATGAGTTATCGAAAAGATGAACCTTCCGCTCTTCTTTAAAACTCTGGCAACCTCACGCACAGCCTCTTCATAGTCTTCGATGTCCATGAGCGCCATAAAACACGTGACACCATCAAATTGATCGTTCTGAAACTCTCTCAGGCAGGCTGCATCTGAAACGTAATACTTGATGCCCAACTTATCCGTCTTTTCTTCCTGTCTTGCGAGATCTATCATCCTCTTCGAGAAATCCACGCCGACCACTCTGGCACCCTTTTTGGCCAGAGTCCGCGTGTTGGAGCCTTCACCACAGGCCAAGTCTAGAATTCGTTCACCTCTACGTTTCCAAGCAAGTTGAAGAAAGCAGGATTGTTCATCTCTTCCCGGTAAGAGTCCTTGCCTTCGCGAACAAAGTCCGCCCAAGACTCTAAGGCCGCATCCCATTCTCCAGATAACCCGGTACCTTTAGCCATAAAACCATCGATCAAAGAATCTCTCGTAACAAAATATAAGCTTGCGGATGAACACAGCGCGGGTCAAAATCGCCTCAGTTATTCTAAGCTTAGAGCGTTTATTCAAAAGCCATAAAACCGTGAAAAATAGAATCTATGCCAACTCGTCTTCAGTATTCTTGTTCGCGCGCGCTACGTACTCGTAATTCGACCCATCAGCGAACTCCACCGTGTCCCCAACAAGGCGTCTATTGGGACCCTTGTAAACGATTCTTGATTTCAAAACTTTACACTATCGAACTTGCTCACAACATCCTCCAGCCAAGCCCTGGATTATTTTAATAGTTGCTAGCGCCCGCTTTTGCCACTATATTTAGACTTGCAAGCGGGCTCATCGGCTGTAAAGTTGAGAGACTTCCGTAAGACGCAACCGTTTCCCATCCCGCGTTTCTGAGAAGAGAGGCAAGCTCGTAAAGGCTGTAAATGTGATGGCCAAAGTCTACGCGGTTTATGAATCTCAAATCCTGCCCGTGTTTTCTATAGAACGCCCAAGAAGTGCTCATCTGCGATGCCATTGGGTCATACTTTCGATTCTCCAGCATGACAACGTCGTCCAACTCCGCGTAAGATGTAGGAGTAAACTTTACAGAAAGGAAATCGCTGTGCATGGTCTCAGCTACAAACAGGATAGCACCTTCTCTCGAAAGCTCTCGTGCTTGTTTGAATATGCGAAGATCATCTTCTTGTGAATAGTACCCGATGGACGTCCAAGCATTAACAACGACATCGAAAAGCCCCCGATTGTCTCCGACGATTTTTTTCAGCCTTCTGACATCACCCCGAAGAAAAGTGATCGAGTCAGAGACCTTGTGCTCCTTGGCTTTTTTCTTTGCATCCTCGAGGAATGCTTCTGAAATGTCAACCCCTACAGCCTTGAATCCTCTCTTAGCCATATGAACCGAGATGCGCCCGTTCCCGCAGCACAAGTCAAGCAGATTTCCGGAGGCGATCCCAAAGCCATTGAGCAGTCTTATCATCCCATCGACTAGCTCTTCTGTTTGAGACCACCGTGCATCCATGGATCTTAGAAACAAGTCAGCATGCTCAATGAACAACTTCCTAATCCAATCGCTCATGCTTCTAGATAAAGCGCCCACTTTTAAAAACAGTTTTGACCGATCACAAAACTTGAGAACCACGAATTCACTCGTTAAGTTTGAACCTGCGATAGAAGATGTATTCCTTGCTCCTAAGTATCCCCCTTCTCTGTATCCGCGTTTTCTGAAGTAGCCTGGGCTGCGGGATGATTGGCATAGAAAACGATACCAACGCGTACCAGGCTCTTCATTCAATGGCTCCAGTTGAAAGAATGAGCGAGCGCACTTTTCGACTGATCAAGATTAGCCACGCTATGAATAGAAGAAGTGCTAGAGACACTAGCATCTGAGAAGTCATTGTCGCATCTACGTACTCCGCATGGCCATCCGACGAAAGTTAACAGTCAGAACTCTCCCACGACAAGTCACCGGAACCCTTTTTTTCGATTCTTCCTTGTGCTCGCTGAGGACCAGAGGAGCTGAAGAGAGAAGGAGAAAGGGAGGAGAAAATAGTCTCCAACCACTCTGGTCCTTTGCGAGCGCCTTTTGGGGAAGGACTTGTTGCAGACTTGTCTCAGCCTGCGAAAAAACCTCAACAACTAGTAGCTATTAACAGGTTTTTCAGAATTATGTCCAAATCTGTTCGAAATCTAATCGTGACCTGCTGCTTTAGTTTGGTCTGTGCAGCCATTTTGTTCTTCTTGGCAGGGAATCGCCCACCGGGTTGATCTTAGAGAGAGTGCGCTAATACGTTTAGGTTTGAATTCGTTTTCTCATCTTGAGCGCGAATCTTCCTTCCGCAAATATTTTGAAGCCAAAGCTCTGGTATAGACGCTGCGCAGGAATGTTGCCCTTCAGCACGGAGAGTTGCAGCCACTTCATCTTCATCTTCTTGCACAATTTTTCTGCCAACTCGAGAATGAAACGACCCACGCCCAGTCTTCTGTAGTCTGGAGAAACCGCCAAAGCGCTTATGAGAAGCGTTTCGCCTCTTGCCTGCAGCACGAAAATCCCTGCTACGCGATTTCCAAGTTTGACAAAGTATCTCTTTCTTCTAGTGTTGTAGACCTCTGCAAGTAGCATGTAGGGAACGGCGATCAAGGGTTTTAGCGGTCGAGGGTTACCGCAAAACATGGCTCCGCCGTTTTCACTGTTCCAAAAGAAACGAAATTCCTGAAAATCAAACGTCAAAAGCCGAAGCCTGCCGACAGATTCCGTCCTCAAAATAGTTGAAACATCCCTCAAACTTTTCTTCCAACCATAGAATAGAATCAACCCTAAACTTATAAAAATGAATAGCGCGCGCTTGATGCATGCCTAACGACAGAGCATCATCATCAAGTATTGCCCCTGCGCCTTAAGAAATCTAACGTGCCCACGCTTCTATGTGCGTCCTGCTATACTTTTTGATATCTTCAACCCGAATAGCGGGTTTTTGTTTTTTCAGTCCAACCCACACAACACCTCACGTCCAGTTTTACCCGATCAAAAAAAAGATAAAACTCTACCGCTCAGAGCAGAAAAAGAGAATATCCCTCCATTTTGAAGGAAGGAAACATATTTGGAGCCTATTTGGACCATATACTGAACCGAGGGGGTAGGCCGTGCGCACACAAGAAACCAGGGGCGGAGCGCCAGACGTTCTCTATCGAAAAACTACACGGCTAAACGTCCAAAAATCTGGAAACTTTGGAGCATCCAAGCGTGCTATTCTCTTTCGTAGAAGTCTTCCGCTTTCGGTGGGTTCTTGTCTAATCCTCTTCGTTCACGAATCTGTGCGATGATGTCCCCTTCCATGTTTTCGGGCACCGGCGCCCAACGACTGAACTGGGTAGCCCAAAAGGCTCTGCCCTGAGTGGACGAGCGTAATTCTTCGGCTATTCCGAATGATTCGGCAACGGGCATCTCTGCCTTGACAACCATCATGTCTTCATCGGTGACCATATCGAGCACTCGGCCACGCCGCTTCTGCACCGTTGCGAGTACGGCGCTTATGAAATCGCTAGGAACCTTGCATTCGAAGCTTAAGATCGGCTCCAAAAGCTTCGGATCGCTGAGAAGGAAAGCACACCAAATAGGACGCCAAGTCATCGGCAGAATCTGCGCAGGTCCTCTGTGAACGGGGTCTTCATGAACCTGAATGTCTTCAAGGTTGATTTTCAGCCCGTACGCAGGCTCTTTTGCTAGAATGCAAGTGTGGACTGCTTCAGCGAAACCTGATTTTATGTGATCGATGACTTCTTCGACATACTGCCGCCCTTTGATTCTGTTGACCAACAGGTTAGTGTCTTCGATAGCAATCACGTTGCGCGCATCGTCTGTTTCCCATCCAAACTCGGTTCTGAGAAGCCTCTGCCTCTCCTCCCGACTCTGCATCTCGCTGATCTTGCCCAATTTTATCGCTTCGATCACTTCGTCGGGCAGCTTTTCCATAGTCACCCAGAGCTTACTATGCTTGTTCGGACTCTTGCCCATAATAGCCGGTCCCTTATAGTCATGACTAATCGTTTCACGGTAGATGACGATAGGCTTGCTTGTCTTGACTTTCAATCCCGCTTCTTGCATACGGTAAGCTGTAATTTCCAAGTGAAGCTCGCCCATTCCGCTCAGCAGGTACTCGCCGCTTTCTCTGTTGATCGTGAAGCGAAGATTCGGGTCCTCTAGAGTCAGCTTATGGATAACTTTGTCAAAAAGTGGCAGATCCTTAATGTCCGCAGGCTCGACAGCGACTGTTACAACAGGATCTGACACGTACTTAAGACCCTCAAAAGGCTTCGTTTCAATGCCATCTTGTGCTACGGTTTCACCAACGTGGATCCCCGACATCCCAGCGATCGCCGCAATGTTACCTGCCGGAACTCTGTCAACGATAACACGATCAGCGGCCATGCTCATGTACACTTGCTGAATCGCACCGCTCTGGCGACTAGTGATCAACCTCACCTGCTTGCCCTTCTCGACCGTTCCACTGAATATTCTACCTATGGCTACAACTCCACTGTGAGGATCAACCTCAATAGTGCTGATGCACATGAGAAGAGGCCCATTCGGATCAACCTTAGCCATAGCCTTGCCGATCTCGCTGTTAGGATCGCCAGGCCAAATCTGGCTCTGTCTGTAGGGCTGAGCCTCAAAGGGATTCGGTAAGTGCTGACAGAACATATCGAGGATTGGATCCTGGAGAGGGGCCTTCTTGCTGAGTTCATCCACCTTCTGAGCAACTTTATCAGGCTCGCCCGAATAAGCGTCAATTATATCAGCGAAGGATACACCCTTAGCCTTCATGTGGGTAAGGTTGAGACCCCACTTGTGCAGTGCCGAACCGAAAGCCACACGATCATCTTCGACCTTGACCTGCCAATCCTTCTTATGCTCGGCTGGCGCATATTTCTCGATAAGGTTGTTGGCCCTAGCGATTATTTTGGCAAACTTGTTTTGAATGGCTTGAGGAGTCAGTCGGATCTCCTTTATCAGCCGGTCAACCTTGTTAATGTAAAGCAGGGGCTTCACTCTCTCACGAAGCGCCTGCATCAAGACGGTCTCCGTCTGCGTCATCGGACCCTCCACCGCGTCGACAACCACCAATGCTCCATCCACCGCCCGCAAACTTCGGGTAACGGCCCCACTGAAGTCTATGTGACCAGGCGTGTCAATGAGATTGATCAAAAAGTCCGCTCCCTTATAATTGTGGGCAAGACTGATGTTCGACGCAAAAACAGTCATCTGCCTTTTTTGTTCCAGCTCCCACGAGTCAAGAAACAGTTTTTGCCCCGCCGTCTGCTCACTAATTATTCCTGCAGCTGCAAGAAGACTGTCAGAAAGCGTAGTTTTTCCATGGTCAACGTGAGCGATTATGCTTGTGTTTCGTATGTGCTCTGGGTCGTTCATGAGCTTAACGATTTCTTCGACCTGCTTATACCGTGCCATAATTAATCAACATCCTCTACGATCGATATTGAGTTCTTAAGACCAACGATAAATGTATTAGGCATGTTTTGACTTCGCCTTTTTTCATGAAACTCACATGGTGATGACAGACGCCACGTAAAAAGTTTTTGTCGAACAAAGAAGCGACGATTTATACGAGTCTCCCTGCACAGCGAGGCCTTTCTAATTGGTTTTTTCCAAGTCGATACGCGTGCTTATATTCGACTTTGCGTTACTTGCCAAAGCATGACACAAAGTGCACCTTTGTGCGTCGATCTCCACCTGCATACTCTTTACTCAGGCGACTCTTCAATTACGCCCAGGCGTTTGGTCGAAACATTGCATGCACACTCTTTTCTCAAAACGATTGCGATAACAGACCATAACACGTTGGAAGGCTACCATCACGTCAGCAAACTCGCTACAGCCTACTCAGACATCCTTGTACTGCCGGGAATCGAAGCATCAACACCATATGGAGATTTGATTATTGTCGGCACGGAGGAACGACCACCAAACCCTGCCTTGCCCGAGAGGCTCATAGAATTTGCCAAGGACAGAAACGTGGTCACTATAATCCCGCATCCGTACCGCGCCCCTTCAGGCTTGGGCGACTACTCCAGACGCCTAAGACCTACAGCGGTCGAAGTCTACAACCCAACAGCCATGCCAATACAGAACAGAATGGCGCAACGGCTGGCCCAAGAGATGAAGCTCCCTCAAATAGCCGCTAGTGACGCCCACACCATAGAAGATCTGGGCGCAGCTTATACCAAAATCAGGGCGTCACAGAACCTGGACGAGATCCTGAAAGCCATAAGAAACGGGGAAGTGCAACCATCGCAAAAACCAAAAACCTAGGCAGCAGAAACAGTTATTTTTAACTTGACTCGACTTCAACCTTAGTGAAGAACGCATTGAGTTCTTACATCCTTCTTGATGCAGAGACTGAGGGCAGAGCCATTCTACTCAGACTCTATGACGCCCAAACAGACAAAATTTCAGAAATCCGAGATGCCGATTACAAACCATATTTATACCTTCAAAACCCGTTGTCCAAGAATAACGAGGAAGGAATACGAAGCCTCTATGGCGAAACAGAAGTAGTAAAAAAACGTGAACTTCTCACCGGCGAAATAAAGCAGTTAACCAAGGTCTCCTTCCTCACACTAGACACTTTTAACAAAGCCAGCAAAACCTTCAGCCCGGCTTGGGAAAGCGAACTAGAATACGCGCAAAGTTACGTTTACGACCATGGCATGATCTTCGGCGCACCACATACGATGAATGCCGACCGGTTGATCTTGACCAACAGCCTGCCTCAAGAACTTGAAAGCAAGTTCGAGAACACATTCGCCGATGCTAAGGCGACGGACCCACAAAAATACACTCAAATCAAGCACTGGTTTAGTTTACTGCAGCAGTCCGTGCCTCAAGTCAGGCCTGAGCATCTGGGCATGAAAGCAGTTGATTCGGAAGATCTGTACCGTGCATTCATGTTGGCGAGAATAGCTAATATTCCAGTTGCAAAGGCGTATCAAAGTCATCGGGTAAGTGAATGGCTAAAATCCATAATTTACGCCCACTTGAGAAAGAACAACGTCTTAATTCCTACATCCACGGAATTAAGAAGGGGCTTGGAAACGCATAGAGTCGCGGGCGCCCTGACAGTCCAGCCAAAAGCGGGCACGTACTTCAACACGATCGTTTGCGACTTCGAAAGTCTATATCCAAGCGTCATTGACAGCTACAACCTCTCGTATGAGACCGTAAACTGCCCACACGCAGAATGCATGACACATAGGATCAAGGAATGCGGGGAACACTGGATCTGCGTGCAGCGAAGAGGTTTCTGGTCTGTCCTCATAGGTGCCATAAAAGACCTCCGCATACGCTGGTACAAGCCCCTATCCAAAAACATGGAACTGCCAGATCGAGAGAGAACAACGGCGCAGACCCTGGCTAAATTACTAAAGTTGATCGGCGTCTCGGGCTATGGCGTAACGGTCAGAATCCACGGACTCGCCTGTCCACCATTGGCAGAGTGCATAACAGGCTACGGACGCTGGACTCTACAGACAACTTGGGCCATGGCCAAAGCAAACGGAATGCATCCGACTTATGGTGACACAGATTCCATCTTCCTTGATAACCCGCAACCTGCCCAGGTGAAAGCCCTGATCAGCGCAGTGAAAGAGAAACTTAAACTCGACCTGTCAATAGAGAAGCAATACTCCCTCTGCGTTCTTCCTGCGGCAAAGAAAGCCTATTACGGCATACTACGGGATGGAACCCCGGACCTGAAAGGTTTAACAGCTATAAAATCAAATTCGCCTAAATTCATCCAAAAAGTGTTCCAAGACTGCGTGAGACAACTGAGCAACGTGAAAGACCCCAAGGATTACGAAGAAGGGAAAAAAAGAATCATGACGACGGTTCACCATGCCGTGGAGGACCTGAAAACTGGCAGAGTCCCACTTGAAGACCTTGTTTACTCTGTGCAGCTTTTCTTCGATCCACACGAACGGCTAGGAGCAAACGTGAGTATTATGCCTCAACCTTACCAATGCGCTGTGCAATTGTTGGAGCGAGGCGAAAAAGTCGAAAGAGGAGATACAGTGGATTTCTTAAAGGTCAAACCCTTCTATTTCAGAGGCAAGATATTCACGGTGAAACCAGCAAAATATGTTGATAGCGTGGCAGAAATGAACGTGAACGACTACATCAGAAACATGACATCCGCCTTGACACAGACATTCGCGCCTATGGGAATAAAACTCGAAAAAGCTGAAAAAAGAATCTCAGACTGGCTATAAAACTGGAATAGCAGTTTTTAAACGACATGTTTATAATTCGTTAAGACCGACATCAAAGCCCTGAGGCTTCCCGCTTTGAGCCGAAGAACTGTCTACGTTCACCACAATTTATCAATGCTTGCTGTCTTGGCCGCGATTCTAGTCGTCGTGATTTTCTTGCTTTTCATAGGAGTCACCGGCGCAGCGTTCGCCAAAGTAGGCTTCACCCCACTGACGATTGCAGTGATTCTGATCGCAACCCTGCTAGGAAGCACAGTTAATATTCCGATTCTAAGACTGAAAGCGGTTGTGCCCATAGTTAAGGAGGAGGTCGTAAGCTTCTTCGGAGTAGTTTACCGAGTTCCGCAAGTAGAGTACGGGGAAAGAACGACTATGGTAGCTGTGAACCTGGGGGGCGCTCTCATACCTACTGCGATTTCGTTCTATTTACTGTGGAAGATGCCCTCAGCCATATTTTATGCAGTAGTGGATGTCATCATCGTTGCCATCGTTATTCACGCCGTTGCAAGACCCGTGAAGGGAGTCGGAATAACCGCACCGGTGTTCGTCTCACCAATAGTCGCTGCACTTGTTGCCATTCTGCTCCCGTTCAGCACACCACAGATAGTAGCTTATATAGCGGGCGTACTAGGGACGCTCATAGGCGCAGACTTGTCAAATCTCGGCGTCATTCCGCAGCTTGGCGCACCGGTCGCAAGTATCGGAGGGGCTGGCACATTCGACGGCGTGTTCCTCAGCGGCATAATAGCAGCTCTCCTCGCTTAAGAAAGGGTCCTTGGAAGAAACCTCCAAGATGAAAGCGAATTTCGCTGACCCCCATCAAGAACGAACAATAGGGCTAAACTTGCCGAGAAAAGTCCAGTCTTTGTTTGAAAACTTTTCGCGACTCAATATCCGCGCAGTCTCTTCTTCTTCTTTGATCAAAGTGCCCTCCAAAAGCTTTATGTCTAAAGCTTGTTGAAAACCGTGAACCAAGGACGAGCAGGCTTGTTGAACCGTAGCTTCCGAATAGGTCTCATTTTCGAGTGAACTTATTTTACGTTCGGCGATATTGACTATTTCGACGCGTGTTTTCGCCCAAGGCACCCGTAGAAAGGTAAACATTTTGTTTAGATCTACGCTCATCAGAAGCGTGCCGTGCTGCAGAATCGTGCCATGTTTGAAGGACTGTGCACTTCCTGAAATTTTTTTTCCATTTATGGCGATATTTGGACAGTTCTCGTAGTCGCCTAGATTGAAGTCGGCTTTCACTCTTAGCAATTCAAGAGCTTTGATAAGTCCGCCGCATATTTTGTTGTAAGCAGCGATGACGTCTTCTGCGCCTAGATCTTCTCTCTTAACGATGACACTGTACGTTATTTCACCGTCACTGTCATGATAAACCGCGCCACCGCCAGTAATTCTACGCACGACCTCAACGCCTTCTCTTTCGCAATTGTCCAAGTTAACCTGATCATATACGTCCTGAAAGCGCCCAATAGAAACCGCCGATGGTTTCCAGCGATAAAATCGAACAGTGTTCGGAACATTGCCTGCTATTCTTGCGCCTAAGATAGCCTCATCAATTGCCATGTTCATCGCGGAATCGTGTGTCTCTAGTTTCAGAAGTCGCCATGTGGTCAATTTTGCATCGAAACCTTCTAATGAAAAGCCGCTATTCTGTCTTTCTAGCCGCAAGTAAAACGCTGGGCTATAGGTATCATGAGTGAAGTGCTTATCAAGAGAGATATGCTGAGTTGTATCCTGCAAGATGCCGCTTCAGTGCATCCGCGTGAGATGATCCTCCTCTTACGAGGAAAGGTCAACAAGAACCAATTTACCATAACGGACCTCATAATTCCGCCCGTTCCAATGCATGGCAGAGGCTTTTCGGGCTTTCAGCGCTACATGCTTCCAATGGACTTCTCAATCATCGGCACCGTTCACTCGCATCCATCTGGAGTTGCGAAACCCTCATTGGCAGACTTGAATCATTCTTTTGGCAGAATAATCATGATCGCTGGTTTTCCCTACAAAGACGAAGCAAACGTTGCAGTGTTTAACCACTCCGGAGAAGGACTCACGCTGAGAATAGTTTGATCGTTATGAGACATAGAGCAAGAAAGCTGGCAAAGATCTGGCAAAATTTGCAGAAGTTAGAAGGTTGACGATTAAAGACTACGACGCTATCGTGAAGGTTTGGAAGGGGGCTGGTCTGCCGTACAAACCCAAGGGCAGAGACAGCCACCAAGTCGTGGCTAAGACGATGCTGGAGTTTCCTAATTTGTTCCTTGGCGCCTTCTCTGAAGACAGACCCGTCGGAGTCGTAATCGGCATTTATGAAACTTGAATGAAAGGCTGGATAAACCGTTTGGCAGTAGACCCGGAATATCAGAAGCTGGGAATCGCTCGACAATTCGTAACAAGAATTGAAAAGGAGCTAAAAGTGCACGGAGCAAAAATCTTCTTTGCTTTAATCGAAACTCCAAATGAGGAATCGGTTGAAGTGTTTAGGAAGCTGGGGTACGCTTTTAATAGGGATATTTTGTATGCTACCAAGCGGGAAAGTCTAGACATATGAAAGAAAAGAGGGGAGGTTTTTCAGTAGTTTTCGCACCAGAGCTCATAATAGCTTTGAGGATGGTTGCAGACTGGGCATTTATCAGGTGCCGAAGCGCCCTCGAAGACGTATCCACAGTTTCGACATTTCCATTTGACTGAAGATTCTTTTTTGAAGACGCTCCCTTTTTCAACGCTTGCCAGTAGTTTTCTGTACCGCCGTTCATGGTAGTTTTCAACTCTTGCGACCATTCGAAAGGTATTGGCGACATCTTTGAAGCCTTCCTTCGTTGCCACTTCTGCAAAGTTGGGATACAGAGTACCCCATTCCAGTTTCTCACCTTCCGCAGCAGCCAGTAAGTTTTGAGCTGTCGTGGTCGTAATTCCAGCCGGGTACGTAGCTTTGATTTCTGCCATTCCACCCTGGAGATGGTTGAAAAACAGCTGAGCATGCTCCTTCTCGTTATCAGCAGTCTCCTGAAAAATGGCAGATATTTGCTCAAACCCTTCCTTCTTGGCCGCGCTGGCAAAGAATGTGTATCGCGTTCTTGCCTGAGACTCGCCAGCAAATGCAGCTAACAAATTTTTCTCGGTCTGACTTCCTTTGAACTCCATAACATCAACTTCCTTCAGGTACTAGCGCAAAAAGAAGCATAAAACTATTTTGAAAAGCCTGGTACTTGTATTCTAGAAATGAATTGAAAACAATGGCGCCTTGGCCGGGATTTGGACCCGGGTCCAGCGGGCGACAGCCGCTTATACTAGACCGGACTATACTACCAAGGCACTCCGAAAAGAGACGCCGCAGATGCATAAAGAAAGATTTTGCCTAAAAAAGTTTTACCCCTCAACCTCTATGTGAAACTTTATCGAGTCTTAGAATTCGCTCGTCAACAACTTGCCATTTCGTGTCCTTGCAGAGAATCTGGACTGTCATGCATGCAGTAACAGAAAGCTCGTCACTTGGCATTTTTGGCGCTGTGAACCCACCAAGCGCCCCAAATAAGCATAGAAATGATGATGACCCAGAACACTATCAAAACGATGTTCGTGACGCTTACTGAAAGGTCTTCCATCTTTCATCAAAAAAACTAAACCAAGCAAGACTTAAAAAGAAAGTTTCAAACGAAAAGTAAGAAGGCCCCCCAAATATTACTATTCTCGCACTATACTCGGTCTCGTAAGAAGGCCTATATTAGCAGTTAGCCAAAGTTTATCTTGAGCGCCAATCTCGCCAAATAACCAAAAGAAAACCGCCTCTGAAGAGAGAAAGAAAGCCCCTTGCTCCAACGCTGGGAAGAGAGAGTTCTCCCCTCCTCTCCTCCCTTCCCAGCAAAAATGTTGCGAAAAGATTTTTGGAAGAGCAAACGCATTGGACAGAACCAAAAAAGTAGCCTTTTAATTAGAACGTAAATGATGTAAGAAGCGTTTCCATCTGGATTTCTTCTGTCGTCTGTCGTTTAGTGCCTCAAAGAGGGCATTAAAAATCGTGTAGCGTTCGAAATTCGGATCTTTCTTGCGCTTGCTGGTCACGAGGTTTCACCACACAATTCCTCTCGGAAGGCTATTTCAAAGATATTCTCTCTACGGATTATAGTGGCGCCAAAAATATGCGAAAATGCGTGGCGGGCCCGCCGGGAATTGAACCCGGGACCCCCGGATTAAAAGTCCGGTGCTTTAGACGCTATTTCGGGCTCTGTCCTTGCTGAGCTACGGGCCCCTTCTTGGAATTCCGTGAGTATCTGAATTGGCTGATTATATATATCTTCTGAGCGTGGACTTTCGCTGCGTAGATCCTTTTACAAAGTAACGATTAGTACGTGTATTGGTCGCCTGCAACGAAGATTCTTTCAAGAGCCGTATTAAGGTTCAGCAGGCCTTCATTAGTTTTTGCCGAAATCGGTGTTAGCGGGAACCTCAAGCCAAGCTGATATATCGCATGCATCATTTTGCGGCTTAGTAGGCGTTTCGTTCCATCAAGTTTTTCGTCTATCGCATGTTCCAGCATCTCTGGTTTTGCTGACCAGTCAATTATCGTATTCATGTCTTCCGGTGCGAGTAGGTCTGTTTTGGAAAGTACAGGAACTTGCGGAATTAGGAAACGATTGTGAACCGCTGATGAAAGGAACAGGTTCGAGATATAGTTTAATGGATTGAGCGAGAATAGGGAGTCGAACAAGTAGAGAATGGCCTTTGGTTGTTTTGTCAATTCTGTCACGATAAAGGGGCCACTTTCCCTGAAAGCGAATAGTTCCATTTGTCCGGGCGTGTCGACAACTAGTACGTCGGGGTTTAGATCGTCTGCATCCCTAGCGATCGTCTCTATCTGGTCGGCGATCAGGTCTGCGGCCATGACCAGTGCACCATTTGGACCCAGCCCGTATTTGTTCATCAATTCTTCTATGTTAATATAGTCGCGAATATCGATATCCGGCGTGTATGGTAGTTTCAATACCCCTGGATCCAAGTTGGCTGTGGCAACGTCCTGTTTTGCAGTTTTTAGCCATTCCGTGTATGCCGCCGTAAGAAGCGACTTTCCAGAACCTGCTGTACCTATTAAAAAGGCTGTGTTCATCAATGTTTCCTTATGATTACGGTTTATTCCACGTTTATTTTGGTTTCTGTTTAGAGATTCCCATTTTCGATGTACATTGAGCATGGTAAGAAGGCTCTTACGATTTACGATATGTTTTTTCCAAAACACATGTTGAGAAGAGAATGAAAAGGAGGAGTGAAAAGAAGATGGATTTTATTGGATCTTCTCATTGCTGAACGAAAGCGTCTATGCTTGGATATTCACTCCGCCCAGAGAGAATGTGTCGCTATAGGAAAGAATTCCAGTGTCTGATGATGCCATAATTGCCGACGAACGTATATGGAATTCTCCCGATCTTAAGCAATTTACGAAGGAGAAAAGGATTCCGATTCACTGCCTAGAAGATTGCTTACAAATTCACTACTAAAACGAATTTGGTAACGATTTTAGATCTTCTGGAAGGCCCATTCTTGGTCGCTTTTCAGAACTTTAGTGGTTCGATTAGTTCAGGATTAGTTCTGTCCAACTGTACATTCTAGTGCCTAGAGCCTCATTCCGAAACATTCAAACGAGCGTCAACAACATTCTCATGTTTCTCAGCGTCGGGAAAGTGCCGCACTGCATGTGCACTTCAATTCATACATGATTCGGATAGCCATAACATGCTAAACTGCTTCAACATTCTTTCATTGCTCTCTTTGAAGTACAACCGCCACAAATCCAGAGAGTTGATTCCTTTGGATACTTGCACGGCATGCGTACGCTGTCTTAAATGATGATATCAGTTGTGATATGAAAGAAGTTGCCTATTCTAGGTTATGGAAACATTCTGTATCTGAAAATACCTCTTGGCCAGAAACCGGATTCTCTCGGCATTTTTCCCATTTTTGCCAATGGCCACACCCTTGTCCTTCGGGTTCACAGAGACGACGGCGATGGTTTTCCCGTCGGGGCGCTCACTGATCCGAATCTCCTTAATCCTCGCAGGTTTCAAAGCATTCTTAATGAACTGCTGAGGGTTCTCCGCATACTCGATGATCTCATGCTTCTTGTTCGTCATTCTTTCCAACATACGAATATTCTTACCTTGCCTCCCAACTGCCATGCCGATATCCCCTTCCTTAACGATAACAATCACACGGCTCGCTGGTTCATCTACGATGCAGTCCTTCACCGTAGCGCCAGTGACGCTTTCAAAAAGAGCGATGTATCTCATTTCGTCGCTAGTGAACTTGATGCCGCTCGTCATTCACGTCACGCGTCCTCGTTGTCCTCTTCAGCGTACTCTCCACTTCCTTCTTCTGCTTCGCCTGTTTCTTCAAATTGCTCCTCAGTTTCCCTCTCTTCTTCCTCTTCAGCACCCTCATACCCAACTTCTTGACCAGTTCTCAGAGGCTCAAAAGGTGCTTCTTCAATTTCCTCTTCTTCCAAAGAAGGTTGTTCACCAAGCTTAAGAATATCCGAATCGCCCGGCTCCTTAACCGAAAGTGCAGAAACCATGAAAGGCTTCCCGCATGCCATACCTAAGTCTATGCTGGTTCCCTTGTAAACCACAATGTTCACGCCTGAAAGCCTACCATAATACTCTATGTCACCGCGAGCATTTATCGGGCAGTTCGCGGCGACCACGATAAGCTTGGCTTTCCCAGACTGTGCATTCTTGACAGCTTCGTTAGCGCCCAACACAACTTTGCCAGTTTTTACCGCAGTGCCGATAGCTTTGTCAACGTCAATCATTCTTCGCCTGCCTCATCATTAGTCGTAACTTTTGTATTTGTTTGTGGTAAAGTAGACATGTAAAGGTCAACTAAGCCAGTGCCAATGGGTATTGCTTGCCCAACTATAACATTTTCGGTAACACCCTTCAGAGGATCAGCCTCGCCCTTAATGGCCGCGTCAACGATGTTAGGGATGGTTATTTCGAAAGCCGCGCGCGCCAAAACGCTTGACTTCTCTCCACTAATGCCATGCCTGCCGATCTGCCGAACATCGCCAGTTGCCACCATCATATCTGCGACCAGCATTACGTGACGAATATCAACGTCCAACCCCTGCTCTTCGAGTACGCCCATCGCCTCTTTAATAATAGCGTTTCTTGCCGCTTCGATACCCAAAGTCTTCGCGATCTCATGAACGTGGTTAGTCGTGGTCCTCGTTGGGTCTATGCCTGGAATCTCCAAGACTCTGGAGAGATTAGAACCATCGGTGCGAATAACCCACTCGCCCTTCTCCTCACTTACAAGAACCCGACTGATATTGGGCACGCCTTTTACCAAATGATTAGTGACCTTATTTAGAAGCTTCTTTAGATCCGTAGTCTTCTTAGGTTTAATTCTCGCAGTTTTCTCCTTAACCTTTACTTCAGTGTTTGGAAAACTAAGTGCGCCCTCTAATTCCTCTTGAGAGACACCACGTTCCTTCATCAGTCCAGGGCTGAGCTCGATGACTACGTCTTCCTCAACTGGATCGTCAAAAATCGTTTTGGCGATGTCTTCAACGGTAGTTGCAATTATCTCACGCGCAACCTCGGTGGCTTTCTCTTTGCTCTTACCTTGATCTTTCTCCAGATAAATAGTCATAATCGGCGTTGAAGGGATACGCCTTGCGTCTACGATTTCGATAAGGCGAGGCAAACCCAGAGTAACGTTTTGTTCTCTCACACCGGCATAATGAAAAGTTCTGAGCGTCATTTGAGTTCCAGGTTCGCCGATGGATTGCGCCGCGACTATGCCGACGGCCTCCCCAGGCTCTACCAACGCGCGCTTGTAATTGTCTACTGTTAAACGTATCGCTTGATCAACTCCCTCTTTGCTGAAGTTGGCTTTAGTCAACTGCTTCCTCAATTGATCAACGAGTATCGGTGTGAGTTGCGATTCCACTTTCCCAAGCTCTTTTTCGATGTACTCCAATTCCGCTGCTCGTTTCGTCTGAATGGATATTCTCAACTGATCTAATAGACGACTCACATTGACGGCTTTACTGTGGTCGCTCTTCGCTGGGTCAACACCGTCCTCTCCATAAACGAACTGTATGATGTCGCCGGTAGAGCTTCGCACCGTTTCGTCATATTCAACACGAAGATGTTCCAAGGCGTTTATCAATCGTCTCTGCATGTATCCACTCTGTTGCGTCCGTACAGCAGTATCCACCAATCCTTCTCGCCCCCCAGTAGCGTGGAAAAAGAACTCCATAGAATCTAATCCAGACTGATAAGATGAGTAAACGAACCCCCTAGCTTTAGGAGAAGGGTCACCAACCCTAAAGTGAGGCAAGGCTCTGCCAAGATAACCTCGTGTGATGCGTTTGCCACGAACAGACTGCTGCCCAACGCAAGCTGCCATCTGCCCAATATTCAGACTAGAACCACGAGCGCCGGTTCGAGTCATTATAATGCCTGAGTTTTCAAGGCTGAAGTCTTCGTCAGCAATCTTGCCAGCATCATCTCTAGCATGAGCCAACTCGTTCATAACGTAGATCTCGAACGATTCTTCCAGAGTTTGACCCGGTAGCCGTTCCAACGTCTCTTTTCGGTATTTTTCGATTAATTCCGTAACGTTATCTTCGAATTTCTGTGTTGATTTTTGGATCCTCTGTCTCGCTGTAGGAGAAAGCTCCAATTCGTCGTACGAGTAGGTGAAGCCACGCATAGTTATAAATCGTTTTAGAAGTCGGCATATCTTGTTCAAAAATTCTCTTCCAGTTTCTGTTCCATAGTCTTTTATGATTCTGTGGAGAATGCTTTCTGACTGTTCTGCACCTATAGAGCGTCTGTCGATAACTCCGCTTTTTAGAACCCCGTCTTTTATGACCACGTAGGCGTCGTATTGACATTCCTCTTCAAGACATTTCGTGCAACTTTGGCAAATGGTCGCTTTTAGGCTATAGTTGAAGTCTTTCGGTAGAAAGAGACTGAAAATTTGCTTTCCCGCCCACAATTGCTCGGGTTTCTTGAATTCTGGTTCAGGCAATGGCCCATCATAACCTGCAGAAGACAATAAACGAAGAACCTCCTCCTTTGTTAGACGGTTCGACTTTCTAGTGAAGACGTACGCTGCCGTGATGAAATCTCGGATAGCGCCTATTATAGGTCCTCCAAATCTCGGGGAAAGAATCTGATCCTGAACCTGCATCAGTAGGCGGGCTTCCGTTTGAGCCTCCTCGCTTTGAGGAACGTGAAGATTCATCTCATCACCATCAAAGTCCGCGTTGTAGGGAGGGCAGACGCAAAGGTGCAGGCGAAAAGTCTTGTAGGGCATAACCCGAACGTAGTGAGCCATGATTGACATTCTGTGAAGCGAAGGCTGACGGTTGAAAATGGCGATATCACCATCTCTTAGATGACGTTCCACAAGGAAGCCTGGCTCTAGCGCTTGCGCGACTTTGCTTTTATCAACGACAAACTCTAACCGAATCCTCTTGCCATCAGGTAGAATAACATAGAGAGCGCCTGGATACGTCTCCGGGCCATTGAGCACTAGTTTTCGCATTTCTTCAATATTCCATTCAGTTACCTTGTCTGGCATTGATAGGCGAGTTGCAACTTCCAAAGGGACACCAACTTCGTTTATGTCCAGATTAGGATCTGGGGAAACGACGGTTCTCGCGGAAAAGTCTACACGTTTGCCTGAAAGATTGCTTCTGAAACGGCCTTCTTTGCCCTTCAACCTTTGGGAGAGTGTCTTAAGAGCTCTGCCGGAACGGTGTCTGGCTGGAGGAATACCTGAGGCTTCGTTGTTGAAGTACGTAGTAACGTGGTACTGCAACAGTTCGGAAAGGTCTTGAATGATGAGTGTTGGAGCGCCTGCTTCCATATTTTCCTTTAAACGCTGATTAATGCGGATAACGTCGACTAGCTTGTGTGTCAAATCGTCCTCAGATCGTATGCCAGATTCAAGAGTGATTGACGGACGAACGTAAACAGGCGGAACGGGCAAAACCTGAAGAATCATCCACTCAGGGCGCGCTGTCAAGGGGTTGAATCCATACAGTTCAAGGTCGTCGTTAGGTATGCGTTCAAGCCGTTCGCGGATCATGCTCGGAGTAAGGCGCTGAGCGCCCTCCTCGGAGATTTCATGGAATGATGTGGGTTTCGTGAACTCAAGCTTGTACTGCACGGTAGCGCAGTGTGGGCATTCATTTCCCTTTGCCTCGTCCAAAATCTTCTTGTAAAACTCATCTGGCACTATCCCGAGCATCTTTTTGGCACGAACAAGTCTAGCCTTCAATCTGATAACTCGCTCAGGGGCCAGTAGGATGCGACCGCAGTTTCGACATGTTGAATTTAAAAGATTCTGGATTATTTTTGTAAATTCAATATGAATTACTGGCACGGCGAGCTCGATGTGACCGAAGTGCCCAGGACAGCGAATGGCTGTGTTGCCGCATGTCTTGCACCTTTGCCGTGGCTCAAGTGTGCCGAGTCGTCCATCCATTAAACCTGACGTGATTGGAGCACCGTCTTCGTCGTAAGTGTCTGCCGTTTGGATTTCAGCAACAGAAAGTTTACGTATCTCTTGTGGCGATAAGAGTCCGAAACGGAGTTCTTCAATAACTTTGTGAACTGCTTCTTCTGACGCTGCCGCCATTTTAGGCTCTCTCCTCCAACTTGAGCCGTGGGGCTATGCAAAGACTCATCAGTTCCTGCAAAAGAAGCTTAAACGCGTATGAGATTATTATTGGAGAAATCTGAGCCCTATCCTCGCACTCACGACAGATGTATCGACGCTGTTTAATGTCATAGTATGCCACGTATCCGCAGTTTTCGCACACATACAGGAGATACTTGTCAGATTCCTCTAGCAGACGATCCCGCAATAATAGCGCCGCACCATGCCCAATTAGGCAATCTCGCTCCATCTCTCCGAATCGGAGACCTCCACCTCTCGCTCTGCCCTCAGTAGGCTGCCGAGTTAGCATCTGCACTTGGCCGCGTGCTCGAGCGTGAATCTTGTCTGCCACCATATGGTGTAGCTTTTGGTAATACACGACTCCCATGAAGACGTCTGCGATGAATTTCTCACCAGTGGTGCCGCTGTAGAAGACTTCACGGCCTGTGTGGCTAAAACCGAGTTTGACCAGTTCTTGCTTCAACTCCTCAGGTCTCTCATTAGAAAACGGTGTGCCATCTACTGGTTTGCCCCTTGCTGCAGCGACTTTTCCGGCCATTGATTCCAAGAACTGTCCAATGGTCATCCTCGATGGAATGGCGTGAGGGTTTATTATTATATCTGGAACTAGACCGTCTTCTGTGAAGGGCATGTCTTCCTGTGGCACGAGCATTCCGACGACGCCTTTCTGACCGTGACGGGACGCGAACTTGTCGCCCAATTCCGGAATTCGTTGGTCACGCACTCTGACTTTGACAAGCTTGCTCCCTTCATGGGTTTCAGTCAGGAAAACGCCGTCGACCGTCCCGACCTCGGAAGAACGCATGTCGACCGATGTATCCCGCATTGAGGGTCCTCTGACTTCGAATTCCTTGTACTCTTCAAGAAACCTTGGCGGACTGGTGCGACCGATCAGCACGTCTCCGCCTACGACGGCAACCTCGGGACTTACGATGCCATCAGGCTCGATAAGCCTGTAATATTGTTCACCACGGTATCCTCTGATGCCAGGCTCTGGCACCACGAATTTGTCTTTGAGCCCACCCAAGTATTGGCGACACTCAGCTTCGTAGATGCGGTAGAAAGTCGAGCGGCACATTCCTCTTTCGACAGAGGCTTTGTTGAATATTAAGGCGTCTTCCATATTGTAGCCTTCGAAGGAAAGTATGGCCACCAGACAGTTTTGTCCCGATGGACGGTGTTTGTAGCCAACGATGTCCATAGGCTTTGTCTGAACTAAAGGCATTTGAGGATAATGCAAAACATGTGAGCGAGAATCAACGCGGTTGAGGAAGTTTGTTGCAAAGATGCCGAGTGCCTGTTTAGCCATGGCTGCTTCGTAGGAATTGCGCGGTGATTGATTATGCTCGGGGTAAGGAATTATCGAAGCGCATATCCCAAGTATAGTGTAGGTTGCTATTTCCGCGTGAGTATGATCCTTACTTATGCTGTCAAGACCTAGGGCGATGTAAGTATTTTCTTCTTCTTCGGCATCCAGATATTCGACTATGCCGTATTTAATTAGATCTTCCCACATCCATTCTCCTGAGCGAATCTTTTCAATATGTTCCTGTTGAAGTTTCGGCACGGCATTCTCAACGATCACAAGCGGGCGACGCACACGTCCTTCATCACAGTTTATGTAGACTTCGTCTTTTTCTCCCAAGTTTTTGGCGAAGTAAGCGATGTTCATCTCGGTCGAAATCTCGCCTTTTCTGCGCCTGTCTCTGATTTCATCAACAAGTGCCTTTGGATCTGCCGAGTAGCCAAGCAGAGTGCCGTCAATGAACACTTTTGCACCAGAAAGTCGCGTGGTTTCATCTGCTTCGCCAGCTAGAACAACGCCGGTGCGGAAAAGAAAGCTCTTCATCTTTTCGGCGTTAGCTGAAACAGACATACAAGCCGATAGTGCAAGGTTTTTCACCAAGCCGCAGTTTGAGCCTTCTGGAGTTTCGTTTGGGCACAGGCGTCCCCAATGCGTAGGGTGTAGGTCTCGCGCTTCGAAGTTGGGCTGGCTGCGGCTCAGAGGTGACTGCATTCGACGCAGGTGGCTTAGTGATGAAACGTGATTAGTGCGGTCCAAGAGTTGTGTCACGCCTACTCTGCCACGTCCCCAATTTCCCGTAGCTAGCGCGTGTTGGAGACGTTCCGTGATTATGCCTGGGCGAACGGCAGCTGATACAGTGATCATTTGTCGCTTCATACCCATTCTTTCGAGCTGGTATTTTATGTCGCGACAGAGATTCCGGAAGGCGATGCGAAAGAGGTCTGCCAACAAGGGTCCTGCGAGTTTCAGGCGTTTGTTCTTGAAGTGGTCTTTGTCGTCTGGTTTTCGCTTGCCAAGCTTGAGTTCAATGGCACGGCATGCCATTTCAGCCATAAAGAGAGCTTTGTCTTGTCTCTGTTCTTTGGTTCTACCAATATGAGGCAAAAAGTTGCGATCCAAAATGCTCTCGGCTTTCTGCATACGGTACTCTTCGACTTGTCCGTGAGCTACTCTGTTGCCTATGTATAGTAATGCTTCTTTTATGGTTTCTACTCCGACGGCTTTTTCGAAAGAGGAGTCGAGCACGTTCTGTATTGTCTTATCGGGGGATACTGACTCGGCGATTTCTTTGTCTGACTTGAGCCCTAGCGCACGCATCAGCGCAACGAATGGGATTTCAGTTGGGACGCCAGGCATTGAAACGTACACGGCACCATCTGATTTTATTCTCAGTTCTATTCTCGCTCTGAAGCCCACTGTCGTGGAAAAGATCTTGGCTTGATATACTGGTGTGGCGCCGCGGTCGTCAATGTCTACGAGTATTCTGTTGGGCGCGAGGTCTTCGAGTGCGACGATTACGCGTTCTGAGCCGTTTATAATAAAGTAGCCGCCTGTGTCGTTTGGGTCTTCTCCGTAGGCGATGAGTTCGTCAGGCGAAAGCGTGGCGAGTAGGCATAGCTTCGATTTGAGCATTACAGGAAGGTCTCCAATTAAGACAAGTTCTGTATCCTGCTCCCTGCCATCGATTATGGGCGTCATTTCTAATGCTACAGGTGCCGCATAGCTCAAGTTTCTGAATCTTGCTTCTAACGGATAGATCTCATGCTTTGTGCCGTCCACTTCAGTGACGTATGGTCCGCTTATGCGCGATTGCGGGTCTATTACCCACACTTGGCCAAGTTTTATTTGGTATGGACTCTCCGGGATTTCTATATCGATTAAGCCTACTTCGTTGATGACTTCTTGCAGTCCGTGATCGATGAATTCGTTGAAGCTATCAAGATGCTGCCTGACCAAGCCTTTTTCTTTGAAGAAGGATTTTTCGAGCAGAAGCAAATCTTCTAACTGGATCTCTGCCATTTCTTTAATCAAACTCCATGAATAGATTCACAATTGAACATGAAAAGAAGAACGGAAGGATGACGACAGGGTCTTGCAAACTAAGGGGTTTCCTCCCATGGGCCGGCGAATGCTTGCTCGACCCGAAAAACGGGCCTTTCTCATTCTGCCTATCTTTTTTGTGGGGCTAACCACATGAACCATCTGGCTTTCATATAAACTTTGCCTAGAATAATCGACAAGAGATGAGCAATATGCGGGATACTCTGAGCTTTACGGCGATCAGCCTACTACTACGCAAGCTAAATGCTGAGCCTTTTCTGCTCTTCTTGAGGCGTCTGGAAAAATAGATTGATTTTAGAAAAGCTTATCAAACGCTTTCAACGCCTAACGCCTCTAGCGAAGTGATGGAACTGGATAGCGCAGATATCTTTGCTCTTGAGCTTGAGGGCTATGATAACTTCCCTGACATTTTTGAGCTCGTCAAGCGTGTCGTCAAACGATTCCTAAATCGTCACCGCGCCGGTCTAATGCTTGGCCTAGTAAGCTTAGGAATGAAAAAGGGCTATTTCATTGGCGCATTTCATCCTGTAGGTTCCAACATTATCGTTATGAATAAGTCGCCCTTGAAAATAGCGATGGAAAAGACTGAGAAGAAAATCTATAACTCTTACTGTTTTCTTCTATTACTTCACGAGTATTTGCATTCGCTGGGTTACTTGGATGAGGAGAAAGTCCGAGAGCTTACTGAAGAAGTTTGTCAATTGGCTTTTGGCGACGGTCACCCAGCGACTCTGATGGCAAAAAAGGGGGTCGCTGCTTACTTTCCCAAGGTTGTTCACTTTCCACAGGACGCTGAGCTTCCTTCCGACCTTTACGTTGAACTTGTTCGTGACTTTGACAAGTCGAGCTCGCAGTACATTTTATGATCCAGCAAGGCTAAAATCCTCATGCTCTAGTCGGTAGAAAAGAACTGATGGCAACAGTTTTTGGTCTCTATGACTTATGATCACGGGAGTAGGGAGAAGATAGCTGGGATAAGTGCCGAGAATGCAAAGAATTTAAAGAGGTCAAAATTGTAATCAAAAAAAGTAAAGGGATTTCGAGCGCGCATTCCTATTCCTAATTTCCTGCGTGTTTGAAACACGATAGTCACGTGGTTTTTTCATATGCGACTTTTGGCGCTCCGACCTTAGCTTTGCGTGTGCACACAGCCTACCCCTCGATCAAGTACATACCCCAAATAGGCTACAAATGTGCCTGACTGTCAAAAGCGGCAGCGGTGATCTGTCAGACAAACGAATCTTGGAACGGGCATGAGCTAACAAGAAAATCTCATTTTGTTATAGCTACGTAAATCCTGGTGTCATCGAAAGAATATTCGTGCCACTCTGCCTTTACTTCTGCTCGTCTTTCGTGTATTCGAACCTTCTTCGCCCGTACTAGTTCCGCCATTTTTTCCAAGAAGGGCGTTAACAACTCAACCGTTTCCGTGTCTAATTCTGCTAGGTGCACTGTTTGCAGTATGTCGGTTGGGGTGAACCCTAGCTCTTTCCTGAGCGACTGCACACGTCTAGCCAAGTCTCGCATTATGCCTTCGCCTACCAAAGTCTTGTCTCGTCGAGTAGCTAGCCTAACTTGTACGTCGCCTTCGGAAGCAATCTGCCACTTTTGCTCATTTGAGTAACCTTCGGAAGCAAGAGGACTTGTGACTTTCCCTTCATGAATTTCGTGTGATATCCCCATTTCTTTCTCAGAAGGTTTAAGCAAGTACTGGACACTTTTCACGTTTGCAAGTTCGAGGAACAAGTCCTCCAAATTCTTTAAGCTCTGCAGCACGGTCTTGGAAGCCGCAACTTGAACCTCCCCTAAGGGCCATCGACGCTTCAGTTTTGCGGCTTGCCTAGCTGAATACGTTAATGAAATCACCTTTTGTAGCATTTCGAATTGTTCTTCCAAACCTTTGTTTTCTAACGCTTCTTCCAGTGTGGGCCAACTTTCAAAGTTCACAGATTCCGGCAATCCGCTATCTAATTCATGGTAGAGGTCCTGGTACAATGCCTCGCACAGGAACGGTGTCGCAGGGTTGAAAAGAAGAACTAGAACTTTCAAGGTATGGTAAAGTGTTGAATAAATGGCCAACCGGCGATTCAAAGTCTTGGGATCATCTGTCCATAAATCTTTCCTGACCATTGGCACGTAATTGCAACTGACAATGTCTACGACAAAATCCTCAAGCTCAGACAACGCAAATTGAAACTCGCACTTTTCGAGGTTTTCGGTGACCAGTTTGACGGTACCCTGAAGTTTTGAGAGCAGCCACATATCAACAGGTCTTAGTACTCGGTTCTTTTCTGCCCATTCTAGGCTATGCGTTTTCGGGCTGAAGTTGTCGTATTCCGCGTTTTGTATGAAAAACTTGTGCAGGTGATACAACGTGCCTAGCACTTGATATGGGCGTTTGCTGAGCTCCTGCAGGTCAAAGTTCATAGAATCGACAGCAGAACATTTCCAGAGTACATAAAAACGGAAAACGTCCGCAGAAGTCTTATCTAACACCGGATTGGCTTCCAGCATATTCCTTAAGCTTTTGCTCATCTTCCTCCCCTTGGCATCCAATACATGCCCTTGAAAAAGAAATGCCCGGTAGGGAGATTCAGGTTTTTCAGTCAACATGACGTGCAACAGTAGTTGAGTATTAGCCCAACCTCGCGTTTGATCTATCGCCTCAGTCAAGAAGTTCACCGGCACATACTTCTCGAACTCTTCATCAGTGAACCTCGCATAGGGAGCAGAGCCACTGTCGAACCAGCAGTCAAGAACAAAAGGTTCACGCTTCATGAAACCGTCGCATTTGTTGCATTTTAGAACAACTCTGTCTATCCATGGCCTATGGAGTTCAAAGTCCTTTGCAAGCGGTTTTCCAGACTTTTCTGCAAGTTCTTCCTTGCTCGACACAAGAGCTTTTGTCCCACACTGCTCGCAGACCCAAATAGGCA
>DATHCB010000148.1:0-67658 GCA_035319765.1 Bathyarchaeia archaeon
GGTTTCCGCCAAGATCTAAACCTTGGAGTGTGCGGTTGTGACCGAAACTGAAGCTAAACCAAAAGCCGGCATAAAAGAGCTAAGCCCGATCGACGTTTACAAGCTTCTTCCCCGAACCAACTGCAAGGAGTGCGGCGAAGAGAACTGCATGGCTTTTGCAACCAAGCTCGTTAACCGAGAGGTGACGATCGAAAAGTGTGCTCCTCTTCTTGCCAAAGGGAATGAGAAAGCGTACAAGCAGTTAAAAGAGATGCTTAAACCCGCCGTCAAAGAGATAGTCATAGGAACGGGTGCCAAAGTCGTCAAAATCGGCGGAAAAATCGTGCTGTACCGCCATGAATTCGCCTACTTTAACCCCACCGCCATTGCCATCGACATAACGGATGAAATGCCTGAAAAAGAAGTGCTAGACAGAATAGCGAAGACAGAGCAGTTCTGTTTTGAATACATTGGGCAAACGCTAAAGCTCGATATGATTGCCATCCGCTCCACATCAAATGAGCCAGACAAGTTCGGGGCAACCGTCAAGAAAGTGGTTGAAAAAACGGATCTCCCTCTGATTTTGTGCTCCCTAAACCCGACCGTTCTGGAAGCTGGCTTAACTGCGGCACAGGCCTCTAGACCGCTTCTGTACGCGGCAACAAGCGACAACTGGAAAGACATGGCTGAACTCGCCGTCAAGTACAAGTGTCCTTTAGCGATTTTTGCGCCGAACGATCTGAAAATGCTCAGGTCCCTAGCGAAGACGTTGCTCGATTGTGGCGTTGAGGATATCGTACTGGATCCAGGTACTCTGTCGAGCGAGGGTTTAGCGGGTTCGCTGAACAATTTTACGATGATTCGAAGGGCCGCGTGTAGAGAAGGCGACAGCCTCTTCGGGCTTCCTTTGCTCGCTGTACCGATGATCGCGTGGATAGAGAATAGCGGAGTCCCGGTTGAAATTGCCAAATGGAAAGAAGCCTACTTGGCAGCTCTGCTGCTGGTTCGCTTCGCAGATGTCATGATCGTTCATGATGTTGATGGATGGGCGCTTCTTCCAGTAACTGTCTTGCGCCAGAACATCTACACGGACCCCAGAAAGCCCGTGGCTGTCGAGCCAGGCTTGAAGGTATTTGGGGCTCCGGATGAAAACTCGCCCGTGATGTTTACGACAAACTTTGCGCTCACGTACTACACCGTGGCTTCTGACATCGAATCTGCGAAGGCAAACGTCTATCTGCTGGTTGTCGACACCGAAGGAATAGCTGTGGACAGCGCGGTCGCCGGAAGAAAACTAACCGCGGAAAAAGTTGCCGAGGCCTTGAAGAATTCTGGAGTTGAAAACAAGGTCAACCACAAAAAACTTATAATCCCAGGCAAGGCAGCGCGCTTAAGCGGCGAAATTGAGGAACTGAGCGGCTGGCAGGTGCTAGTCGGTCCGAGAGATTCGTCAGACATTCCAAAGTTACTGCAAGAAAAATGGTCAAAGCCCACCTGATCGCTATCTTTCAGCTTCGAGTCCAGGTACAGATCCTTAGTGTTCTTTTTTCGTTGAGTATCGGTTGAGGTAATCTTCTTGTTTGGGGAAGATGTTGCGGGTTCTTTCGTGACGCCTATCCGCGTTGATGCGTTGCTGAAGTGCTGCGAAATCTTTCGATCTGCTGAAGCTTTCGACTTCTCCGTGCGTTCTTTTTCTTACTATTTTGATGCAATCGTCTACGATGCAGCTTAAGACGCATGCTCCGCAGTAGATGCAGAGTTCTTCTATGATGCCCACTTCTCCTGCCTTCCAGAACAGCGCATTGGTTGGGCAAGCTTTTATGCAGAGCTTGCACTGGACGCCTTGGCAGGTTTTTTTGTTGATTGTTATACTTCCCTCAGCAAAGAACTCCCGTGGTTTCGGTGGTGCTACGAGCTCGGATTTTTTCTTCTTTTTCTGTTTTTCTGTAGTTTCTGTTAGGAGTTCGAATATGTCTGCGCTAGAGGCTGTTTTGGGTTTCTTGGGCATCCACTTCATCTTTTTGGCCTATTACGTCATTAAGGTCGTATAGCCTTCGTGGATTATAACTACCTATCTTAAATGCGCAATAGTGAGATAGAGGGCTGAACTTGAGATTATCTGGACTCTCCAGAAGAAGTTTATATTAGTTTTAGCTCTGTTAACTACTCGTGGAATAGCAATGTGTGAATTTGATGTAATCGTCAACGGCAGAGTCGCGTTCAAAGATGCGGTTTATGCGAAGATGGAAAGAAACGATGTGACCGTTAAGAATGTGATTGGCGAGACTAGGAAATTTGAAAAATGCAAGATAGTCGAAGTTGACGTGAATTCGACGCGTCTAGTCCTGTCAAGCTCGAAAGATTAGAACGCGTTGGCCTGAGTTAGATCGTCACTTCTAGAATTTGTGTTCGCATTTATCTTCTGCTGTAGCGTCCCACAGTTTCTCCCTTTGCGAGTATGTGGCCTTGCATTGATTTTTCAAGGTCCTTCTTTCTCGAATTGGGGCTGAGGTTTAGTTTTGTGTCTAGCGCGTATACTTTGAAGAAGTATCTGTGTGTGCCTGAGGGCGGGCAGGGTCCACCATAGGAGTGTTTTCTGAAGTCGTTCATACCCTCGACGCCAGGGACGGTGTTTTCTTTTATTTCGTTTGAGGGCGTTATGTTCCAAACTACCCAGTGGTCCCATGTTCCCATTGGCGCGTCTGGATCGTCAACAGTTAGCGCGAGGCTTTGTGTTCCTTGGGGGATTCCTTCGATGCTCAGAGGTGGGTTTATGTCTTCTCCGTCGCAGGTGTATTTAGGCGGGACAGGGCCGTTGTTGGGGAATGCAGAACTTTTGACTGTTAGTTCCTTCACGATGAATACCACGGCGATTCATTATACAGATCTCTGCTTTTCAATTCTTCGGCTGCCTTCACTCGTGCCGGCTCCTTCAAAAGAGGCTCGCTTTGTATAATGAACAAACGACAGCAACGCGCGTTTCCGCAAACTTAACGCGCCCAATCATGGACTATCAAGATTTTGAAACAATATTGCAAGTTCCTAAACCTTTTAGGAAAAAAAGTTTCCAACTGTCATGACTTGAAATGCGAGAGCGGGGCTCGATCGTTCTTTTTTTCGTCGCTGGTCTGCTTCTTCTACTTGCGCCGTTAATGGTGAGCTTTGCCACCAGCAGCCAATGCCAGCTGACGATAAATTCAGCCATAGGAGGCACGACTGTCCCGCCTCCAAGAATTTACACGTACGCCTACGGCGCAAATGTAACTATAGACGCGATGCCAGCCTCGGGCCACATTTTCGATTACTGGACGGACGGTTCTGGGCACTTCACGGAAGGCGCAAACCCGATAATGCAGACTCTGTACTCAAACGTGACGCTTCAGCCTTTTTTTGAGAACATGAGCACGGCCAAAAGGGTACTCACGATAAGAGCCGCGGCCAACGGCAGTACGAACCCTTCAGCTGGGAACTACACCTATTCCTACGGAGCAAACGTCACGATCACCGCGACTCCTAACTCAGGCTACATCTTTGACTTCTGGGTGGGTCAGAATGGCAACTTCATGGGATACGCAAACCCCATGATGATAAACATTGACTACAACGCGACGCTTCAGCCTGTCTTTGAGAATGCGTCAACCGCTACAAGAACACTAACGATAAACGCGTCCAGTGGGGGCACAACCAGCCCTCCTCCGGGGAACTACACTTACCCATACATGACAAACTTGGCGATCACGGCTATTCCCAATTCCGGGTACGTGTTCGACCACTGGGTGATGAATTCTGGAGGCAACTCTGGTAACCAAAATCCCACGCAGTTCACGATTAACTGGAATACTACGATTCAGCCCATTTTTGAAAACGCCACCTCTGGTCCGCGAACACTTACGATATTCAGTCCAAGCAACGGCACCACAAGCCCGACACCTGGAACCTACAATTACAGCTATGGAGAAAACGTCTCCATAACCGCAATTCCTCAGAACGGAGCCTACTTCGGCGGCTGGTTCTTGGACCAAGCAAGCGCCGGCATGAGCAACCCGATCACTATAACCATGGACAGTAGTCACACGTTGATGGCCAACTTTACTCCAAAACCGCCCTCCACCGTGCAAGTGACTATAAGTCCCGCCACAGGAGGAACGACGAACCCAGCACCAGGCACGTACACCTATCCTGCTGGAAACCAAGCAAGAGTCACTGCAATTCCGAATTCCGGCTGGTGGCTTAGCTACTGGCTGCTTGACGGAAACAAGTCTGGAAACTCAACAACGATCGAGTTCAACCTGAACGGGAATCACACGGTGAGACCCGTCTTCGCTTCGAATTCGCACTCCGCCAGCTACATGCTTGCAATCAACGCAGCAGATGGAGGGACGACCAATCCGGCGTCTGGAACTTATACGTACAACTATGGAGCGAACGTGACTGTTACGGCCACACCGGAAAGTGGTCAATCCTTTGACTATTGGCTCCTCGACGGTCAAACAGAAAAAGAGAACCCTGTTACTTTGCAAATGACGCAGGACCACACTCTCCAGCCAGTGTTCACTAGCAGTCAGGGCAACTCTGGACCAGGCCACGGTCTCAGCTTCAACATCCCCTCCTTGTTCATCCTTGTTCCTGGGATGGTGGCGATAGCGTGCTGCTTCGTAGGCTACTTGGTTCCTCTGGGGCTAGCTGTAAGGAAGGGAAAGATTCCACCGAGCGTTAAGAAGCCTCGGCTGTTCCTTGCATTGGTTAGCATATTCATCATCGTAGGCCCTCTTGGCGCAACGTTGCTCGCTTACAGGGGCAACCTGAGCGGAGTGCTTACCCCTTCTAACACTAACAAGATCACTAACACGCTCTTTAGTCAGGGCGGAATCGGGATGCCCAATATAACGAGCGCATGGTACAACCTCACCTCGCGAGAGCTCTGTTTACTGTTTAACTTCAGCAACCCAACAGCGACCAACTTGACGCTCATTGCTTATTCGGCAAACTTGACGGATCATAGTGATGGTTATCCCCTAGGGTGGGTAAGGCTCGCTAATCCCGTTACAGCCGCCGCTAATGAAACCGTGACGTTCCAAATGACTACCATGCTTGGAGAAGAAGCAGCCGGGCATATCGCAACAGCTTATGCTGGCACGAGCAGTTTTGAGGTCGATCTTTCCAGAGAGAATCTAAACTATGCAGGATTAATGCTGCATTTGAACGGAACGAGCACAGTTAACGATGTATCAATATGGAGTTGACAGTGTGAAGAACTTAGGCTTGAATTTTAGAAGCTTCAACGTGAAGAGCTGGAACTGGTTCGGGCTCGTCGGGGGAGCCCTCACTCTCGTGTTGACCGTGGCCTCCATGTTTGTTCCTTGGTGGCAGATCACTGTCGGCCGGACACTTGCGATAATAGGTCTCTCTCCAGTTAGTCTGTCAACAAACATCGTGGGCTTCATCGTAGCTCTCCCTATTATCGCCGCTGTTAGTTGGATGTTCATGGTGTTGCTCATCTCCGCAGGCATAATTCTCATCATCTACTCCATTGTGCCCACGAAACCTTACTCGGAACGCCTGCTTGGCTTCGCCTACAAGAAGCCGCTAGGAACGCTGATAGCGTTTGTCGTGCTGATGCTACTCCTAACGAATGCGGGGACAGTATTTGGAATGATGTCAGGGCCTAGCCTGTCGGGAGCAGACCTCAATGTTCCGTGGACTGGCGCGAAAACATTACATTTGCCCTCCTCCATGGCCCAAGGCACCTTACTCGGCATCGCAATCTCTGCCGAGATCGAGTGGACCTTCTGGCTTGCCGTCATTGTTGCTGGACTCTGCGTCGCCGCCAGATTATACCACAAGAAACTCGTCAGACCAACCGCTGACAAAAAGACTGAACAAACTTCCCAAGAATAATCTCGGGATGGGCATTATTCTTGAAAAAGCATGCTCTACTTGTAAATGCGTGTTCAGCTTTTACCCTCTCCTACGACGCTTCAAGTAAGGCTTCTCCAGCCGAGACGAGTCCGACTGAGCTCGAATTTCTGATACAGCGGTGGACTTGAAGCCATGTTCACCTGGAGACATCGAAGCAGAAATTGCATCTTCTGCAACTCCCCTTTTTTCTGATAAAGCGCGCGCATTATATCACTATTTTCATCGTATCAGAAAAAATAAGGGATGCAATTCAACATTAGAAGTGGTTAGAGTGACTGGTTCGGCAAGTCCAGCGTGAAGGCAGTTCATGGTCGTTTTTCAGCATCCCGATACAAAGGTTTTTTTGGCCGCCACGAATATCCTTGTTTTGAACATGAAAATGAAAGCGATCGTAGCCGAAAGATACGGATCACCTGATGCTCTTGAGCTCAAAGATGTAGAGAAGCCTACTCCCACAGATAATGAAATATTGGTGAAAGTTCATGCGGCATCAGTAAATCCAATGGACTGGCATCTCCTTGAAGGTAAACCGTTCATAGCTCGACCGATGACTGGCGGTCTTCTCAAACCAAAAAACACGAGACTTGGAGTTGACATAGCCGGCAAAGTTGAAGCGGTTGGCATGAACGTGAAGGAGTTTCAGCCAGGTGGTGAAGTGTTCGGATCTGGTCGAGGCGGTTTCGCCGAGTATGTGTGTACTCGTGAAGATTCGTTGGTGTTGAAGCCGGCCGACGTATCGTTCGAGGAGGCAGCCGCGGTGCCCACTGCGGCATTCACGGCATTGCAAGGTCTTCGCGATAAGGGACAGGTTCAGGCCGGACAGAAGGTCCTGATTGACGGGGCATCTGGAGGTGTCGGAACGTTTGCAGTGCAGATTGCCAAATCATTCGGCGCCGAAGTAACCGGCGTGTGCAGCACGAGAAATCTGGACATGGTGCGATCTATCGGCGCTGACCATGTAATTGATTACACCCAAGAGGATTTCACAAAGAAGGAACAACGTTACGACCTGATTCTTGCCACTGCGGGATATCATTCGATCTTCGATTACAGCCGCGCGTTAAGCCCCAAAGGAATCTACGTCTTTATCGGAGGTTCACGCCTAATGCGCTCTCTCCTCCAAGCCATGCTCCTTGGACCGTTGATTTCAATGACCGGAAACAAGAAAATGACGTCCATGATAGCGAAACGGAACAAAAAGGATCTAGTTTTTCTGAAAGACCTTCTTGAAGCTGGCAGAATAAAGCCGGTCATGGATAGAAGCTACCCCTTAAGTGAGGTCCCCGAAGCTCTCCGTTATCTTGAAGAAGGACACGCCCGGGGAAAAGTCGTAATAACTTTAGAACCTAACCTGCGCAAAGCCGATTAAAGCGCTCTTGGAGCGCCTTGCCAAGAAAGGTTTAAGCCTGATAGGATAAAGCATTCCAGTTTGGCTCGTGCGGCTCTTCTCAGAGTAGCCGTCTTATACAACGTTCCAAACGCTTGCAACAGAGCCACAGCGGACCTGGTAATTTCGAGCCCCTTATTTAGCAATGGTGACTAAGAGCAACGAGCAAAAGTCTGTGTGCCGAGAGTGGCTCGCTTGGTTGTTCCGACTCGGTTGGGGGATTCTGGCTAGCTGGCTAGCCAAGCTCATGGCACGCGTCGTGCGCATGGGGCTATTCTTTTGATTGCGCGAGGCTTTGTACCCATTTTCTTTGTTCCCATAGTGCGCATCCGTGTGTTTCTTCGAGCTGTTTGTGGTTTTCTCTAATTGTCTTGAGCATCTTTGACTGCAGTGCTTCTTTGAGTGAACAGTTCTTGATGTTTATGTCTGAGTAGGGAATGAACGGGCATGGCTCCACGTTGCCTTCAGCGCTTATGTGAACAAATCCGCGTCCCGCTGAAAGGCAACCGCCGATTTCTTCCTCATCCCACGGAAGCGCAACGAACACCGCTCTGTATTTAGCGCGGAAAGCATCTCTTCTCTTAACAAGTTCCAACCTTTGCGCTTCAGTCAGGACCCAGTTTTCAGTTCCTTCTTTGACGGGAGTATACTCCACGAGCATGAAGAGCTTGCACCCGGCGTTGACGAGTTTTTCGACAAACTCGTCTTCCGTTACTTCGTCGAAGTTGTTCCTTGTAATCGTAAGTGAGGTGCCCCAGAAAATCTCTTCATGTTTAAGCATGCCAATTGAATTCTGAAGCATTTCGTACACTCCTTTTCCCCTGCGTTCGTCGGTGTCAGTCTGATACCCTTCGAGGCTGAGCAAGGGTACAACATTTCTTTTCTCAATTATTTTCTTGAGGACGTCATCGTTGATTAACAGACCGTTGGTAAACATGAGAAACATGATCTCCGGATATTCTGCTGGAACGTCTAGTAGTCCCTCGCGCATTAGAGGCTCTCCCCCGCCCAGCACGATAAACGAGATGCCGAGTTCCTTTGCTTCCGCGATGGCTCTCTTGAGTCTTTCATCGCTTAGGTCGGCGTCAGCGGTCGGGCGAAGAGTTTGATGATAACAGCCCTTGCAGTGAAGGTTGCATCTGCTCGTCACGCTGAAGACAAGAATAGGCGGAACATGAATTCCCTGCTTCTCCCAGCTCTGCCTTATCCTCGCAGCACGTCTCTGCCAATTGAGAGTCTTGAGAAAGAAAACTGCCTGCGCCGGATCGCTCAACGCGCTTCTCAAGGCATCTTTGAAGAACACTCTCAGCGAATTGCTCAGGATCTTGTTGAAATCTAACCCTGACGCCTTTGAGGTTGAAGCCATGTTTTCATCTCATCTGATGAACTCGAGTCAAAGCGCTCTTAAATAGATACTCTAGTGGTCTTTCGCTCGCGCGCGCTAAGTGTGTGTACGCGTGCTTGTGCAACGGTTAGGACAAGAGCGAGACCTTTGTCGAAAAAGGTTTGAGTGCAGAGGAAAGAAGGAAGAAGAATAGCGCGGGCGCGCTAGAACTTAAGCCCTCCCTCAGCACTCTCGCCCAAGTATTAACGTTGTGCAAGTTTGCTATACGCATTTCGGATTAAGGTTCTGTTAACTCTTAGGCGCTTGGCGAAGTCTGTTAACCGTCGGCGCTTTTCTAATGCTCTATAAGATTGTTTCCTTCTAGTTCAGGAAGAGAAAGGTAGAGGCTGAATAGAGAAGGAGAGTTCTCAGAAAATCAGTTCCCTACATTTCCTCCCATCATCTTTACCTAGGTACTAGTGATTAGGTATATTTGTTTTTTCTGCAGACTGACCATGAATCTATATCCTAGAAACAAAAATCTAATACCTTCAATCAATTCTCTAATTCAATCGATTCAACCATAGACCTCGTTGGGTAGCTCAGAAAAGAAGAGAGTATGGCGTAAGGACGGGTTCGCTTTAACCGTCCTTAACCATAGGTATGCAGGTAAGCGTCTTCACTATCTGCATACACTCTCCAAGTTCGCAAATATTCCGAAATGCGTATATAAAATCGCATGATGTTTAGAAATAGGTAAGAGTGCGGAGAGTTATATTATCTCCTCCTCCTCTCCTCTCTGCACTCAAACCTTTTCGTTAAAACTTGGGCTTTCTCACATTAAGCGTGGACTTGCTGTTTGGAAGCTTTCTTGATTAGAGACAGCCATTCCCTCTCGCTTGATCCAGCATCTATTTTGGCTTTCTGTGCTGGCGTTTCTCCGTTCAATGCCATGTGAGGTCTCAAAAAGCTGTAGTAGACTGGCTATAGCGGCCTTTCCTCAATGGGGATCATCTTTGTTTGTCTTTGTCTGTCTGTTGTGTGTGTTTGTTGTTTGTTTTTGTCACACGTTATTTTTGTCTTGCGTTTGTTTAATATATTACTCGCATTGGGTTGGGATAAAACTTTACCCTTTTTCTTCTTCTAACTACGATTCTCTCTACTACTCTCTCACTCTCTCTCTACACACATACAAACAAACAAAAACAAACAAACAAAAATAAACAAACAAGAATAAACAATCAACTAATTAAACAGAATAACGAAAAAACAGAAATGCGTACAGACAGAACGTTTCAAAATCCTTATTTGCCAATGAAGCCTCAACTATACAGCAGGAGAAGCGAGAGTTGAGGAGGATTGCTTCGAGCCTAATCGTAGCGTTGTTGGTTTTGAGTTTATCCATACTTGCTTTTAATGTTAAGCCAGCCAGAGCACAATCAGGAGGAGCAATCATCATCAATCCTGACGGAAGCATAAGCAGCCCTGTAACTGCAAATATCACCACTTCCGATGAGATCACGTACACTTTCACGGGCAACAACTATCTGCCCATAGTCGTGGAGAGGAGTAACATAATCATAAACGGAAATGGCAACACACTCCAAGCCTCCGGAGGATTCGGGTTCTCTCTAACGGACATGAGCAGCGTAACAATAAAAAACACTACCATAACAAAAAGCTATTATGGCATTTTTCTAAACTCTTCCTCTAGCAACACTTTGTCCGATAACAACGCCACGGCAAATGGCATTGGCTTTTACCTCTTCGCTTCATCTAACGATAATACTTTGTCCGGAAACAACGTCAGGGCCAATAGCGTATATGGCATTTATCTTGACAATTCTTCTAGCAACGTTTTGTCTGACAACAATATCACGGCGAACCGCCTTTTTGGCATTGACCTTTATTCTTCTTCTGACAACACTTTGTCTGGCAACGTGATGGCAAATAATACTTACAACCTTGCCGTCTATGGCTTCGTTTTGAGCGATTTCGTGAATTCTATCGATGTTTCAAACCTTGTGAATGGCAAGCCCGTCTATTACTTGATAGGTCAGTCGAACGTCCTGATAAGCCCCCAAACCTGTCCCAAGGGCGCTGGATATCTGGGTCTAGTCAACTGCAAGAATATGACGGTGCAAGGACTGACACTCGACAAAAACTTTCCTGGGCTTCTGATAGCAAATACTAACGACTCAAGAATCGCTGACAACAACGTCACGGCAAGCAGCAATTATGGCATGCTACTTTGCTATTCATCTGGCGATGTCGCGTCTGGCAACGACATAATAGCAAACGATGCGTACGGCATTTTTGCCTCCTGTCTTAACAACAGTACCCTCTCCGGTAACAACGCCACGGCAGACTATGGCGGCGGCATTGCGCTCGACTCTTCATCTGGCGATGTCGTGTCTGGCAACAGCTTCACAGCAAACAACGGCGGTGGCGTTGTCCTCTTCTCCTCTTCAGGCAATAGCATCTTTCATAATGACTTCTGGAATAACGTACCACAAGCGCAAGCGAGTTCGAACTCTAGCAATGCTTGGGATGACGGTTATCCTAGTGGCGGTAATTACTGGAGCAATTATCAGACAAGGTATCCTAGTGCTATCGCGAATGACAGTTCGGCAATATGGAACACGCCTTATGATGTCGCTAGTAATAACATTGACAGATATCCGCTTATGGCGCCGTTCGACAGCTTCAACGTGACTTGGAACAATCAGACATACCCTATCGAAACTGTCAGCAACTCCACGCTTAGCAACTTCAACTTCAGCGCAACCGCCAAAACACTCACCTTCAACGTGACAGGCACGAGTGGGACAGTGGGCTTCTGCAGAGTTGCTATACCCTTGTCGCTCATGTCGGGAGAATGGACTGTTACAGTGAACGGTACGCCAATCTCCTATAGCACACTATACGATTCGAACTACACGTACGTCTACTTCAAGTACATGCAGAGCACGAAAACAGTCCAGATCCAAAGCACAAACGCAGTCCCAGAATTTCAACCCTTCATGCTGCTGCCTTTGTTTATGATAGTAACGCTACTTGGAGCCATAGCCTTCAAGAAGCGTGCCAAAAAACTAAATGCTTACGAGTCTAGGCGTCCATGACTGTTTCTCGTTCCTCAAATACTGAGCTAACAAATAGGCCTCTTCATTAATCAAGGTGTCAAGAGTCTGCTTACTGCCATAACGCATTCTAGGAATCTTAACAACACTTTCAAAGAGACTGTTCAACCTCTCAGCCAAATCGTTAGTCTCATACTCAACTAAATGAACCCTCTTAAACATCCTCAGCTTCATCAAAAAATCAGTTACGAGAACAAAATCGTTCAGCGTTCAATCAGAAGATCATCAATCACATGGCGATACAATTCTAGAGCAGCGCGCGTCAAGAATCGGAACGACGTTGTAAGCACGTATTTAGCGCGGGCAAAAGCGAATCTTAGTCTTTCTTTCTTTTCTTAGTAATAATTCCTTTCAGCAGTATTGCAGCAGCCAGTAGCGAAGTCATGCTCAGCCAAGGTGCTAGAAGGCTGAACATGGGTGTTGGTGCTGCGGCTCCGCCGACTGAAGGCGTTGGTAGCGAATATGTAATTTCCAAGTATGGTTCAGCGGACCATTCGGCTCCATCGCTTAAAGGGCTTGTCTCGTTCAAGTAATCGTGGACATATTCTCTGAGGCATATTTCGGTTATTCCACCTTTACTAATGTCGCCGATTCCTTGAGAGTTGAAAGCCATCGTATAGTTTTCACGCAGGTCGCCTCTTATTTCTACTACTCCGTAAGGATTTCCTGAAAAACTGTTCCAGTCACTTGTGGTTAACGGCGTTGCTTGCGTTCCTCTCTGTGCGGATACGTTTACATCGCCAGAATATGGTGCAGCGTACAGATTAAGCGTGACTGAACTCATTATTGCATTCTGCGGTATTGAAGAGGTATTAAAGTATTCAAAGACTCTACTAATGGTATAAGTAAAGCCTGTGAATGAAAATGATTCAGAAACCAGATTTTTGTCTCCAATCTGCAAATTAGATCCGTTACGGCATTTGACCCAAGATGTGATGGGATTACCCGAGCTCGCGTTTGAAATTAATCCTTCTTCAGACCGTGTTGAATACACATGGACAGTTATTGGACTTGCTAGCGCTTTCGGAATGGAGAATTGGAATAGCCCAATAAGGAGGAAGGTCACAAGAAAGACTGCGGCAATCTTTATTTTGCTCGTTCTCGAACGCGCGCGAAGTACTGTTGCCTCAAGCATTGAGGTTTTCATTATTACTTTATTCCTAAATTAGCCTGTCTACGGCAGGCACTCTCAATGAAACGCTCGTTTATAATGAGGTTATTAGGCTTTGTTACCCCCTCTTCTCCATATCCTGATTTCATTCGGTTCTATCATAGGTTCTCATAGCGTGGGCTTTTTTTGGGTTTGGGTTTGGGGGGTAAAGTTTTATCCAACAAAAACAACGGACGACCACAACGGACGACCACAACGGACGACCACACAGGACGACGACTAACCACGACTACGACCACCGACCACGACGACGGACGATCACGACGGACGGATGGTGTAAAAATAGTCGTAACTTCAATCTACGGTATACTCGATCGAATACACATCTGGATGCTACTGGAACAGAGTGAAGGCAGGATAGCTAGTAGTACAAGAGAGTCAAAAGTGGACAAAAACTTACCCCCTTATAGCAGCGCGCTATCGTGGCACATGCTAATCATGCTACTTGGCCGTACTTTTCCTTGCATTTGAGAAAATCTTTTGCCATATCAAAAGGCCTTGTTAACATGCTTATCTTAATGTGTTCCTTCCTTCCATTTTCCCACAAGACAGTTTTATGCATCCAGACGCCCACAGGGAGTGGGAAGGTATAATGAATGTTCTTTATGCTCTTTAACTTGTATTCGGGGGTGAAAACGAGCTGATTCTTGTTTCGGACCATCTTCCATTTGATGCCAGGGGTGTATTTCATATTCCCGCGCGAAGATAGAATGAACCAATTTCTTGTAGTCAACGGGACACGCGCGCTAAATACTGAGCCAACGATCAAGCACTTGCTCCAAGACCGAAAACAGTAGTACAAAAGCGACTATTACAACACAGAGAACGAAAAGAACGGCTAACGGTAGTGACACGATGGCAAAAATAGCGTACCCTGCATATCCTACGAGAAGCAGGATCAACAAGGCTATGATTACAACAAGTATCTTACGAATATCGGTCATTTTACGTCACATCCACAATTCTCGGAATCCATAACTGCTTCGCGCGCGCTGTGCAGAAGTGACAATTGAGGATTTTGTGTGCCTGCTGAATGTTGTGTAACTTCCTTTCTTGCTCTCTGAAATGAGAAGAGCGCACGCGTCTTCAGTGGTGAAGTTCTGATTAGCAGAACGCCTGTGCCTATCCCGAAGGTTCCCTTAGCGTCCCACATCCCAAACGCCACGAAGTCCCAGATCGTGAGTGCCCTCGCCCCCGGCATAATGCTTTGATCAATTGCATGCCTCAGGAGCGCCGTAGCAACAAGACACGTAAACGCTCCCCATAGAATGACAAGGAGGCTTAGAGAGATTACTTCTGCTCTAGAGGGTTGTGCCTCTCGTCTCTGATGCCCATAGACGTACATGGTTATGCCAATTATCAAGAGAGCCATTATAGAAACGTTCAGCCCATAGAACATCGTATAGAACAGACTATAATTTAGCACGGGCGGTGATGCGATGGCTAAGAAGAAAGAAATGCCGAAAAACCAGAAGGTAGAGAACACGGATACTAATGGCGCGAACAAAATCAGAACGTAGCCAACATGAATATATCGAATGATCCCTGCCTCAAGTTCTGCTTTTCTCTCGTCAGGCTTAAGCCTTTCTAACTCAATATTTGCGAAACGAAAAACAGTCATGGACGCCTAGACTCGTAGCTGTTTAGCTTAAGATTTGGCGGTCGAGCCACTTCTCATGTTTTTCAGGATCTCTATTATGCCGTTAACCCTGCTGTGACGCAAGAACATATAAGAATGAATTGTAAGAAAACGAATTGTGGTTGATTAGCGAATTGAGTGAAAACGAGAAGGCTCAAATCAGAGATATCGAACTCAAAGTGCTCGCCGAGTTGATGAGGGATAGTCATAAGAGCGACAGAGAACTCGCCAAAATAATAGGCGTTTCTCAGCCTACCGTAACGAGAGTTAGAACCAAGCTGGAAAGGGAAGGAATAATCAAAGAGTACACTCTCATTCCTGATTTCAGGAAACTTGGCTATCAACTAATGGCTTTCCTGTTTATGGGAAAGCCAGAAACCACGGAAAACGAGAAGAGCGAAGAACTGAGGAAAGCAGTGGCCGAAATGGAAGATAGGACTCCTATTGCGACACTGACAGTTGCGGATGGGGAAGGCCTAGGGAAAGGAAGAGTGGTCGTCATCCTGCTTAAAGACTATTCAAGCTACCTAGAAAAACTTGACATGGTAAGAAACCTTCCTAACGTTGAAGCCGAAAACATGGAAGGTTTCTTGGTTGATCTGTGTAATGAACGCAACTTCCGCATTCTTTCGATGAAACAACTAGCTCACCATATCGAAGCCTTTCGGAAACCCGCAGAGAAAGACTAGACCTTTCTCACTTCTTTTCTCTGTCTTCTACTTCCTAATATTCTATTCAAGAAAATGAATAAGGCACACTTGTTTGTATTTTTTTGTTTGTATGTGTGTAGAGAGAGAGGGTGAGAGAGTAAGAAGCAGTTAGAAGAAGAAAAAGGATAAAACTTTACCCTTTTTCTTATTCATTAGCGCTTCTTCTCTAGTTGGGTAATTCAACGCGCGCTAGGCTTTCTCGAATTCTATTATGTAAAAGGGCCATGATGTGTTAACGATGGCAGAGTATACAATGTCCCATGATACCCTCAGGTTTCTCACGTTTGTTGGTAACAAGGCGGTAGGCGGTCCACTCTTATTTAGAGCGTTGGTTTTGATCAGGAATTTTCCAAAAAAGGTTTTTTGTTTTTCTGATGAGAGTCCTTCGTCAACTATTGCTATCTTGGAGTCGTATTTTGCGACGCGCACTATTTCATCGAGAGCTTTGCTTTTGTCTCCAAAGGTGTTAATGCCGCCTACGTGTATCACCGCATCGAAGGAGTTTTCTTTATATGGGAGGTATGAAGCAGTTGCTCTTTGCAGCTCAACATTTTTCCACTTCTTCCTCTCTGTTTTCATTTTTGCATAAGCCAGCATCCCGTTGGAAATATCCATCGCGAGGAGTTTTCCTTGCGAACCAATTTGGCTCTTGATGAAAGAAAGGTTTCTTCCCGTCCCTGTTGAGATGTCCAGAACACTTGCACCCCTCCTTATTCGCAATCGCTTCACCCATGAGTACCTTTCAAATGGCTCAAGTCCAACGCTGAACAAGGGCTCAAGGTAACTCATGATAATATCATAACTTAATGCCATTCTGTCGTACGTGAACATCCATTTTCTATCCTGCTCATTCAACATTTTAGGCAAAAGAAAATCCGGAATTCCATTCTTGATTTTATATATTTGACCGCACGATTCACACTCAAGTAATCCAGACGAAACTACATCGTCAGAATCATCATGAGTTTCTAACTCCAAATCACCATGGCACATTGGGCAGCAAAGAAATCGAAGTACATCTTTCCTCATGGCTCTCTAATTTTCTCCCCAGTAGTATATTTTTCTTAAAGACAAAAATCATCGCATCGAAAATGAAAGCAATCACTAACATTCACAACATTAGCAATCCGATTTTGGGTTGGGTTTGGGATAAAACTTTACCCCCAACCCAACCACGTATACGAGAGAGACAGAGAGAGGGCGCATAAGCGTATACGCTAGATAAAACCGTAGCATTCACGAGCACAGCATTACAATTATGCAAACACCTTATTGTGCGCATAGAACTTTGTTCCAAAAGCGTTATTTCTCAGTAGCCTGAGGATACTCACTGAGGGAGAATAGTTGAATTCGAAGTTTTCTTCGTTGTTAGTTCTATCACTGCTGGTTAGCATGTGCACGGTGTGTTTTAACTTTCGGCCAGCGAAGGCTGGCACAAGCTCTCAATCAGGACTCGTACAAGCTGCGAATACCGATTGGTGGTCCATGTTCCACCACGACCCAGCGCACTCTGGATACTCAACCTCAAGAGCTACATACACAAACCAAACCTTATGGACCTACATGACTGGTGGTGGTGTGTATACTTCTCCCGCCGTTGCATATGGAACGGTCTTCGTAGGTTCATACGATGGCAACATTTATGCTTTGAATGCTTCTACAGGCGCCTTCATGTGGCGCTACACGACTGATGGCGGTCCCGCTGATCCCGCCGTCTCCGATGGCGTAGTGTTCGTCGGTTCGGGTGAGGGTTATGTTTACGCTTTGAACGCTTCCACTGGAAGCCTCATATGGATATTCGCAACTAGCGGTGCTGGTGGTGTCAACGTTGTTCTAACTGCACCTACCGTTACTGGCGGTCTGGTCTATCTTGGCTCAATGAACGGTTACCTATACGCTTTGAACGCTTCCACTGGCACGTTAGTTTGGAGCTACGAATATGGAGAAACGGGAAACTGGGAGGGATCGTCTCCGGCTGTTGAGGGTGGAGTGGTTTACGTCGGTTCAAACGATTATTACGTCTATGCTCTAAACGCTTCCACGGGGGAACTCGTGTGGCGCTCGGGAAAGTTTCCTTTCGGCTTAACCATGTCTTCTTCTCCTGCCGTTGTTGGTGGCATGGTCTATGTGAACATGGGCAGCGATTACAATTATTTTTATGCATTGAACGCTTCGACCGGTGCAGTCGTGTGGTGGTACGTGACGCACGGTGCATACAGTGCTCCATTGCTTTCTTCTCCAGCCGTTGTTAACGGCGTGGTTTACGTGGGCTCAGATGATTATCACGTTTACGCTCTGAACGCTTCTACGGGCGCATTCCTGTGGACTTTCGCGACTGGTGGTATTGTGGAGTCTTCTCCTGCCGTTGCTGGTGGCATTGTTTATGTGGGGTCATGGGATGGTAGGGTTTACGCCTTGGATGCTTTGACTGGCGCATTGCTTTGGAGCTACAAGACTGGCGGTATTGAGTCTTCTCCCGCAGTTGTCAATGGCGTCGTTTACGTGGGCTCAGACGACGACGAGGTTTATGCTTTTAGCTCGCAAACTTATTCTGTGTCTTTCTCCGAGTCAGGTCTCCCTAGTGGAACTGTCTGGTCTGTAACTTTTAACGGGATGACATCCAGAGGCAGCCATAGCATCGTAACCTTCTCTGGAGTAAAGAATGGCAGTTACTCATACACAGTTGGCAGCGTTCCAGACTACACGGCTTCTTCATCGACGGGATCAGTGACAGTAAACGGCGCAAACGCAAGCGTACTTGTAACATTCACAAAAGCAGCACCAGTCGGTGGAGTCTCGGTATCAGTGACTACGTTAAGCTTCTTAGCACCTTGGCTAACCATAATCACGCTACTAGCTACTTCAGTTCTACTAAAAGGGATTATTACGAAGAAAAATAGAAGGGCAGGATTCTAAAAGCACGCGGTTTTTACAGAGCATTCTACTTGGGTTTGGGTTTGGGACAAAACTTTACCCCAATCAACCACCAACCAATCAACCAATTGACAACTGACTACTGATTCTGGCATTCAGGAAAAGGCATATTGAAGAGCAGGAAACATGGTTCAGAACGCACAGTGCTTCTGATGTTGATAGCTCAAGGGGCATAGTAGTAAAAATCAAGACCATAATAGGGTGCGGTATAGGGGTAATCGGAATCGAGGTTACGGTCATTCTGTAAAGAAGGGGCTTAAACCCTTAAGGAAGATTGACTCCGTCGATCTACACGTGTTATCTCTTCTCTGATAGAATCGGCGTAGAACCTTGTTTCAAAAATCTTATTTCCAGCCAAGTGTTGATTAAATTAGGGACATGGGAATGTTGAGGAGAATTGCTTCAAGCGTTATTATTGCTTTATTGTTTTTGAGTTTGTGTGCGTTCGCTTTTGATGTTCGAAGTGCAAAGGCGCAGTCTGGAACCATTTACATCAACCCAGATGGAAGCATAACCCCCTCTACAGCAAATATCACTACTCATAACGATGTCACGTACGCTTTCACGGGCAACAACTACCTTCCTATAATCGTGAACAGAAGCAACATAATCATAGACGGCAGAGGTCACACACTCCAGGCCTCGGGAGAAACTGGACTTCTTCTGACTCACATGAGTAACGTTACTATAAAGAACATCACGATAACCGACAGCTCTTATGCCATTGATCTCTACTATTCTTCCGGCAATACTTTGTCAGACAATACCATAACAGCAAATAGCGGGGTAGGGATTTACCTCGTCCAATCTTCAAACAATACCTTGTCTGCCAACGACGTCACAAGGAACGGTCTATCTGGCATTTTCCTCTTATCTTCTTCTGATAATGTGTTATCGGGCAACAATATAACCGCAAACAGCGAAGATGGTATCCAGCTTGTCTCCTTGTCTGACAACAATATCTTGTACCATAACGATATCGAAGCAAACACCAACTGGGGCATCGCCCTTAGCAATTCTTCTAGCAACGTTTTGTCCGACAACAACATTGGAGAAAACCTGTTGGATGGCATTTTCATTCACTCTTCTTCTAACTGCATGATCGATGGCAACAATGTAACGGCAAACGCCTTCGATGGTATTGATCTGGAGCCCTCTTCTAACTGCACGATCTCTGGCAACAACATAACAAGCAACAGCTATTACGGCGTTTATCTCGACTCCTCTTCTGGCAATACTTTGTCTGGCAATAACATTACAGCAAACGGCTGGGGTATTGATCTCGAATCTTCTGATGGCAACACTTTTTCTGGCAACAATGTCGCAGGAAACAGCTATGGTATTTTTCTCGACTATTCTTCTGGCAACACTTTTTCTGGCAACAACATCACACGAAACACAGGCTATTATGGCCTTTTTCTCTGGTCTTCTTCTGGTAATGTTTTGTCTGGCAACAACGTAGTAAACAACACGGGGGGTGATGGTATTTTTCTCGACTATTCTTCTGGCAATGTTCTGTCTGGCAACGTGATGGCAGGTAACTTTGCGAACTTTGGTGTCTATGGTGTTGCTTTGAGCGATTTTGTGAATTATGTTGATGCTTCAAACCTCGTGGATGGCAAGCCCGTCTGCTACCTTGTGAATCAGTCGAACACGATGATAAGCCCCCAGACTTACCCCGAGGGCGTTGGCTACGTGGGCCTAGTCAACTGCAAAAACGTGACAGTGCAAGGCTTGACGCTCACAAAAAATGGTCAGGGGCTCCTGCTGGCAAACGCGACCGATTCAAAAATCACCGGTAACGACGTCACTGCAAACGGCGGTGATGGTGTCGACCTCTGGTATTCTTCTGGTAACGTTTTATCCGGCAACGACATAACAAACAACGGCGAAGAGGGTGTCTATCTCAATTCTTCGTCCAATTGCAGTGTCTCTGGAAACAACATAACCAACAACGATGATTGCGGCATCTCCATCGATTCTTCCAATTATAACACTATTTCGAGAAACAACGTAACAGCAAACAGCGATGATGGTATAGATCTCTTTTCTTTTGACAACAATAACACTTTGTCCAGTAACGATGTCACGGCAAACAGCATTCATGGCATTTTGCTTTCCTATTCTTCGGGTAACGTTTTGTCTGGCAACGTGATGGCAAATAACACGTACAACTTTGGGGTCATTGTCGGCATTGGCTGTGTTTTGAGCGATTTTGTGAATTATGTTGATGCTTCGAACCTCGTGAATGGCAAGCCCATTTGCTACCTGATTAATCAGTCTAATGTCGTGATAGGCCCACAGACCTATCCCAAGAGCGTTGGATACCTTGGCCTCGTCAACTGCAATAACGTCACAGTGCAAGGCTTAACCCTCACAAGAAATGGCCAAGGAGTCCTGTTAGCAAACACAACCGATTCAAAAATCACCGACAACAATCTTAATGCAAACAGCAATGATGGTGTTGACCTCTGGCATTCTTCTGGTAACGTTTTATCCGACAACAACATGACAAACAACGGCGCATACGGCGTCTATCTCCAGTCTTCCTCTAATTGCAGTGTCTCTGAAAACAACATAACCAACAACTTTTATTGCGGCGTCTCTATCGATTCTTCCAATTATACTACCGTTTCGGGAAACAACGTAACAAATAGCAGTGATTGTATCACTCTCGCTTCTTCTGACAACAATACCCTGTCGGGCAACAACGTCACGGCAAACAGCGGTTTTGGTATTACTTTCTTTTTTTCCGACAACAATACGCTGTCGGGCAACAACATCATGGCAAGCAGCTGGTATGGCATCTATTTCGACGCTTCTTCTGGTAATGTTTTGTCCGGCAACAACGCAACAGCGAACGGCATTGGTGTTTGCTTCTACCTTTCTGACAATAATACTCTATCTGATAACAACGTAGCAAACAACGAGCAGGGCGTTTATCTCGGCGCTTCTTCTGACAACACGTTTTTCCATAACAACTTCATAAACAACACTCAGCATGTGCAGAGCGACGGCTCACCGAACACTTGGGACAACGGCTATCCTTCCGGCGGAAACTACTGGAGCGACTATCAAACGGCGTATCCTAGCGCTGCGGAGAATGACAGCTCGGGCATCTGGAACATGCCGTACAACGTTAGCAGCGGCAACGTCGACAGGTATCCGCTTATGGCGCCTTTCAAGAGCTTCAACGTCGCATGGAACAATCAAGCATACTCTGTCGACACTGACAGCAACTCCACGCTGAGCAACTTCATCTTCAACGCAACCACTAAAACACTTAGCTTCGACGCGACGGGCACGAGAGGCACCGTAGGCTTGTGCAGAGTCGCTATACCCTTGTCGCTCATGTCAGGATTATGGGCTGTTACCGTGAACGGAACGTCAATCTCCTATAGCACGATCACAGTTTCGAACTACACCTACATCTACTTCACGTATCATCAAAGCACAGAAATGGTCAAGATAACGAGCACAAGCGCAGTCCCAGAATTCCAGCCCTATATGCTGCTGCCCCTGTTCATGATAATAACATTGCTCGGCGCCATGATCTTCAAGAGGAAGCAAAACGTGAAAAAGCTCACTATCGCGCGTGGGCAAAATCCTTGAACCCGTAAAAGCATAAATCTTAACTCTAACGACACCGCACTTCTCCAAGGGGCCACGAAACTGCCGAGAAGAGATGTTGTGAAGTACATATCGTTCTCATTGCTAGCACAAAATGAGTACGCGACGCTCCTTACACATGTTGATTGCCTACGGTTGGGTTGGGATAAAACTTTACCCCCAACCTAACCTTTCATCTGAATTCTGTATTCATAATCTATTTTGCGGACATCAACTTCTGAAGTAATTAGAATGGGACTGGCGAACGCAGAGGAAATGACTTGCAGAAAGCAGAGACTAACAAGCATGCTATTTCGCCAAAACTATTCGCTATTCTGTATCTTGTCGTGGTTTGCGGAGTATTCGTGGGCTGGTGGGCTGTCGGCATGTGGTGGATAAACCTGAACCAACCCAATTTTGGGCCAGCTAAAATAGATCAATTCCAAGTGAAATCGGTGACGTTCTTCGGCACCGCTCCCAATTACACAGCGATCAACATGACGATTCAAAATACGAGAAGCCCGTCGTGGACGATTGCCACTCCAGCTTATGTTAACTCACTCACAAATGTACCTCTAATTTCTATAGGCAACAAAGGCAATCTCAACTGTACTAGCGGCAAAACCATCCGTATCTCTCTCACAACTCCATGCACGAGCGGAAACCAGTACAGCGTAACCCTCTTTGTGACAGATGGCAACAAGATAACCTACGTTGCCTATGCACCGTAGTCGCGCGTGCTATCTTGGGCATTCTCCAAAAAACTTGGAACAAGTGCACGCTAACCGCAAGACTCCTTAAATATCCTCGTGTCGTGTGCGCGAGGTCAATCGTTTCTTCGTCCTGATGCCGCGCGCGCGACTGGTCAGGTTAGGAAACAAGAATTGTGGAATTGTGAACTCTCTTGACTGTTTTGGCGCTCCATGAAAATATTAGCCTGTTGATTTAACTTAAATGCAAAATTGATTAGAAAAACGTAAACTCTAATAAGCTGGATTTCGAACAGAGTATATAAGGGGATGAAAGCAAGGTTGAATTGGTTTAGAATTTCTCCTATCTCTAATCCGAGGTAAACTTTGCTCTCATCCCCGTGAGACCTGCTTGTTATTTAGTTCATGGTTACGTAAAAGGCTTGTGAAATGATCTTCTAGAACATCTGTCTGCATCATGTGTGCCCATGTTCTGGTGTTAGTTTCCTCGTTCTATTAGGAGCCTCTCGAGTTTTGATCGGACTTCTTCCTTGTTCTTCGTTGCGAAGTACCATTTGATCGTTTTCTCGAAGCCTTCTTTGTAGTCGATTTTTGGTCTCCATCCTAGGAGCTTTTCAGATTTCTCCAAGCTGGCTGCTCTGGAGGCCGCTCCTTGTGGCTTGTCGAGATCGTGCAATATAGTCTTGGGTCTCCATCCCACTACCTTGAATATCAGTTCAGCGGCTTGGTCTATGGTGATCCTGTCGTCCCTGCCGGCGTTGATTGGAGTGCCGTCCTCTATTTTCTCTGAGGCCAGTATGAGCGCGTCCACTATGTCTTGGACATAGGTGAAGTTTCTGTCTTGTTTGCCCGTTCCCCAGATGACGAACGGATCAGCCCTGATGAACGCCCTCGCGATCAGCGATATGATCGCATGCGTCTCGTTTTCCCTAGGACCATAAGCCGTGAATATTCTTACCGCCGACGTCTTCACGCTGTGCTCCCTGTGGTACGCTTTCAAGGCGGTCTCTCCCATCAGTTTAGCCCAGCCGTACTCTAGATCGGCAAGGGCTTTGTCCCTGACGAACGCGTCAGCATCCTCCTCTCGCAACAGGTAAGAAGATCCGACTTCATCCTGCAAAAAAGTCGGATACACACAAGCAGAACTGGCGAAGCAAATTCTTTCTACCCCAGCCCTGAACGCCTCCTCGAACACCAGCTGATCCAGAATCATATTCGTGCAGCACTCAGCCGGATGAAGATCAATGTACCCTCTTCCTCCGTGCAAGGCGGCCAAATGAAAAACAGTGTCAACATCCTTCATCACAGAACACGCGAAGCATTTGTCCTTGAGGTCGCCTTGCCGAACCTTCAGGTTGTCCGCTGTCCAAGTAGTCGAATCCGCTTGCTTCAATGAATACTCGAGATTAGCGAGCCTTCCACTTGAAAAATCATCAGCAACCGTCACGACAGCCCCATTCTTCAGCAACGTATCAATTAGGTGACTCCCTATGAAAGATGCCCCACCTGTAACGAGGATTTTAGCGCTAGACATCAAGTCTCAGGATTGAACTATCTAGTGTCGTTTTAATATGTCTGCTGGATGTTTGTTATAGAAGATTAATGAGCTTGCTTCGACCCGTTTTCGCCTAGAAGCCTATGAGCTTTTTGAGCAGTGCACGCGGTTACTGAAAACTCAGTCTGGCGCGCGTGAGACCCAACTGCCGATAAAACCTGTACCGCTTATGACTAACGACCTTTTTTTGCCGCGTAAACGTGCCGCTATAGAAGATTCTCTCTTTCTTTAATATTTTCAAGAATTAGGTCATATATCGTTTGCTGGTCTATCCTGAAAACGTTGGTGCGACAGCGAAAGAGCGCTCCAGTATCTTTCAAGATTGCCTATGTCTAGACGTTTGTGGTCCTTTCTCAACTTGACAGCGTACACCCTCAAACCCCAATCGACAAGCATTTGGATGGCGTCGGTAAGCTGGATCTCCCCGCTCCTTCCTGGTTGAGTCTGCTCCAAGCGCGCGCTTAATGAGGCGGAGTGGGAAATAGAACAATAAGTTTATGCACGCTAAAAACTAGTGAGATTGAGGTGATGAATTACGGAGACTAAGACTATTTTGGTCACTGGCGGAGCAGGGTTTTTGGGATCTTGGTTAGTCGATGAGCTAATCAAGAGAGGGCATAATGTAATCAGCGTTGATAGTTTACTGGGTGGCTACAGTAGGAATGTCAATAAGGACTGCGTTTTTTTGAAGATTGACCTCAGGAACAAGACTAAGGTTGATGTTGTCGTCAAGAAAGTTGACATAATTTTCCATCTTGCAGCTTATGCGGCAGAGGGTCAATCCTTTTTTTCCCCAATTGCAATTAATGACATAAACATCACGCCCATGAACAACTTGCTTGTTGCAGGGGCTAACAGAAATTTAGAAAGATTTGTATTCACTTCTTCCATGGCCGTTTATGGCAGGCAATCTATACCATTCAATGAAGAGATGTCTAGAAAACCCGTGGATCCTTATGGGGTAGGCAAAACCTATTGTGAAATGATGCTAGAAATATTTGCAAGAACTTATGGGTTTGAGCATGTCATAATTCGACCTCACAATGTATACGGTCCGAGGCAGAATATTGCGGATGCTTACAGAAATGTTTTAGGCATATGGATGAACAGGATTCTTCGGGCCAAGCCACCAATAATCTTTGGAGACGGCGAACAGACGCGTGCCTTCTCGTACATAGAAGATGTTAACCCAGCAATGGCTAATGCCGCTTCCTTCAAAGAGGCGGTTGGTCAAATAATTAATGTTGGAAGCGATGAAGTGGTTTCGATAAATAAAGCATGTTCGATAGTTTTGGAAGCAATGGGCAGCAACTTGAAACCAATTTTTATGGAAGAGAGACCAGGTGAAGTCAAACATGCCTATTGTACGGTCGAGAAATCCATGAAACTCTTGCATTACGAGACTAAACATTCATTAAAGGAAGGAGTGACAAAAATGGTAGAATGGGCAAAACAGTTTGGTCCACAGGAACCTACATATACGCTTCCTTTGGAAATTAACAAGAATGCTCCAGTAGTCTGGACAGGAAGGCTAATGTAGCCTACATACTTGCGCGTTAGAATTTTGGGCGGGCATGAGCGCCAAGTTTAGAGACCTGAGCAAAGTCAATGAGGATCAGCATAACCGAGTCATCTTCAAGAAGAAGGAGAGTTTTGAGAGATTTCTGGGAAGGACCTGAACCTTTTGCTTAGCAAGAACTTTTGAGAAAGATTAGGAAAGGGGTTATTCTTGACTTCGGCTGTGGCAGAGGAATTGGCATAAGGCGTTTTAGCGCGCTACCTACCTTGTAGTATGACTGGGTTTCCCCAGTATGCCCAATCGTGGTAGGCGTTCCCATTAGGTCCTGAATTGTCAGCAAAACATATGGTGACGTTCTGGCCGGCGTACTGATTCAAGTTTATTTCATAGTTGAGCCAATTTCTATCCTCAATATTCTCTCGCGGATTAATTAGTTTAGAGAATATCAAATTAGAGCTTTGATTGTCTATTATGAATATTTCAAACTGAACTCCCTCTTCGTTACTTGTTTCCCAGACAGAAGGGTCAATCGCTATACTGAATTTGAGTGTCGAATTTTGAGGTATATTAACATTAGAATAGCTGATGTAGGAGTTGGGAATAAACGACCCATTACCCGGAAGAGGCTGCTGGAAAATAGACACTTGCGTTTCGTTATTCACTGTTAAAGAAGCAACGTAAGGCATGAATATCGATTCATTTCCAAAAGTCTGCTCTGTACTTCCTTTTCCCCCGCTTTGTAAATCATATTCCAATGTCGCATTAGAGAATTGTTGAACAAAACTATAGAAAGCCCATTCTCCCTGTGTGTTATACTTACTAAATATGTTAGCTCCGTCGATGCTTTCAACATATGAATATTTGTTCAAAGTGATATCAACGATGGAGTCATTTACTCCTTGAAGGCCAGTAAGATTTGGCCAGAAGAGAACAATATAATCAAAGTCGCCGTCATTAACCATATTCACTATTCTTTGGTACTCTTCACTTGGGATATTTTCATTAACCGGATTTCGCACTGAGACATACTCGCTAGTGAAGTTGTGACCTGACAGCCAATAAATAGTTGCAGCTCCCCAATTTGACCAGACCAGAATTTCATTGCCTTTTGGCGTGTTAGCATTAAGAAAGTTAGCAACTTTTAGTTGCTGATTGTAATTCGTCATGGCTATATCGCCTGAGGCGGACCAACTAATAAACTCCCAATTCATATTTGAATCAGGATACTGATAGGCTGACAGAAAGAAGGCAGGTACAAAAGATATTATCAATAGAGCAATGAGTAGAACGCCAGCGATATTTTTCGTATTTCCCTTTGGAAACGTTGAGATAGAACACACTGCGACACTTGCAAGAATTGAAGCTGGTGCGATCAAGATTGCATAATGATGACTGAAGTTCGGAGGTATGCTGGCGGCAAGAAAAAGCAGAAGCGTCAAAGTCAAGGCAAAGATGCCAGACTTGGCATAGTATTTCTTTTGATATAGGCATACTATGGCTCCGAAAATGGCAAAAAGCCATAATGGTAGACCCTCAAAAATTGTCAAAAACTGAATGCCAAAAAGCTGAATGCCAGAGAGCGCATTAGCAGTTGATAAATAAAGGTTTCCCGGAAGGTAAAAAAGAAAATAATTTCGAATGAACGAAGAGAGGATACCTTGGTTCCAGAAGTAAATAAAGAACACTGCAAAAAGCAAAATTGCGCCTGCGACCAATGACAACATGTTAATTACCAAGCCTTTAACGAAATGAAGCCTAGTTTCTAAGCTCCTTTTGGAGGGATCACGGGAAAAAATGAGCATAATTAGAAGAAAGACGATAATTATGAATTGGCTTTGCATTATGAAGAAAGCAGCCGATGCCATAAATCCAGAAATGAACAATGCAATTCGTCTTTTGCTTTTTAGAAACTTGTTGCAAAAATAGATAGAAAATATGACGAAAGGTATGGAAGCAGACTCAACCATTACCATTTGAGCTTCGAAAGCGGGTGCATTCATAAATACCCCATAAAACAGGGCTGAAATGAGCCCCACTTTTCTACCGAACCAGTCCTTAACGAAGAGATACAAGACTACAATCGACAACAAAAATAATACATCATTCATCAGCCGAATAGGTATTATAGTATTGCCAAAAACAGAGATGGGTATCCTCTCCAAAAATGATAAAAGTAATCCTTTGGTAATGATGATATTAGAAAATGGTTTGTACCCTAGATTCCACAACCAAGCGGCGTAAGCGGAATACCCCTCGTCTCCCTCAATCGTGGTTTGAAGCCACAGCAGCCTAAGAATAAAGGAAAAAACCACTACGCCAATCAAAATTCTGTGTTCTCTGAAAAATAGAAGGATAGAATCTTTGTACCCTTTTCTTTCAACCGTGCATACACTCATCTTATACTCTTACTCCCAAGAAGTAGATACCTGCGGCAAGCGCGCGCTTTGGGAGTGTGAGACGCCTGTCACTTCCACCGACACGTAGTATCCTTGCCTTCAAACCAACTTTTGATAATAACTCTAAAGATGTTGGCTTGAATCTATGGAAACTCCCATAATGAGCTTCGATTTTTATTCCTTTTATCATTCGCCTGTTCATGATCTTGTTTCCATGCAGAAAGCAACTTCGTATGCTTCTTCCACGACTGAAACCAGTTTGTTCCAGTTAAAGAAATGCCATACCCTCTTTTGTGCATTATTCCCAAGTTTTCTTCTTAATTCAGTGTCTTCAAGCACTCTTATTACGCTCTGAGCGAACGTTTCGAGATCTTCTGGTTCCACCAATATACCTGATTTTCCATCCTGAATGTATTCTGCGATCTGTCCGACTTTATCAGCTACAATAGCTTTGCCCAAGCTCATGAGTTCCACAAGTTTTCCAGGACACTTGGCCCTGTTCAAAAGCGTATCCTTTAACGGGTAAATTGCTACATCGCCAATCGTCAAATATGAGGGCAGTTTGTCGACTCCAATCCATCCCACTAGGACAAGGCATTCTCTTAGTCCCTTCTCTTCAGCCAGTCGCCGAAACTCGTCATCTGCACGAAGCTCACCTTTGCCTACGACAAAAACAGTCAAATTTCCCAATTTGTCTTTTGCAATCTTCAATATATTAATAACTTTTCTGACATTGAGCTCAGAAAATTTCGTCCACAACAGGATTACACGTTTGTCTTTCAAGCCATATGCCTCGCTTATAGCTTCGACAAGAGACCTGTCACCGGGCGGTTCAAATCGATGAGGCCCGTTTGGCAGATAGAAGACCCTACCCTGAGAAACACCTAAACTCCAGACCAGACTTTGAAGAGTTTTGCTAGCAGTCGTAATGACGTTGACATGCTTTAGAAGCCAGTCTTGCTGACGTTTCACAAGCTTGTAACGAATTCCGCTTTTTTGCGTTAGGAATTCATCATAGAAACCTCCGTACCCAAACCAATCATCAACATCTAGCACTATTGGAATCTTTATTAATTTGAGTCGCTTGCGCGCCGATAGAAGCATAGCGCAAAGCCCACTAATCCCAACTGGAACAAATACATGTATCAGGTCAGGGTTAAGTTCAAGCGCTTTCTTAACGACACTGTTTGCGATCGACACATGCTTTACCAGAGGCGATCTTCTGATATTAAATCCCTTAGGAATATGGACATTGTAAATCTTGACGCCTCTCAAACTATATTCTTTACCGGACTCAGATATGTTATCATACGGAGGCAAGACTATACTAACCGAATGACCTCTTGAAAGCAACGCTTCTGCCAACGGCACCATTCTCACTGGTACCGTGCCGTTTGGATAGATAGCGTAAGGTCCAACCATGACAACTTTTCTTGCCAATGTCTAGCACCATATGAAACAAGCATATTCCTATGTGATCGCTTGTATAAAATCATGACCGCAACAGTATTTCTTCGGCTTGCAACTGGCGAGCACTATTCATCAATGCAGTTTATTGGCAGATGAGGCTGCCATAATGGCCAATACGGCAACGCATAATCCAGAAGCGCGCGCACACTTTGGATTTATCATCGTGGGCTAGTTCTAAAGTATCTTATGTCCTTAATCGGTTCGGCATTTAGGACAAGTTTGATATAAAGATTGTTGATTGAAAGAAACAATTTGATCAATTTCTCATAGCGTTTGGCTTCTTCATAAATCACCAAAGACTGACTAAACTTGTTTAAGATCTCTTTGTCTTTCTTTTTTGCCGCCCCAACTCTTCTTCCAGAATAGACCCGCAGGTCAAAAAGGAAGTCTTTAACACCTCTCAGAACTGATGGCACTGCGTGGCTCTTTTTGTGGAATGAAAGCAGGTAGAGTGCTTGAGCGAATTGAGTTTCAATCATGATTGGAAACAATCGAATAAAAGTCGGCAAGTCAAAAATCTCAAAGATCATTGCCAACGTGTTCTTCGTGTATAAGTACAGGTTGTGCTCATTCAGTCCGCCGAGCATTGGGCTCCTAGCATGATAAACTGAACAGTTTGGATCATATAGGACTCTGTACCCATATTTCCAACATCTGAGGCCAAAGTCAACGTCCTCCATCAATATGAAGAAATCTGGGTTGAGAAGGAAACCAAAAATATCCATTATCTTCTTTCTAGTCAAGAATATCGCGCCTGAAGGATGCGTTACTTCAGCAAGATCCGAATACTGGCCGATATCGATCTCGCTTTCGCCCCTATCCCATCCTTGGCCTAAAATGTTGATCGTTCCGCCGCATCCGTCTAGAACCTCATTCATTAGAAGAGATATCTTTCTAGGGCATACAGCACCGACACTTTCGTCTCGTTCCAGAATGCCCGCAAGGTCTCTTAGCCAGTTGGGACTAACGATGACATCATTGTTTAGGACGGCTATATACTCTCCTTTACAGCATTCTGCGCCTATGTTGACGGCTTTTGGATAGCCGACATTTTTTCCAAGTTTAACTATTCTAACTCCAGCGAATGTTTTCTCTATCGATTCAAGATCGTCGCCTGAGGCGTTGTCGACAACGATTACTTCAAACTTTGAGCACGGGTATAGTGTTGCAGTTATCGATTGTATGCATCTGGAGAGCCAGCCCTTGTTGCCGTTGACGATGATTATGCTCACGTAACGAGGCGGGCTGTTATTATAATCAGTTGTCAATATTCTCATCGAGAATGAACTTCCGACGATATATTAGCGTTTCGCGGAAAATTAGACGTGCTCCAATTAGAAAATCGGCAACTCTCTCTATTTCTGCAGATTGTTCGGCGTTAAGAGCAAAATCCGCTCAACTTCAAAAATCGGTCAGATTGCCCATATGAAGGGTTTGAAGCAGAGACCGCCAATGATTATTTTTTTAGGGATGCCCTTTCTGTAATGTAATCATGACAGTTAGACCGTGGGTTACTCAGGCGTGCGAATCGCAACTTTCTGGCGTCAACGGAATCGCCGCGCACATAGATGCAAACAGTGATAAGCTCAATGCTACTAATGGATTTGACGGAATTCTCTAAAGACTTTATTTGTCAAGAGTCATCTCATTAGTGGATCAGACGAGTCCAGCAGGATGTCTTGATTGATCTGAAGAAAAGGCAAATATCGAGCCGACCTCAGATATACCGAAAAGTGACTTAATTCAGAAGAAAAAGCGGTTGGTGTCGAAAACGAAATTTGAAAAAGTTCAAGAGGACAAGAGAGGCTCGATTCACAGGTTCTTGTTCAAAGGCAAAGAATTCATAATATTATTTACCAAAAAAGGGTATCTAAGAGGAGGGGATTATCATAAGAGCAAACAACACGATGTCATATTAGTGGGCGAAATGGAGTTTCAATACAGAGAAAATGGCAAAGAGTATAGCAAAACATTAAAGGCTGGGGAGGTGACCTGTTTTGAACCGGATGTTCCTCATTTGTTTTGCGCAAGAGAGGATACCCTGATCTTGGAATGGCTGGATGGAGAGTTTGAAAAGTCATATTACCCACCGTATAGAAAATTGGTGGAAAAATGAGAAGAATTCTGGTAACTGGCGGCTCGGGTTTTATTGGATCAAATTTTGTCGATTATGTGATGGAAAAAACAGACTGGCATATCACAAACCTTAGCCGCCAAACGTATGCAATGAACCCTAGAGTTCTAGAACATCTAGAAAAGAGTGAAAGATACAGGTTTGTAGCCGGGGACGTCAACGATGCTATCCTCCTAGTTAACCTCTTAAAAGAGGTGGATTCGGTGGTTCATTTTGCCGCTGAAACCCATGTGGACAGAAGCTTCATTTACCCTAGGGACTTCTTAACATCGAATCTTATGGGAACGTTCATGGTTCTTGAAGCTTTGAGGTACAGTCAGAATAAGCCAAAGTTAATATACATGTCTACAGACGAAGTTTTCGGCGATGTCTCTGAAGGATACTCTGTCGAGAATAATCGTATCCAACCAAGAAATCCTTATTCCGCAAGTAAAGCCTCAGCAGAAATGTATTGCAACGCTTATTTCTACAGCTTCAAAGTTCCTGCAATTGTCACCAGAAGCATGAACAATTTTGGTCCGCGTCAACATCCGGAGAAGCTTGTTGGTAAGATAATAACAAGATGCTTGAGCAACACGCCTTTCACCTTGTTCGAAGGAGGTTCCGTTAGAGGTTGGATATATGTTAAGGATACCTGCGACGCCATAATGACAATTATAGAAAAAGGCGAACCAGGGGAAATATACCACATTCCACCAGATGCTTACCTAACTGTTCCAGAAGTTGCAGAGACCATTTTGAAGCTAACCGATAAACAACATCTCTTTCAAGGTTACAAGGGGGCAAGGATCAAAGACGATGAGAGGTACGCACTAGATGGAACCAAGATGACATACGATCTGAAGTGGAGACCAAGAACCTCCTTCGTCGACGGAATTAAACAGACTATTGATTGGTTCCGCCAGAATGAATGGTTCTGGAAAGGAATATACGCCCCATAAATGGGCCTTGAGTGTCTGAGATGCTGCTCAAATACCGGAAGAAATTGCTTTGAGAACTGTTTCAAAGGGCCATCCAATGGCGCCCGTGCCAAAAAATCTGGAGTGAATCAGGCTGGAATAGGTTAGTGTAGGAAGTGGAAAGAGCCTACGGACAAGCCCAAAGATGTCACTGATCAAGCGCGCTCTCGGCTATTCCTCCAGAGCATGGAGCATCAACAAAGGCAACCTTCGGTGTGTGTCATAATACTTCAACGCGCCCGCGCGCTTCACTATCAAGGATTGGATATTCTCAGCAAATGTTTAGAATCAGTTTTCGCCACGGGCTATCAGAATTACAAGGTAGTGTTGATGGATAATGGCTCAAGGGACGGTCTGCCTGAGTATGTCAAGTCTTACGGAGACAAAATTAAGGTCATAAGAAGCGACGTTAACTTAGGCTTCGTTGCACGCAATAACCTCGCGTTGAGGCACATAGTAGCTGATTATATTGTGCTATTGAATGATGACGTAATCGTAGACTCGAATTGGCTGGTCGAATTAGTTGATGAAGCGGAGAAGGACCATACGGTAGGAGCTTGTCAACCCAAGTTGAGATCATTGCGAGATCCAAAGTACTTTGAATACAATGGAGCGTGCGGGGGTATGCTTGACATCTATGGTGTTCCCTTGACTCGTGGCAGAATATTCGACTTAAGCGAAGAAGACCAGGGACAATATGACAAGACTGCCGAGGTGTTCTGGGCAAGTGGGGCTGCGCTCTTTCTGAGAGGCAATATACTAAGTGAAATAGGGCTTTTGGATGAGATGTTCCACGCCCACATGGAGGAAATAGACCTTTGCTGGAGAATGAGGTTAGCGGGGTATCGAGTTTTAAGCGTCCCAAAATCTGTAGTTTATCATCTCGGCGGAGGAACACCACTGCCCGATAAATTTTTTCTCAAACAAAGGAACAACCTGATCATGATCCTCAAGAATTACGGCAGAGGGAGTCTGCTACGGTTTCTTCCGCTAAGAGTAGTGCAAGATTCCTTCTCTCTCGCGTACTACCTAGTTAAGAAAGAAAAAGCAAGAGCTACTTCTATGCTTCCAGCTTACCTTTGGATATTGAGAAACCTTCGCCGGATTCTTATCAGCAGGTATAGTGTTCAGGAACGAAGGAAAGTAAAGGACAAGGAAATAGCAGACGCAATGGTGCGAAAGAGCGTTGCCATTCAGCATTACGTTTTAGGGAGGAAATACTTCAGTCAACTGGGCGGTTTGCCCCACGGTTTGAGGTATTACTTGGCTGAACCCTCAAAAAAAGGTCGCATGTGACTGCATAAGCAAAGAGGCGCTCTGTAAAGGCTCTTATAGAAAATAGTTCTATAGAAGCGATACCGTTACTTATATAAGAGTCCATGAGGAAGAACATTACGGAAATAAAATAAGAGATAGGAGAAATTCGAATGAAGAAAAAAGCGTTACTACTACTGTTGTTAATGGCGCTATCGATAGCAACACCAATGATACTAACCAGAACCACCAATGCAGAGCCCATTCCTAGTGTATCCCCAGCGGGGTACCCAACTAGCGTTCAGTGGGCTACTGGGGGACAGGCCGTCAACGCTTCTCTTTGGACCGTCCCTGAATACCTAATGCTCTACGTCCCGGAGAGCAGTACACCCATCGTTACTTGTACAACAATCACCATACAAGGCAAAGATGCAACGGGCGCAGCCATAGAAGCGTCAGTCACATTGGACGGAAGCACAAGTCCAGGCGTTTACAACTCATTCTATCAAAGTTACTACCTGTTCGTCGATCCAGATTCCGGTTGCCCAGTGGCCTTCAGCAGCGTAACTAGCATATTCCAGCAGAACGGCAGCGAAGGTAACCAATTCCAAATATGGACAGCTCCGCACGGCATGCCAGAATTCGCAGCACCGTGGCCACAATACCTTGGTCAGTATGGTGCGGCGACAGGTTGGCAACCCGGCATAGACTACCCGACATACAAAACGGGACCGTACCTATATTCAGCAGGTCCTGGACTAGGGATTGTGTTGGTTTCTCCGTTCCAGATTGAACCGACTCCCGCGGCCCCGCTCCAGGTGTTGATCAACTGGAACGACAAAGCGCTCGCGAACTCAGGCGACCACGACTTGATACCAGAGACTGGAGAATATGGCAACGCTACAGCAAGTGACACCCTCTACATAACAGGCCTGAATCAAAAGGGCAATCCGCAAACAGCAAGTGTCAGCATTTCTGTAGGCAACTGGGACGACCTCGTAACAGCCCCTGGTGCATGGTCTACGGTCTGCAATGTGTGGGACACGAGCAGTTCGCCGAACACTTTCTACATCTTCACGGCCCCTCAACCAAGTGCAGAGCTGTTTAGTTACACATTGCTTATCGATCATTTGGTGATTCACCCCACTGCCTATGACATCTTGGCTAACCCGTACGTGCCAGCTGGGATGACGTGCGTATACGTTTCGCTGGCCGATCAAGACGGTAACTTGATTCACGAAGCTTACACACCATGGAACACGGGCACATACATCGACGTTAACTTCGCAACAACCGCAGGAACTGTGACACCCTCTTGTAACGTTTGGATACCACAGGGCGGTTACTATAACTACACACTTCTATGCGCAGACACTAACCCACGGACATTCAACGTTACCGCATTTGCGATTGTACCAACGCTGAAGCTCGCATCAGGAGAAGTGGTGCGTCCCGCACTGGAGTTGTTCGTCTGGACTGAAATGGTCGAAGACGGAGTCAACTCAGTCTTCTCATATAACGGTTGGCCGTTGACCCCGCTGACCTGGGGCTATACGACCTGGGCCTCTGATCCGAGCACCGGTGCGTATGACATCACTATCGCGTGTTTCACCGGATGTGATCCACCACAGCCTTACTTGCCACCGCCAGTTGGACCAGAACCAACCGGAATAAAACTGAACGGACCAATATACGAAGTCCACATTCCGCTGTACACAGGATGCAACCTAATCTCAACTCCAGTCAGCCTCATACTCGACAACCTTACCTACTCAAACTACCCGACCACTAGCTATCTAACCGGCATACCGATGTATCTTCTGTTCGGCAAGACTGGGGCGGGCTGCATAGAAGCTGTATGGTGGTACGTCGATGGGAACTGGAATGTATACGTGCCAGGCGTTACAGCTCCTTCCAACACTTCGTTGTTCCAAGACGGATTAGGCTACTGGATCAAAGCTGAGAAGCCATGCACACTGGAACTCAGCGGCGTTTGGCTTGAAAACGGTCCATTCACGCCGCCAACATACGAGCTATACGCACAATCGTGGAACCTGATAGGCGTGACGACGACCACCGGAATAAGCATCGCTGACTACTTAGCCAGTACTGCGAGCGGCTTCACTAGCGGAGCGTGCGCCGGCCCAGTTTGGGTATACTACGCATACATGAACGCGTGGGTCAGAAACCCGTCTTGGGGTCTTTACCCTGGCGAAGCGTTCTGGGTCTACAACAGCGCAGTTTGCCCAGTTTACATAGCGCCATAGTAACCCTGTGGAGGTCTATGTCTCTCCCCTCCTTTTTTTTGTGATTCATTATGAAAAAAATAACAACCCTCAAGTTCGTGATAGCGCTTTCGATATGCGCATTCATGATAACGCCCATAGTAAGGGCTCAGGCTACTCCGCAGCCCCCATGCCTGTTCTACGGGAACGTGACAGTTGATGGTCTTCCGGCCAAAGATGGCCTGACCGTTATGGCAATGATATCGGGAACAACGCTCAATTGGACGACACAAACGGCAAACGGAACCTACGGCTGGGGGGCGATGGGAAGCAGCCAGTTCATGATACCCTCCAATAGTCCTAACTCAACGCAGATAGACGGAGGCGTGACCGGGGACGAAATCATATTCTATGTGAACGGAACCGAAACAAGTCAAACAGCAGCCTTCGATTCTGGATCTGCCGTGAGATTAGACCTATCGATCGGCAGTGGAACCGGTTTAGAGCAGTCTGCGCTCACGGAATCTTTAAACTGCTCAACAGCCTACGTGGGCTACAGCGTCGGAATCAGCGGCAGACTAGTCTACCCCGACCATACGGGAATCTCGCAGGCGTACCTTCTGGCAGAATACAGCGTGCCTGGCAATGCAACTTGGATTCCAATAACATCGTTCAACACGACGGGCACCGGGAATTACTACGCCGAATGGACGCCAAACGCTGCAGGAGTATACGCCATAAAAGTTAGCTGGGCGGGGAACACAAACGTCGCAGGAGCAGAAGCTACTGTGAACCTGGCGATAACCTCCACCCAAGACAAATACGTCTTCTCAGTCATCTCCAACTCAACTATCTCAGGATTATCCTACGATTCATCTGGCAAAGTACTCGACTTCACCGTGAGTGGCCCCTTGGGAACAATGGGCTACGCCAACATAACAATCCCAAGAGACCTCATCAGCAACATCGCTCAACTGACTGCACATCTCGACGGCGACCAAATTCTTTACACAACCACCAGCGCGAACGATTCTTGGACGATCTGCATTAATTATCTGCACAGCACACACACGGTTACGGTAAACCTAAGCCCAGCCAGCCCACCCTTCCTCGCAACGACACTCGGAACGGTAACCATAATCGCAATGACAATAGCCATAATGATAGCGATGTTCACGGCATACACAAGGCTCTCGCAGCGAAGGAAGTCAAGAAACTACCATGGTATGCACTTTAGGCCGCGGACAAAATCGGATTAAGAGTTAAGCGGCTTAAAACTGCCTCGACATGCCAAGACGACGTCGCTATTGATCACTTGTTAGAGATTTAACGCAAGTTGATTCCCTATTCTTTGAACGATTCGGACACGCATAGCAAACTGCGTGACTACGGCTCCCTGAGCTCCCACCACAGCTTAAGTAAGCCGCTGAACTGCGACAGGACGATTCTCGGTATCTTCGACAACTTATACACGCGCGTGGCGCCATTCTTTCTAATCATGTGATTAACTGGAATCTCCGTGATGCTGTAGTCTCTTTCAACTGCTCTTACGGTGAACTCTGTCCAGAAGCTCTCGTTCATGTACCTGAACCCATCTGCTATGAGTCTTGCCACTTCGGTTTTCATCAATTTGTACGGAGAGGTAACATCTCGAAACTTTGGCAATCCGATAAGTGATCTGTTCATCCTCTGAAAGGCGTCGGACATGAATTTCCTAAAAGGCGAATCGGCCCTGTTAATCCTGCATCCGCTGACAATATCGAACTTCGCCCTCAAATCCCAAAGATTCCAAAAATCCAAGGCTCCCAGTTGCCCATCAGAATCCGTGATGAGAACATAATCAGCGCTTACGAGTTCCAAGCCGTACTTTATTCCGCGCGCGTAGCCCTTTCGTGCTGGTGAAAGCGTAGCCTTGAGGGGCATCTGCTTGGCGAGATGACCTATAACTTCTCTGGTTCCGTCAGTGCTCCCGTCTTCACTGAGAACAATTTCAACAGGCACCCTGACACTTATAGTCTTGTAGAAGTCCAGTGCAACTTCTTCAATAATGTCCGCCTCATTGTGAACGGGCATCAAAACGGAGACCTGAGCCCTCTGCCTCGTAGCCGTAAAGGTGTCTATCAAAAGAGACCCATCTGACACCGATATTTCTCCCATTTCATTGCTCCCAGAGTGCCCTTCCTAGAGATAACTAAACCGACCGTTTCTCGGCTATTTAAGCTTAATAGGAACAAAAAACCTAGAAAACAATTCTAGAACGTAATATCATCGCCCTTCAGCAAAATCGAACAATTCGCACTCGCCATCGCACAAGTAAACTGGACGCTTCCTCAAAGGACTAAACTAATATACAGTCGAAAAGACTTTCCTCTCTGATCAAGAGGTCATCATCGTGAAAAAAGAAATTGCCGTCTCAGAAGGTCTAAGGCATCTGCCCATAAGACCGGTATATCTTGTGACCGCGGAGCATGAAGGAAAAAGAAGCATCATAACCATAGGCATGTTCGCCTATTTCTCTGGAAAACCAACTTTGGTAGGTGTGGGCATAGCGCCCTCGCGATACTCTTTCGGCTTGATCAAGAAGAGCGGCGAGTTTGCAGTCAATGTAGTCGATGAAAAACTCTCAAACGCTGTTAGAATCTGCGGAGAGAACTCCGGTGCAAATGTTGACAAGTTCGAGCGGGCTCATTTGACACCTAAGAGGGGAGTCAAAGTGAACGCTCCTCTGATTGAAGAGAGCCCTCTGTCAATCGAGTGCAAGGTGATTAAAGAGGTAGAAACTGGCGACCACGTCTGGTTCATAGGCGAAGTGCTTGCGACAAGCGTTCGCGAAGGTTATGATTGGAAGGACGGTTTACTGTTCAAATGGGTGGGCAAACGTGGATTTTACCACAAAGTGGGAATGGAAATAGGCGAATACTAACTCGCCATAAGCCAAAACAAAAGAATAAGAGCCAATATTCCAGTAATCAGCCAGGATGCGGTCACAGTCGAGAAGGAAGGCGTTGCCGTCATGGTCTCGAAAATTACGAAAATGCCCACACTGCGCGTGGTCATGAGAGAGGTCCTTGAAAAACATAAGAAAAATCAACGTCTTATCTACCTCCGTAGAAAGCATTAAAGAAAAAACCTAAGCGGAAAGTGATGATCCGTATTCCATCCAAGGGTTAAAGGCGCATACTATGATATGGGCTACGCTTACGGAACCGTTTTGTACAGACATGGTTTCAGAGTTCCAGACCAGTCAACTCAAAGACTCGATTTTGGACACAAATGCGAAAAAGAAGTCAGACTATTCTTTCCAGAAATCTTAGAAGAGATTCGTGGATTCACCGATGCATGTAACGCTTCATACGAAAATCTGGCAGCTCTCATATTAGGCATCGGAGCCTTTTCGCCCAAGGCGGCTTGCAGCATCTTTGCGGCGTTTAATGGCTCTCACGTAGTGTTCGGACGCAACTACGACTTTTACTATAGCCTCAAAGACAAGACCGAGAGCTACCTCACGTGCCCAAAGGACGGCTACCGGAGCGTGGGGCAATCCGACATTTTCGTTGGAAGAGAAGACGGTATAAACGAGAAAGGGCTAGCAATTGGAATGACAGCCGTCGCAGCAAAGAATCTTAAACCAGGCGTAAGCTTCGCGCTTGCCACAAGATACATTCTTGACAAGCACGCCACAGTGGATGAAGCCGTCGAAACTCTTTCGCACGCGCATTTCTTGACCACGAACAATTACCTGCTGGCAGACAGGAATGGCAACATGGCTGTCGTTGAAGCAAGTCCAGACAAGATAAGGATACGAAGACCCGAAAGGGGCGAGAACTTCATAGTGTGCACAAACCATTTCTTGAACTCTGAAATGCTGGAAATGGAGGATCAAAAAGAAAGACCGCCCTACTCAATGGAAAGGTACGCCACTGTCCATAACACACTAAGACAGCGCGATGGAAAGATTGACACAAAAGCAGCGCAGAGGCTTTTATCAAACCACAGCGGCCACGTGTGCTCTCATGTCAATAGCATTAAGCTCGGCACATTGTGGTCGATAGTTGCTAGGCTAAATGATCTCAAAGTGTTCAGGGCAGAAGGGGCACCGTGCAGAACGAAGTATAGACAAGACGAACGTCTCAATAGAGCAATTCAAACCCGACAAAAAGGAGCCAAGCCAACTGAATGACTTGTCCCTTCTTAGCAGCTATTGCTGCTCTCTCTCGTGGCGTTCCACCATGATGCACTTTTCGAATATTACGGCGATATTATTGTCTTTACAGAATTTTATCGCGGTCTCAGATTCGGAGCCCGGTTGCATCCACACTCGCTTGATGCCAAGTCTATTGCAGTCCTTGACAACTTCCTCAGTAACCTTCGGAGGCACCACGACATCGACGACGTCTGGCTTCTCCGGCAAAGTCTCCAGGCTTGGGTAGCACTTGTCGCCCAAGATCTCCTCTGCGTTCGGGTTTACTGGATACACTTTGTAGCCTCCGCTTTTCAGGTCTCTGTAGACACGATGGCCGTATTTTTCAGGATCTTTGCTAGCGCCCACGACGGCGATCAAGTTTTTCTTGTTGAGAAATTCCTCGATCAACTGCTCATCCAAACGCCGAATCTCCTGCAGGGGCGTCTAGATGCAGCGTGTTATTCTTTGTTCCAGCATTGGTCTCGGCATGGCGCCTACGATTCTATCCACGAGTTTGCCGTCCTTGAACACCAGCAGAGTTGGGATGCTCATAACTTGATACTCCGTTGAGACTTCACAGTTTTCATCGACGTTCAATTTGCCGAACAAGATTTTTCCGCAATAATCCTTTGCTAGTTCCTCCACAATTGGACCGATCATCCGACACGGACCACACCACGGCGCCCAGCAGTCAACCACAACAGCGGCGTTATTCTGAACCGTCTCCTTGAAAGTCGCGTCAGTTACCGTGATAGGTTTGTCAAAGTATTGCTTCTCCTCTTTTTCAATTACCTTTCGCGTCATTTCCTTCATTTTCGCCTGCTCGATCTTCTTCACTTCTTCATCATCGTCTTCCATCGGAACACCTTTCGTATGGAGAACTTTCTATCTGCTAGTTAATTAGGATTCTTTCTTTGCGCGCGCTCTTCGCGTGTTGCGAGTGCTCTGAATCTGACCTGCAAGCATTCTCTCACAGAACCATGGCATTGCATTGGGCGCGAAATTTGCTGTGGTTGCGTAGTTGGTGGTGCTACATGAATCGAAGGCTCTCACCTTCGACCGATCGAACGTGAATTCTGAGTACGAATTTTGTCTTCATAATCAAAATATCTATATTGCTGAAAGCTGTCTTCATGCAATCCGAAACCGAGAACTTCTCTGTCGAGCTTGGATTACCAGTCCCTTTGAAGCATCGCAGCAGGAGTTTTGAATTGTTCGAAGAGTACAGTGGCAAAGGCATTGCTGAAACGGTTAAAGATCGCAAAGAGTCCTATGCAAAAGCCGATTCACGAACTAAGATGGAAATCGAAACAAGAACAAACGATGAGATCTCGAACTTCCAAAACTGGCTTGAATCAGTAAAGAAACTCACACCTCAAACAGCTTATTTCTATTCGATCAGTCTCAAGAGCCTATTCATCGGTCTACCGACAGGCCCTCAAATCGCTCAACTATTCAGCTCCATACTGGAGAACTTCTAGAAGCAGCAACACACAATATCTGTGGTGCACAGCATCGCGTCTTTTCCTGAATACGGAGCCCGACGGTCTATTTTCGTGACGCACTCAGGTGCAGTTTGTCAGATTTCATATTCCTAATGCTAATTCATAACAGATACCAACTGGACCCGCAGGCGTTTTAAGGAGGATCCACAACCAGAAGTAGTGATGCGGCAATGATTACTGAGAAAAAAACGCGGTACTTCTCCAGTGGCTTCAAGATTGCGATCGTCATTTCATTAATCGTCCTACTAGCTAGTGCCCTACTCTGGGCCAACTATGCAGCCCTTACTGCTACGCCCACACAAGCACAACACGCAACGCAAACGATAACGTCCGAACGGCAAACCGCCACGTGGCAAGGCATATTCCTGAACAACCTTCGGGCAAGCTGGTTTCTGATCGTTCCAGTCCTCGGTTTGGCCGTCTTCTTTTTCATCTGGTACAACACAGCGACCATCCTAGGCCTTGAAAGCGCCTATTACAACGTCAACGCTTCACTCGTTGTTCTACTTACACTAGGTGTAGGAGCCCTAGAAATCGCAGCATATATCATAGCCTTCGCAGAAAACCTCTACATCATTTATCTGGCGGTGGCCAACCTCGGAGCCATAAAAAGGATTAAGACGCAGTCATGGAAAACTTGGATAACATACGCCCTGCTGCTACTCATCGCTGCCATAGTTGAAGCAGGGCTAATCAGCAGAGGGTTATAGCTTCGACTGAGCGCGCGCGAAACCTAAGACTTGGCTTCTTTTAAGACCTGTGAAGAAGCATACAATGATAAAATAGGGAGGTAAGTGAAAGCAAATATGAATGCAGAGCAGACCTAGCGCGCCAAGAAAGAAAGAGGGGGTTTAGTGCGTTTATTTTGTGCCATGTATTCACTCGATGCCACGGAGAGTAACGTTGTAGTCCGCTATCAGGCTCATGTTTTGTCCTAGCGTTATCGTTATCGTAGCATCTGTGCTGAAAATGCTACTACCATTCGACCACCCAACGAAGGAGATCGTGGCGCCAAGCTTGCCGGTGCCTGTTTTATAAATTGTCGGGCTTACTGTTATAGTGTAGTTTCCTGGCAGAAGCACCACGCTCCCCGATCCATATGTACCTACAGTCTGACCTTGACTGTTCACGATTTTGAAGGCTAGGTTTGGTACGGTTGTGTTTGCTGATAGCGTTAGGACGTAGCCAACGGTGACAGTTGCAGTGCTGGACGTTGCATGAGATCCTAAACCATCGGTAACATTGAGGAAGACGGTGTAAGAACCCGTGGAAGACGGAGTGAAAGTCCAAGAAGCACCAGTAGCACCAGAAACAGCAACACCGTTCGAGTACCACTGATACGAATACGGAGAAGTACCGCCCGAGACTGTTGAGTTAAAGGTCTGGGACTGTCCAACAACCAAACTAGCAGAAATAGGCGAGATAGAAACAGAAGGCGCAGCGTTCACAACAACTGAGATAGAAGCAGATGTCGCAGTCACTGGAGTGGTAGCGCTGTCGGTAATCTGTTCGTAAATAGTGTGTGAACCAGCCGAGGACGGGGAATAAGTCCAAATGGAGGCGGTAGCTCCCGAGACGGCTTTACCATCAAGATACCATTGAAAAGAATAAGGCTGAGTGCCGCCCCCTGTGTCACCAAGAGTAATGAAGGTTACAGATTGGCCTGCATCCATGGTGAAAGGCACGGGCTGGGGCACGGTAAATGGTAATGTAAATGATTGGCTCGCATTTACACCGCTGAAATAAACAATCGCGCGCGCGCCGCTTGTGTAGTTAATTGTGATACTACCAGAGTAACCTGGGTCACCTGGCACCACCTGTTGCAGTGAAACGCCGAAGACTAGGTAGTCAGGGTAATTCGAAGGGAGCGGCAAATTAACAGTGATAGTGGCACCGCTATGTGTGAGTGCGTTGTAGTAAGCACCCACATAACCCAGACCAGGCTTTAACGGCGGCAGTGATTGATCAAACGTTAGTCCCCAATAGCACGGAACACTGATATCATCAGGGTCCATTGCAGTTATCATTACTGTCACCGGCACGGGCGCTTGTGAAATTATACCGATCCATAACGCTGAATTAACGGTCACAGTCGCGGCGTTGGATTTTGCTGATACATCTAGCGAGTCCGTGACTACCACGTAGACGGTATAAGAACCCGCAGTGGAGGGCATCAAAGTCCAACTTGAGCTGGTTGCGCCTGAGACCGCTGTTCCATTCTGGTACCACTTATAGGAGTACGGGGATTTGCCTCTCGAGGCGCTAGACGTGAAAGTCTGACTCTGACCAACATCCAAAGTTACGGAAGTGGGCGAGATAGACACAGAGGGACCATCCCACAACGTTGTTCCATATGTTGGTTGGGCCATTCCGTAGCCAAGGATGAGAGATTCTGGATGTTGACCCGTTGTCGGATAGTAGTAATAACCCTTTTCTCCAAACCATGTTGGAGCGAAATAGTTGCCAACGCCGAATATAACGCTCGTCAATGAGCCGCCAAGGTATGCATAGGCTGTCGGCACGGAATCTGTTAGCGATACGGGGTGCCAAGCACTGTTGAAATAATACTCTATTGCTCCAAGATACGTGCTGCTAGCGCTATTGAAGAACCCGATCTGGAATGGCGTTCCACCACTAAAGTCAGATGAACTCAGGTCGTTTGTTTCAACGGCAACGCTGGATTGATTTCCTTTCATGATGGTTGAGCGTTCGTCACTGACGGGCAGACCCGAAATTGAATTGCCATTCAAGATTCGTTTGCCAAAATTGAATTGCCATGCGTTAGTCGTGCTGTTGTACGTAATCGACATGTTGTAAGGCGTGCCCAATTGAACATTTGACGCTTGCCATGTTGGCCATACCCCAGATTGCGGATAAACGGCTTTATTGTTGCTGAGGTCCCAGCATTCTATCTGAACATAGTACGATTGTCCAATCTGCATTTCGACTATCTGCCATCCGTACGAGCCGTCACTCATCGTCAAAACATCGTCCCCTAAGTAGTAGGTCGCACTTGAACTTTGCCAGGACCCCCACGAACCATACGAAAGGATCCCTGACACAGGGGAATTGCCAGAGATCTGCCCTGGATCAGCATACGCTCCCAAAGCCCATGTCCCATTATAATAGAATGTTGCGATGCAGCCCGACCATGGCTCTGATGCGGTTAAGGTCGTACCTGAATCAGCGGGTCCGGCCGTGTTGCTGATGTTCCAAAGATAGGCTTCCGAAATGCCATTCGTTAAAGCTCCATCATACATCAAAAACCCGTTTCTTGGATTGGTTTGGGCGGAAGCAGCCGCTAGTGTTGACCCTATCCACAACTCTTGAGCGTCGTTTGTGCTAGCTATAGTCCCGGTGTCAGTGGAAGCGCTGGTTCCGCTGTTCGTAGCGGTTTTGTCCACGAGGGCTAAACGGTAAGGGAAAAACCATGGGTGGTCGGCAATCGCAGAAGTAGGAAGGTTGTTGAAGTAGATCGTAATTCCTCCTGAATAGCTGCTGCCCTCGGTGACGTTGCCATACCAAATCTCATTGTCATAATAGTTGCTGCCTTGGGAAGTAGACTTGGAGACAGCTTTGCTCCACATGATGCCTGTTTGGCTTATGCTGGCAATCGTATCCGAGCTTGAAGTACCTATACTGCCGAGAGTAAGCACCAAGATACCAATGCTTGATACCGGGTCGCTCGTATTAGATGAGACCGCGCCCGAAGTTGTGTCCTTTTTTTCCCCACTGTTTTGTGCCTTGGCAAAGCTCAGCGAGGAGGCAACTGCCAGCGGCGTCGTTTTGCCAGAGTTTAATGCAGTCGCTGACGATCCCAATTGCTTCGACAAATCCAAACTGGATGGAACTCTGATACCCGCAGTGGGAGTTAAGGTTGGATAGCAGGACCCGAGGACTGATTTTGGTTCAGCTCGAGCTTGCAAACAGAAGCTAGGCGAAAGCGATGCGAAAATGATGAAAAGCACAGATACAAATATTAATTCCTTTTTCATTTTCCTTTTTCTCCTTTGATTAAGAAGTCCAGTGTTATCTCACGTTCACTTATTCCGTTTTTGCACAAGTTCATTTCAAAAGCTTTTGTTATTATTGCGTTTTTTGCTTTTATGACGAAAAAAAGAAAAAAAGAAGGAATCAGCGCGCGTCCTTTCCCTCATTGGAAGCGGTTGCTACACTTGTGTTGCTATACTGCTCCGCACGAGAAGCATCCTGCGCGTCAGGAGCCTATTCGGCTTTACTGCATCTTAAGGTGACTTGCTGTTTTCAGTGATCGCTTTATGTGTCAGCACTTTATTGAGATGTTCTAAAGCGTTAGGCTTCTCGACTAGCCCGGAGGCTAGTGCTAGGGCGTAGAGTAGCTCTTCTTGTTTTGTTGCGGTACTTGGAACTTGAGGAAGCGTTCTACCGGTTATGCGTTCTACTGCGATGGATGTGAAGTGTATCGTGGTTGTGGTTAACGATCATTATTGTGCATCGAAAACTTGCGCTTCAAACTGCCCTGAAGTGAATTCTGAGTATGAACCTTGTGTTCATAATAGCGCGCGCGTACAAACATGTCAATGCTTTGATTATCGTTCTAGTCACGTTCGCTCTCTTTCCGCTTGAAATTTTAGCCTATATTTTTGCTTTCGCAGAAAGCCTTTGCGTCACTTACCTAGCGGTGCCCAAGCTCGGCGCCTGGGAGAGAATTAGGAAGCAATCATGGAGAACCGTGATAATCTTCGTTCTGCTACTGCTCGGTAGCGCCATAGCCGAGGCGATTCTTATCAGCATAGGGTTGTAAATCTGACCCAGGTCACGATGCTCGATGGATCAATGCCACTATTGCATGCGTATGGGCGTTCATCCGTAAAACACTTCACGTAACTTTGCGTTGGTCTGCTTTATTGGCTCCTAGCCCTCTGGAATATGATTTGGGGTCACTCGTTTAGTTAGCGAGTGTATAGAAAGGGCTTATCTATTCACTTGTCGATACATCATAAAGACATTTTGGCTCTTGATTTCTCCGTCGACTTATCAAGACATTTGTCCAAGCATGTTTTCTGGAGATTCTCCACCAAACCGAGGAAGAAAGCTGGAATCGCCAGTTTCACGAATAAAAAAAGGATGGGTTTATTGTGTTTCTTTGACAGTTCTCTTCTTGACGAAAACTAGCGCTACTGTTGCCGCCGCCATCGTAAGGAATAGTAAGGCTGGAGTCGCGAATTCAGGCACCGCGTTAGGGGAGCCCGTCACAGTTCCCGATATACTTCCAGATTGCGCTGGCGGAATCGGAGTCAACTGGAAGTTGACGTTGGACGTCGTTTGGTTAACCGTCACACTTACGCCTGTAATAGTCGTCGAGTTGTAGCCAGTAGCTGACGCCGTGACATTGTACGTCCCTGTGCCCATGCCGTCCGAGATGACATAGTTGCCACTAGCATCAGTAACGGCACTTCCAAAGCCAGCCAAGCCGCCATCTGCATCTACGAAAGCGCCTTCGATCGGGTTGCCATTGCTCATGTCAGTAACTTTACCAGTTATAATGCCCGACGGAGTAGGCGGGGTAACAGTGATTTCCATGTTCACGTTAGACGTTTCTTGCCCTGCTGTGACACTGACGCCTGTGGTTTCATTAAAGCCGAAACTGCCATGTTCGCTGTAATCCGCAAAGACGGTGTAGGTGCCATTACCTAAGCCACTCACTATGTTATAATATCCAGTCGCGTTAGAAGTCGCGCTTCCAAAATACGAACCGTATGTCGCCTCCACGCTCGCGTTTGCCAACGGGGCACCACTAGGATAAGCAGTTATTCTTCCAGAAATTGTGCCCGACCTCGCAAGCGCCAGATTAACTCCTGATGTAGTAGCGCCCGCAGTCACTGAGACTCCGCTGACTGTGCCCGTAACGTAGCCTGTCGGAAATAGTACGGTAACATTGTACGTGCCTGTAGCCAAGTTAGTTGCAATCGTGTAGTCGCCGTTTGAATCGGTTACTGCGAACCAGCCAAAGCTTCCCCCGCTACTCGAGGAGGCGTAGACGTCCACACCCTGCAAAGGAGCCGACGAAACCGCATCTGTCACTTTGCCAGTGATAGCGCCAGAAAGGTTGAGGTAAAGGTTCGTGCCTGAAGTCGTGTGTCCCACCGTGACCTGAGCAGTGGCGTTACTAATCATGTATCCAGTCGCGATTGCCTCTACAGTGTAATTGCCTGATCCAAGCCCGCTATTAATCAAGTAGGCTCCAGATGAATCCGTTACAGCATATCCCGAACCATTTGCGCCCGACGCGCTGACTATGGCGTTGACAACCGGTATTCCTGAAGCAGCATAAACGACACCTGAAAAGCGCACGTTCGAAGCCTGCGAAACCAGCACTAGAGACCAATTGCCTATCAAACTGAGAACTAACAGCGAAATCAAAATTTCCGAGAGAATCCCTCGTTTGAAAACCAACTCCATACAAACACACCTAACTATTAGGTCAAGGAGTTCATATTAAAGACTTACGCCCATGCATGCGCAATTTTTTCAGCCTTATTTTCCATTATCTTAACGTTTATAGTTTTTGTTTCATTCACTGGCAAGTTCGCGATCTATGTTCTATTAGTTTTTCCATAAGAATTCGCGGTCGTCTACTGCATTCTCTGCTTGTTTAGTGTTCTGAAGATCAAGTTGGCGATCGATGTGACCAATATTTCTGCCACGATCCACTCTATGAAGGAAAGAATCCCAATAGTGAATAGGACTGTGAACACAATTACCAAAGCTATGGCAATTAAGCCGACGATTCTCTTGCTTCCACCTCTCTTGACGGGGTTGGCACTTCTAGCCACGATCATAAGCATCACACTGTGCACAGCTCATAGAAGCATCGTAAATGATGTATATAATCACACTTAAACGACAAAATTACCCTGAACCAAGAGCGTACCGCGTGTTCCTCTTAAAATGAGGAACCGATACATCACTTGGCTGAAGCGCAAAACTCACAAACATCAGATCGCGTCACGCGCAAATTTTAAGACGCAAGGTTGCGGAATATACGGCATTGGAGGAGTTGGGAATACGAAGATCGGTGACCTGCTCTCTGAAAGACGAAGAAAACACTGCTACATCATGCACATGAGCTATAATGGAACCAGGGAGCAAGAGCTCTGGGAGTATGCCAAGAATAACAGTGTCGTAGGACTCGACTTTCCAAGATATGTGAAGGACGACTGGTCAAGAGTGAGGGAATGGGCAACGCGGTTTGTTGGAAAAACTTGGACCAGACAGTTCGATGTCTTCTGCAACGAAATGAGGATTCACGACATAGTTCTAGTGCTCAAAGGATGGGACTCTCTCCTCGGAGTCGGTGAGATACTAGACCCCGACCATGCGTACGACAGAAACCTTTCAAAAACTGAGGAGTTCTTCGATCATACGAGAGCGGTAGAATGGATCAGAGCCTACGAATTCGAAGAAGCCCAGATCCTAGCGAAACCACTTAGAGGCTTTAACAACGCACTTTCCAAAGTCCTGCCTCAGTCCAAACGTTGGAAAACACTAATCAACACCAACATCTGAACACATGCTATCCTGCTTCTCTTCAGATAGTCCCGGACGCACAATTTATGCTTGTATCTTTCCGGTTTTCATGACTTGAGTCCAATTAGACTCGAAGCTTTACATCCGTGACGTATTTCTTCATAACGCCAGCGTAGTCATTGATGACTTCTGGAGAATACGGTTTGACTTTGCTTAGGCTCTTGTCCAGACTGTCGTCTGGGATGAATTGTTGTAACGCAAAGTGTTTCGCGTCTCTGACGAGTTCGCCTATTTTCGGGATATCCTCTGCATCAACGAAGCCTGGGACAACCGTGGTTCTGAACTCGTAATCCACAGAGCCCTGTTTTAAGATATTCCTTGTGACCAAAAAGTTACTTGAGTCATCTGCTCCTAGGCGGCAATATTTTTCAAGAGAGGTTTTCACGTCCAAAGCGATGTAGTCCGTATACGGAAGGCTCTTCTCGAGGACGTCTGGAAAGAATCCGTTGGTGTCCAGTTTGACGTGGAATCCTCTTTCTTTCAGTTCCGTCATGAATTTTGGCAAATCGGCTTGCATGGTGGGCTCTCCGCCAGTAATAACTACCGCGTCCACGTGCCGCTTTCTCGATTCAAGAATCTCCATCACGCTCTTTTCGTCTAAGAAGGGTCCCTTGGGCTCCAGAATCAGCCTCCAGTTGTGGCAGAAGGGGCAGCGCAGGTTGCATCCGGGTGTGAACAGCACGGTGGCTATTCTGTCTGGAAAGTCTATGAGGCTGGTTTTTTGTAGGCCGCCGAAGATCAAGGCATAGTCACTCTGTTATGCGGCTGTGAGAATCACGGATCGGTCGAACGTTTTTCTGATGTTGAACTCTGCCTGTTTGCCGTCGTTCCACTGGTCGACGGGTCGGAGGTAGCCTACGACTCTGGAGTAAACTTCGCAGTTGGCTTCGCAGGTTGGGCATTTTCGGTGTTCGCCGCTCAGGTACCCGTGCGTTGGGCATATGCTGAACGTCGGGGTCAGCGTGAAGTAGGGCAGGCGACAGTTCTTGGCCACCTGCCTCACTAGGCTGGCCGTGGCTTTCCAGGAGGAGACTCTTTCGCCGAGGAAGATGTGAAAGACTGTGCCTCCCGTGTAGAGTGTCTGGAGGTTGTCTTGGTGTTCCAACGCTTCGAAAACGTCACCTGAATAGTCAACTGGCAACTGAGTGGAGTTGGTGTAGAACGGTTCGGCGCCTCCTGAGAGGTACCTCTCGTTCGCTGCCTTGATGTTTGGGTGTGTCCTCTTGTCTATTCGGGCTAAGCGGTATGAGGTGCCTTCTGCTGGCGTTGCTTCTAGGTTGTATATGTTTTCTGTTTCTCTTTGATAGTCTGTCAGTTTGCCTCGCATAAACGTCAACGTTTTGACTGCAAAGTCGAGTCCTTCTTTTGTCGTGATGTCGTGACCAAACATGTTAACAAGGGCTTCGTTCATCCCGACTAGTCCTATGGTGGAGAAGTGGTTCTTCCAGTAGCTGCCGTACTCATCCTTAACGACGCTCAAGTAGTGCTTGGAGTACGGGTACAGCCCGGCTTCTGTGAAGTGTTCCAGAACTTTTCTTTTTATCTCTAGGCTGTCTCTTGCGATGTCCATGATGTCACTCAGTCGCTCGAAGAATTTGTCCTCATCTTTTGAGAGGAATCCTATACGGGGAAGATTGATTGTAACGACGCCGATGGAGCCGGTCAGTGGGTTGGCTCCGAAGAAGCCGCCGCCTCGTTTGCGGAGTTCTCTGTTGTCTATTCTCAGGCGGCAGCACATGCTTCTTACGTCTTCGGGTTTCATGTCGCTGTTTATGAAGTTGGAGAAATATGGCACGCCGTACTTGGCGGTCATTTCAAAGATTTTTTCTGCGACGGGTGAGTCCCAGCTAAAGGTTGACGTTATATTGTAGGTTGGAATTGGGAAAGTGAACACTCTGCTCTTAGAATCGCCATGACACATTACCTCGGCAAATGCTTTGTTGAATATATCCATCTCGGCTTGGAAGTCGCTTTGAGGATCGTTTGTTACTTTTCCTCCGACTTGTGCGGGTTCGTCTTTCATAAAGTCCGGTACTGTCAGGTCTAGGGTTACGTTGGTGAACGGAGTTTGAAAGCCGACTCTCGTGGGAACGTTCATGTTGAAAAAGAATTCCTGCAGTGACTGTTCGACTTCTTTCTGGTTCAGTCCGTCGTAGCGTATGAACGGTGCGAGGTACGTGTCGAAGTTGCTGAACGCTTGTGCGCCTGCAGCTTCGCCCTGTAGCGTGTAGAAGAAGTTTACGATATGGCCAAGGGCCGTTCTGAAGTGCTTTGCTGGTTTGCTCTCTATCTTGCCGGATACTCCTCCGAAGCCTGAGAGCAGGAGGTGACTGAGGTCCCAGCCTACGCAGTATGCGCCTAGGACGCCGAGGTCGTGGATGTGTATGTCGCCTGAGAAGTGGGCGTCTCCGATGTTTGGCGGGTAGATTCTCGAGATCCAATACTTGGCTATTACTGTTGAGGAGAGGTAGTTGTTCAAGCCCTGCAGCGAGTAGCTCATGTTGGAGTTTTCTTTGACGCGCCAGTCTTCGACTTCAAGATACTTGTCGACCAGGTCTGCTTCGCTCAGGATTGAGGCTAATTCTCTCAGGTCTTGGTGCTGTTTCCTGTACAGAATGTATGCCTTGGCCGTTTTGGCGTGTCCGTCTTCTATGATTGTCTTTTCCACTATGTCTTGAATCTCTTCTACGGTGGGTACGCCTTCGTCTCCGAAGCGTTTTTGCAGTTCTGCTACGACTTGGTCGCTGAGTCTTTTGGCGAGTTCTTTGTCTTTGCCGCCGACTGCCTTGGCGGCTTTCCATATGGCGCTCGTTATTCTCTCGCTTTCGAACTCGGCGAGTTTGCCGTCGCGTTTTCTTACGTACTTCATTTTCTTACCTCTTTGAGTACTGTTTGGAAGTCTTCTGGCTCTTCGAAGCGCCTGTAGACTGAGGCGAAACGGACGTATGCGACGCGGTCTAGTTTTTTGAGGTGTTTTATCACCTTGTCTCCGATTTCCTGTGTGGTGATTTCCTCTTTTCCTTCTGCCATCACGTCCTGTCGCACTTGTTCTGCGAGTTCTCGGATCTGTTCAAGCGTTACTGGTCTTTTTTCGCAGGCTTTCTGGAGTCCGAGTATGATCTTGTCCATGTTGAAGCGCTCTGTCCTTCCGTCTTTTTTGCGCACCATCAGCTCGTATTTTTCTATGTACTCGTAGGTGGTGAATCGTCTCTCGCACTTGGCGCACTCTTTTCTTCGTCTCACTGCGTTGTCTTGTGAGTCTCTGGTTTCGAGCGTTTTGAGGTCCTCTGAACTGCAGTAGGGGCACTTCATTCTTGCTTCAGTCTCATAGCGTTTTCTAATATGCCGACGACGCTATATGCAGCGTTTGTTTATAAGGCTTCTTGACAACTGTATCACAATAACAGAAAAACGGCTTGCACAAACAATGCAAAGAATAGACACGAACAGGACAAAAATTCGAGCCACCCTTTTTGGGAATGTTTAGAATACTTAAATTAACAGCGTTTCTACTCTTTGAATTGAGGTTGTCGCAGATTGTCTTTTGATGCGGACGCGTTTTACAGCAGGCAAGTAACTCTTGCAGAACTCGGACGGAGAGGACAACGAAAACTAAGCCGTTCCAAAGTAGCCGTAGTCGGGCTGGGCGGGCTGGGCAGCGCTTCTTCAATCTACCTTGCACTGGCGGGTGTTGGCAAACTGCGCCTAGTCGATCAAGACACTGTGGAGTTGAGCAATCTGCACCGGCAGTTGTTGTACACGCTTGCTGATTTGAGGTACCCGAAAACGGAGACGGCGGCCAGAAGGATCCGTGAGATGAACCCGCAGGTGACTGTTGAGCCGATCGCTGAAAACGCGGATAGAAGTAATGTTGAAAGAATAGTCCAAGGCGTGGACTGCGTCGTCGACGGCCTTGATAACATGAAAACACGTTACCTTCTCAACAAAGCCTGCGTGAAACTCGGGGTTCCTTATGTTTACGGTGCAGCGATAGGCGTGGAGGGTGCTATATCGGTTTTTCATCCCCCAGAGACCGCATGCTTGGAGTGTGTGTTCCCGAGTGTTGATGACCGTTACTTGCAGACTTGCGAAACTAGAGGCGTGCTAGGAGCAACTGCGGGAATTATAGGCGTTATGCAGGCGATGGAGACGATCAAGCTCTTAGCCGGCATGGGCGAACCACTCAAGGGTAAGCTTATGATATGCGACTTCAGCGACATGCACATCATGACGATACCAGTCTACGAGAGACCCGACTGCCCCATCTGCAAGCGAGAAATCAAGCTTAAGAAAGAAACCGGGCGCCTGACTTGGCTGTGCGGTCAAGATACCGTTAACATCAATCCGTCGAGATTAATCGAAACGGGCATGGACGAGCTGTTAGCAAAGCTTCAGAGCTTTTATAAGATTCTCATAAAATCTCCCATCGTTATCGTGTTCCAGTACGGCGATGACGTTGAGGTCAGCTTGTTTCAGGGTGGAAGAATGCTGATAAAAAACGTAAAGAACGAAGACACGGCGCTAAAGGTACACGCCGACGTGTGGAAAAAAATTGGCATAAAGCCATAGGGAATCACTCCGGGAGCCATTATCACGTAAAGACTTGCGATTCTTTGCGCGTTTCTCTTTTTTGGACATTGAGCAAAGCGTTTTCGTTGTTAGGCATTCGAGCGCGCCAAAGCTCAGCATCTTGGCATTGCCGGCGGAAACGGCCTAACAACCAGCTTGAGAACGATCAAGCCGTTCGCATAGTTATCGCGGGGAATCAGAAAACGGTTTCCCGGTCGATCATGCTGGCGGCGGTGGTGGAGGCGGCGGTGGCGGAGGTGCTGCAACGGATGAGAATGCTGGTTTAATCGAGACAACGGTTGTTCCTGCAATGCGATCAGTGTACTTCTGACGTGGGTCGCGGCCTGGGATAGCGACTCCCAGTATCCAGTCTATTAGTAAGAGAAGCCAAAAGATCTTGCTTATGTCTCGGATGAAGGCTTTGTCATATGTAATTCTGCTCCCGTCGACCGTCTGTACCTGCAATCCCAGAACTTTCTTGCCAATGGTTGATCCTGAGGAGACTTCCATAAACACGAAATAAAGTACCTCAAGTATACCCAACAGGAAGGGAAGCAGTAGGATGAATCCCCAGCTTAAGGGCACGGCTAGTATGATTATGAAGTATATGATGTACGTTGGAATGAGGATTATTATACTGTCGATAATGAAGGCGATTAGGCGTAGTATCCAGTGGTTTAAGTCGAACTGTGAACCGCTTTGTGTCGACATTTTCTTATCTCACGCGCCTTATTTTTCATCTGATACAGTATTAACACTTTCTCTTGATATGGCGCGCGCTTTTTTCTTAATGAGTGCTAGTGGCTAATAATCATGAAAACGTGTTCTCATTCAGCGGGTGTCCTCAAACCTGAGGACCGATCTTGGCGCATCTGTCTATTTCTTCTTAGAATGGCGATGATGATGATGAAAACGATAAGTAATAAGAGTCCAACGGATAGCAGCGTGAGGCCGTAACTTTTGTTGGATAGTAAACGGATTAAGCCTGAGAGAACGAAGATCACTGATAGTATGGCAAGAACGTCTAGGACAACGTCTTCTGCTTTGGGAATTTTCATCGAATCCACATTTAGGGTTCAAATATAAAACACTTGACATAATGCTACAATTCCTTAGGAAAACACACGCGTCTAAAAACGTTCGAGTAACATTCAATGCTGGTGGCAAGTAGCCAACATTGTTGGTGGCACTTTGAATAAGCCCAAAACAAAGCCTAAACACAAAAAACAGCCCGTTCCAGACGTTGACAGACACCTAAAAAAAGAATTATTCTTTGTACAAAATGCTTACTGCGCACGCTAGAATTGCCTTTTGAGGTCCGTTGGATCAGCGGTGTTCTTGTTGCTTATATTGAATTCTCGTTCGACGCCGGGTGCGTGCGAAGGTCAAGAACGACAGTAAGGCGACATTCGGCTGAGAAGACTTTGCAGCACGAAAAATAGAGAAATCGCTGCGTCCGATAATTCAGAACCCGTACTTCAAACTGACCGCAGCGAGTGCGTCTTCTAGCTCTCCCTGAGATACAAAAAGATGAATATTACGCTTAAGACAAATGAAATAATCCCAAGTTTGGCAAACGTCAAGTACGGCACAGAATTAAGGAACAAACTATCTACATCAGCATTATCGAAAATTATTCTGGCAACCACGTACAACCAAAGAAGAAAACTAGCATACCAAAGCGTTAAGAACACCGCCTTCCTCGTCTTAATATTCTTACCTCCATGAGTTCACGATCAAAGGCATCGGGTACAATTAGCCGTACTTCCCAAAATCTTTAGTGGTGCGGCTTAGGGCGGGGCGAGGGGTCCCTCCTCTCAAATAAGTCGAGAAATGACGCGATAGTTTTATTTCTTAAAATATTCTTTCTCAGCACCAAAATAAAAAATAGCCAATAACAATCTTCCATAAGAGTGTTCTATCGGAATCTTCTATAACAACATATTATGGACGCGGTACGGAAAAGTCGCTACTTTGACCAAAATGACGATGGAGTAGAGAGCGTGCGAGCAACTTCGACTTTCTACGCCTTAGCGACTTATTGAGGCCTAGAAAGACAGACTCAATAGAGAACATCAAGACAAAAAAAGGGTTTCATAAGAAACGGCATGAAATATTTAGATTTCTCGTGGTAGCGATTCCGACTCTGCGCTTCTGACATGGTTCTAGTAATTGTGTTAGGCGTTTGAACACCAAGGAATTTGTCTTCGTTTGTCATTCCGCTTACACGAACGGAGAGATGCAAGCCCGATGGCACGCGCTTCCATGTTATATATCTCCTATCTCCGGAGCGTGTGCCTCTCTCTCTGTCATTGAACGCTTTATACGACGGAGAAGACTCGCCTGTTCCTAGCGCGCGCACATTAACTGTTAAATAAAATATACTGGCATATGCTAGGGACAGAAGCCTGTGCCAAGCAAAAAATATGCGAGGTTCTTGAATGATCGGAAAAGCTGATATGAAGAAATACGTTGCCGAACTTCTCGGCACTTTCGTGTTAGTCTTCGCGGGTTGTGGAAGCGTAGTAGGGGCAAAGTTGTTGATGGGACCGCAAGCATGGATGGGAATATGGGTGGGAGTAGCTTTTGCTTTTGGCCTTTCCTTGTTGGTAATGGTATACGCGATAGGAAACATTTCTGGTTGCCACATAAACCCTGCAGTATCCATTTCGATGCTTGCGGCTGGTAAGATGAAGGCGAGAGACACAGTGGCCTATATTGTCGCTCAATGCGTAGGGGCAACTGTCGCAGCGGCGGTCTTGTATGTGATTGCGAGTGGAAATTCCCGGTATAGTCTGACCGCTTATGGTCTAGGCCAGAATGGTTACGGCAGTGCCTCTCCTGCGGGATTCTCAGTCACGTCTGCGTTCATTGCTGAATTAGTCTTGACCTTCATATTTCTTCTCGTTATCCATGGCTCAACGAGCGAAAAGGCTCCCAAATACTTCGCAGGCATATCTATCGGGTTTAGCTTGGTTCTGATACATCTCGTCGGAATACCGATAACGGGCACATCCGTGAACCCGGCTAGAAGCCTTGGACCAGCCGTGATAGTCGGCGGCACTGCTATCAGTCAGCTCTGGCTGTTTTGGGTAGCCCCGATAATCGGAGCCCTTCTGGCTGCAGCAGTCTATCGATTTCTGGACTAAGTGAGCGCTTAGCGCGCTACGAGTCTATCTTCACTTCAATTCAAATTGGTAGGTGACAAGTGATAATCTAGTGCCCCATGGCGTATCTACTACTGATTCCTTCAACTGTTCGAAGCCGTTCTTCTCATAGAATCGTCTGGCATGAGTTTCATCTCTGCCCGCGTTTACTGTAATTGTTTTAGTTCCTTTGCGTCGTTCATCGCTCAGGACACGAGCCAAAAGCCGAGTGCCTATGCCCTTGCGAGCGTACTCTGGGAAAACTACGATTCGATCTAGTTCCACGATGGATTTATCGTGTTTCACTGTCTGGGCAAATCCTAGAATCTCGCGTCCGTTTTCCAATGCAAGATAGATAACAGACTCTCCAGATTTCACAGCGTTCTGGACGGTCTCCTCCGAAAGAACCTTCTTTACGTAAGCTTCAGGAATGCCGAATTTTGTAATGTTCTCCAAATAGAACTGACCGCTAGTATCCTCTAGGAGTTCCTGAAACTTCTTAGTTAAAGCCTGCACGCCCCGCACTGTGGCTTTTCTTATGGTAATCCTGCTTGACACAAGAAAAAATCAGTTCTGAGTTCACATTTATGCTTTTCTCAGGGATTGAGTTTGTTCCTTCGGGCTAATTTTGCCACACCTGTGGCATGCATTACCTGAGAGTGTGGTGGATAAAACTTTGCCCTCTCTCTGCACCAAAACCTTTTTCGGTTTACATTGTCATGTTAGCGCGCGCGAGAGCTGGTTAGACCGAAAGGTGGCATGCATTGAGTCAAACGGATATTAGCGGAGTCGCAGACGAGAAATATATCTATTTAACGACCCGGGGCAGAAAGACTGGAAATTCGCATACAGTTGAACTGTGGTTTGCGATGGCTGGAAAGAAAATTTATCTTAGCCATGAAGGAGCGTACACCGACTGGATGAAAAATATTCTTAAGGATAGTCGAGTCGAGTTCAGGATCGGAAAGATCCCGTTCAAGGGCAACGCTCGAATTACCGAAAGTGGGGAGATCTTCGAACTGGGAAAAAATGCCCTCTACCTCAAGTATTATGGCGAGGCAGACAAAGACACCATTGACGATTGGTTCTCAGAATCAACAATAATAGAGATTTCAATGATTGGTACGATGTTGAACGCGTCCCATGATCGTTGAAATGAGATCACTCCGGAAAGCACGTGCTCCTTTTCAAACGAAAATATGCTCGCGCACGCCGATTGCTCTGTTTCGACCATGGAACTGGCTCTGCATGGGAGGCGATTTGCATCAGGCAAGAGTCTGGCATCCCGTAATACCGGGCTAACGTCGCGCCATACTTTTCAGAGACGAAAAACATGTAGCGCGTGCGAAAACACAAGAGGAAATCACCCAACCACTGGAAACAGGCCTCGAATACGTGCTACAAAAATACAACATGGCCTTCATCAGAAAACGCAAGCGCGTGCGCTGACGATTTGCAAAAGCAACTAAGAGTCTATGCTGAAAAAAAGAAAACTTCGTAAACGGAGCGAGTTAAACAACTGATTAAAACTTCTCAATTTTCGACTTAGTTTAATGTATAACATTCTGATACGTGAAAATCGGTAAAACGCGGAGACTATTCCCGCAATTCCCTCTTTCTTGTCAGTTAGGCATATCCTTGAGGATTTTTTTGCCATGTTTAAAAATCAGTTGTTATTGCTCATACAATTATGCAGGGTCATCGTGATCCACGTTTGCTTATACAGTTCGTCTTGGATGATTTGAGCTCAGGGTCGTCTAGATCCACGTGGATTTTGTTTCTTTGATTGTTTTGTAGTGGGGGTCGTCTGTGAGTATGCGAGCTTGGTTGGTAATGGCTGTTGCGGCTATGATGCAGTCGCCCATTGGAATGTTCTTGTGCTGGCACTTTATTATGCCTGCTTGTCTAGCGATCGTGGGTGTAAGAGTTTCAATTTGAAGTCCACTTTCTATCAGTGCGTGGTAACGGGCTTCTGCCAGTTCCCTTCCTCTTTTTTCACAGGTCACTTGGACCACTTCTGAGATGACTATGGTGGGCAAAATCCCTTCATTCCTGTGAACTAGTTCTCTCAGTCTTCTTGTCGTTTTCTGTTGTGTTTCAACTCTTCCTGAGTAGAAATGTTCAGTGAAAAACCTCGTGTCCAGGATTTCTTTCACGCCTAGTATTCCTCTCGCAACTTATCTATCCTCTTCTTGACGTTTTCTGCGTTGTCGTACTTTGCGTCTACCCCAGCCATTTCTTCAAGCCTCGGGATTGGTTTGAACAGCACTCCCCTCTCGACTGTCTCCACCCAGAGCTGGTCTCCTTCTCTTATTCTCAGCTTTTTTCTGATATCCGCGGGGATGGTGGTCTGTCCTCTTCGCGTAACCTTAACAACGCTCCGCAAGTATCATCACTCTTGTTATAAATGTATGCTAGTACTACCTTAAAAAGAGTTTCCTATCCAATTATAAGAGTAGGATTTTGCTGCCCCCTATGAAATCTGCATACACATCGAACGAGAACTCTTTCTCGACGCGCCGACAGATGAGTATCGTCAAACTCTCCAAAACGCAGGAAGAGATAACCCGATTACTTGAAATCGGCTTCGAACACATACCTCGAATGGACGATCTTGCCTTCTTCAGAAAGCGCAAATGACCCAAAAAATAACGGATGCTAAAAAAACCTATGGGATTATTTCGCAGCCGTTGTATTTGAGGTAGTCGAAGTCTGATTTGTTGATTTTTCCTTTTTTGATGAGTTGTCTGATTCTGGGTTCAGTGTCTTTCAGTGTTTTGACTAGGTTTTTTACGGTGTCGCACACCAGGGCGTATTGGCTGTCGTTCCATTGCTTGGTGATGTTCGCGTAGAGGCAGCGTCCGCCGCACAGGTCGATTGTGGAGCATTCAGTGCATGGTTTTGAGACGAAGATTTTCTTGAGCTTCAGCGGGTGGGCAGTTCTTATGTGTCCGAGTGTGAAGTCTTTCATTCCGGCCATGACGGGGCAGGGCGCTATGCTTCCGTCGGTCTGTATGGTGTAGTTTGTCCAGCCTGAGCCGCATCTGAGGAGGCTCTTTTCATCGTTCAGCATTGAATTCATCAGCGCTAAGAACGGGTAGAGTCGGAGTACTTTCCCATTTTTTTCCATATGATCAACCCAGTGGTGTATGAGTTTTCGAATGCCAGGGTTGTAGCTTTGCTCGGTCCATTCTTTGAAGCGTCTGTTGGCGAAGTCGCTTCTCCAGAAGCCTGCGTCCAGCTGCCAGTGTACTAAAGGGAACTGGTACTCCTTGTTGTTGAGTAGCCATGTCACCTGTTTGTAGATGTCGGTTTCTTCGGTTACGGTCATTCTGGCTATTATTTCGCCTTTGAATCCGTTGTTTACTATTCTTCTGATGTTCTCTATGACCCTGCCCTGGACGCCTTCACCGCGGTTGAGGTCGGTTAGTTTCTTGTCTCCATCTATGGACACGAGTATAGTGTGTAGTCTGTTCACGTATACGGGCTCAAGTTTGTCCAGCAGCAGACCGTTTGTTTGAATGAGAAAATGCCTAGCCGGCACGACGTCTATTATTTCGCGTATCTTCTCCAGGCTCAGCGTTGGTTCGCCGCCGTAGAACGTTAAAATGCAGTCAGGGTCTTTGGCGCAAAACTCTTTCAACCAACTGATTGGATAATCAAGTCTGCTGGGCAACGAGTAGTCGATTTGGTAGTCAAAGTCTGTGTCGATGTCATCGCATGACTTTCCGTAACAGTACCTGCATTGCAAGTTGCATCTTGTCGTCAGTATTAGGTGAAAGTACACAGACGGACTCTCTTGACTCTTGTGAGTAGCGTTCGCATGTTCTTTTAGTGGTCGATCGGGAGTTCATAAGGGTATTTGCCTTACGTAGCACTCATGAAAAAAGCATGAGCGCGCGCGTCGCGATTTGTCGTGTATTGAATCCATTAACCGAGGCCCCGGCCAACACGCGATCTGCCTGCAATCTCCAAAGCCACTTCAAGATGTCAACAGTCATGCTGTCGCAAGTCAGTTGAGCGTCATTCAAATCTTTTGGGTTTCGATAGTATTAGGAAGGTGTATATTGTTTGATGTTATAAAATCTTAAATATCGACGCGTAGATGTGTTGAACGCGTATACTCATTGTGTGGAGCATTTAAGCTCTCAGGCAGAGTGTTCTCATTTGGTGCAAGCGGAGAAAGAGACTGAATTCGCCGTTCGCGGAAGGATAGACATAATAGCTGATATACTGCGGCAAGCGAAGCATGGGGCAAAGAAGACGAGAATCATGTACCTGTGCAACCTGAGCTTCAGGCAGCTTCGTGTGTACCTAAATTTCTCGGTCAAGAAGGGTTTCTTGAGGTTTGGTTCTGTTGCTGAGAGTCCGGGGTCGGTGATGTTTGTAACTACCGAGAAGGGCTTGGATTTCTTGGAGGCTTATGATAGCCTTCAGGCTGTTATTTCCTCGTAGGACTCTCTAGGGTCCGATTCGTTCAGTTTTTTGAGAAACTGTTTCGTCAAGCGGCTTAGGCGGACTTGGTTCACTTTCTTGTCTGTTTCGATGAGGTTGAATTCATTCATGAATGACAGCATGAGTTTCATTTTTTTGGCATCCAACCCCGTCATGTGCTGAACATCTTCAGCCTTGTGCCACCTTCCGTCTTTGAGTGCATAGAGCAGTTTGTCGGCGCATTGCATTTGCATAGGGTGCCGTCTCATGTAGCCTCTCTTAGAAAAAGCAGATAAATGGTTTGTGAGCTCCCGTTTCATACGAAAGTAATTGATATTCTAGACAAAATAGAGCAGTGTTCTAGACTAGAGCACCTTATGTTCTTAAATAACGCAGCCCATGTTCTGTAATAGAGCCACAGGGAATCGTAAGAAAAGCGAACGGTTACGTTGAAAACGAAAAGAAACGATCTTTGAAAAGTTTCATTCCGCTCCGGGCACGGAGGGACTTGACAGTGGCAAACAGCGAATGGAAAGAAAGGAAAGAATTCATCGAAGAGCTGAAACGCCAATGGAAGCTCATGTGGATCGAGCGCATAGATGACAGGCTAAAGGCAGAAGGAATTGCCGACAAGGACTTTTCTCTCCTCTTCGTGGACCGAGGAACCATAATCATGGCAACAAGGGACTACAAGCCCCTCGACTTTGCACAAGTCCTTGAGGAGCACAAGTTGACGCGCCAAGGAAGCGAAATCGCTCCAAACTCGACCGTTGGCGGCTGGGGCAAGTTTGCCCGCGAGACCTATCAAAAACGTGCAAGTGCGAGAAGACAGTCGTACGTTCAGCCTAAATGCGTTGGCTCTGCCTTGAAGAAAGGTGGAAAGGGCTGGCTTCACGCCAGATTGTGAGTTAAAGCTCGTTTTTTTGACGTGTTTGAAAATTCATTCCAGGTGAGGTTTGTTGTCCAAGTATAGAAATCGAGTGGAGATCATAGCCGATATCTTGAACATCGTCGGCGACGGTGCTCGGAAGACGCAGATAATGTACAAGGGAAACCTTAGCTACAAGCTTCTCACGCGGTACCTTCGTGAAGTCATCGGCGCCGGCTTAGTTTGCGCTGGAGAGACAGCAAATATCTATCAGTTGACAGAGAAAGGAAAGATGTTCTTGAAGGATTTCGAGGATTACTCGTTGAACCGTGACGAAGTGGTAGAGCACATGACGGCTATGAATGGCTTAAGAAACAAGCTTGAAGGGATGTGCACACCAAAGACCATGCGCAAGGGATTCAAGTCCGAGCCTGAAGAGCGGTATAAAGCGAATTAAGCCCATATCGGTTGGCGGTATGCTACAAAAAAACTTTGCTAGGGAGTGACTTTTCTACGCCTAAGAGAACAGCAACTCACAAAGCAGGCTTTTTCACGATCGTCATCCTCTTCTTTCTAGTCGCATTTCTCGCAGGCCAGTCATTTGTGCCTAGGGTTCAAGCAGACGCGTCCGGGCCCTCGCTAACTCCTTTGGCTCCTGTTCCATGCACGTCGCCACAGACTGGATTGGTTATGGGAGGCTATTTGAACAGCGCAGGTGCTCCTTCGGTGTGGATCGTCTCAGTTTCTGGTGTGAGTGAGAACAGGTCGCATTGGCCCAGTTTTTTTGACGCGAACTCGAGCATGTGGTACTGGCTAAAGCTTGTCGTCGGCACCATTTACAACGGCGTGTGGACGTATGACGGAAACGTTTCAGTCTCCTACACTCCGCCAGGACATCCAAACGGCGCATCATTCGCTCCCATAGTGTGGGACGGAAACGCGGTTGGCTACCACCAGATCATGTTCGGCTGCCAAGACCTCACGGGAAACCAATCGTGGGTAAGCGTAGGATATCGCATCACATTTGCGCACGCCATCGCCGAGGCTCAGCAGGAACTCACGGTGTGTTACCAAGCCGTTGCAAACGCGAGCAGCGCAGGCGCGAATGTTGCAGGTCTGCTTCGAGTGCTCGATCAAGCTGGCGAAAATTTGTCTCAAGCTGATTTGGCGTACGGGATAGGCGACAATGCTTCTGCATTGATCTACGCCAATCAGTGTTTGAACCTGCTTATTCAGAATAATGTTCAGACTCGGGCAAATGCTTTGGAGAGTTCGGCGTCTCAGGCGCGTTTCTGGGGTTTTATGATCAACGTCGTTGGCTCTTCTGCGGGTGCTGTTGCCGTGGTCATTTGCGGTTTTGTGGTGTGGACTTTTCTTAAGCGGAGATATCTGAGACGAGGAGGCGTTGCTCGATGAATGTTCGGGAGTATGCGATACTTTTCTGGACGGTTGTGGGAATCATAACGCTTCTTGTGGCCTCTCCTGCGTTGAGTAGGCTTTTGGTTTATCCGCAGACTGAGTTTTTCACCGAGATGTGGCTACTGGGTCCTCATCATATGGCTGAGAATTATCCCTTTAACATCACGCGCGGGCAGACTTACAGCATTTACCTAGACCTTGCGAATCACCTGGGCTATTCTGCGTATTATGTTGTCGAGGTGAAGTTTCGTAACAGTACGCAGTCGGCGCCTAGTAGTTTTGGTCCGGTTTCGAATCAGACTCCGAGCAGTTTGCCTTCGCTTTACAATGTTTCGGCTTTTGTGGCTGATGAAGGTTCGTGGGAGTTGCCGCTGTCTTTCTCCTTTGACTTCTTTAATACAACGCTTTTGACGGTTCAAATGCGCGGTCTAACGTTGAACGGTGCTGGCTTGAATCTAACCGGTTGTAGCATAGCTTATAGTCCCCAAGGAGTCATGTATGCAGGGAACCTGTTCTTCGAGCTTTGGATTTACAACAGAACTACGAGCGTTTTCGAGTACAATGACCGTTGGGTTGGATTGGTACTCAACATGACGGTTTAGAAGGGTCGCGAATGAGCAGTTATTCAGTGAGGACTTTTAGGGCTGGCGACGAAGAGGACATTATTGAGCTTTTCAACCGTGTTTATGGTGAGTATGGCGGTTTCGTTCCCAGAACCGTAGATTACTGGCGTTGGTGCTGCCTAGAGAGGCCCGACGTTAAGAAAGGTGGAGTTTTTCTTGCTTTTGCCAGCGACAGGCTCTGCGGCTACATTGTTGCAGGTTCTTCTGGAAACCTTTGGGAATTCTGTGTCGATGAAGATGATAGAGAGGTTGCCAAGGTTCTTTTGGATCAGGCTTTAAAATATCTTGAGAGCCTTGAGGTTTCTTCAGTTAACATTAATGTTCCGCGCGATGCGGAGATCGTTGCAAGTCTGCGAGAGGCAGGGTTCGGTGAACTTCCTGCTGAGAGAATGTTTGTATCTGCTTTGAATCCTGCAGCACTGGTTCGCGCTTTGGTTTCTCCTTCGCAAGGAAGGATTGTGAGCGAAGATTATCAACTGAGCTTCAAGCTGCGCGAAGTGCCTTATGGCGTCGACACAGGGTTTTCCGTGAAGGCCGATGGACGGAAAGTGGAGGTTTCGGAGGGTTTTCCAACTGTGCCTGCCGTCGTCGTTGAGTTGGAATTTATGGATCTGCTTTCAATCCTGTTCGAGGGTGCAAGTCCTCGTAAGCTTTTTCTTGCTCGTAGAATGAAGGTTAGGCCGTTCTGGAAGTTTAACGTGGTTCTCGGTTTCTTGTCTGCGGTTCGTTTGAGGGGTTCGTGGTATTTTCCGTTGAGTGATTACAGTTAGGTTGTTTTGTTTTTGAGCGAGTCTTTTGCGTGTCGTACACTGCGTGAAGAAGATGACAGGGCAGTTAGCGGGCTGGTTCGGGAGACTTTTAGCGGTTTTCTTGAAGGAAAATTCTGGGATTGGAAGTACCTTCAAAATCCCTTTTTTGACCGTTCGTATGTGGCCGTTGCTGAAGATAACGGGAAGATTGTTGGGTGCAATCACTGGCTTCCTAGGCGGCTCAAGCTCTCTGACTCGGTCGTGGTGGATGTAGCGTTGGGCGCCGATATAGCCGTGGTTCCAGAGTATCGTATGAAAGGCGTTGGCAGAGCTTTGATTCATTTCTTGAGGTCGCAGCATAAGGGCAGTAATCTGACGTTGATGTACATGTTCGCCAACCCTGAGTTGCGGAAGCATTTTCACACTCCGGTTGCCGGCTACGGTCCAGCGCCTGGCGGCACGGCTTTGTACACGAAGATCCTAAACTGGAACAAAGTGATCGGTAATGCAGTTGCGTTCACGGAGAGAGTGAACCGTGGAGAGTTTGGAGATAGGCTTGCCAAGGTGAACTTGAGCGTTGCCTTCAAGGTGCAGGGTGCTCCACCACTTTTTTTGCGTGTAAACAGCAAAGGCGCGTATACTGATGCCTCTAATGCGCGTGCAGACGTGGCGATTACGAGTGATGTGACGAGTTTGAGTAAGATCAAGGACGGCGAGGCTAGTGGGTGGCGGTTGATTGGACTACTACTGACGGGCAGGTTGCGGTTTCGCGGTAGCATACGAAAGTTGCTGGCTTTCTACAGGAATTTGTGGGTCTTTCGTGAGATCTTGAGTGGGAAGCTCACTTAGGCTTGGTGAATAACGTTGTATGGAGCTTTTTGGGACAAGAAGGTTCAGGGCGCTTCAACCCGAGAGTTAGAGCGTTTGCAGCTTAAGCTTCTGAAGAGACAAGTTGCTAGAGTGTACGAGAATAGCAGGTTCTACAGGAGCAAGTTTAAGGAGTTCGACATCAAGCCGTCCATGATTAAGGCTCTCGACGATGTGCACAAGCTTCCGTTTGTTTCCAGACAGGAGTTAGAGGAGCGTTTCGATGACCTATTAGGCGTGCCTTGTTCCAAGCTCGCAACAGTTCGAATGACCAGTGGAACCACCGGGCATCCGTTGAAGATAGCCCACAGTCACAAGGATATTCGGCTCATAGCCGATGCTTCAGCGCGTAAGCTTACTTATCACGGCGTTACATCCAAAGACCGCGTTCAGATCACTGGAGCATACGGTCTGTGGCAGGGAGCGTGGTCAGCGCATTGGGGTGCGGACAAGATAGGCGCGTGCATCATACCTGTCGGCCCTGGAGATACAGAACGCCAGATTCGCCTGATCAAGCAGTTGGGCACCACGGTGCTTTACGGCACTACGAACTTTCATTTGCGGATTCTTGAGGTTGCAAAGTCTTTAGGTGAAGACCTTAGCGGCTACAAGCTCAGGGTTGGTGTCTGTGTTGCCGATAGGCCTACTAAGCTTCAGGTTTCTATGATGGAGAAAGGGTTCGGCTACGAGAAGGTAGCCCTTGATTACGGGGCCACAGAGTTTCCTGGGTTCTCAGTGAACTGCGATGATGCCATTGACTTTCATCATGTCTGGGCTGACTATTATCTAGTTGAAGTTGTGGACCCTGAAACACACGAGCCCTTAAGCGAGGGCGAAAGGGGTGAGCTGGTTGTCACCAGTTTGCAGCGTGAGGCGTTTCCCTTGATCCGTTACCTTTCTAGGGACGTCACCGCCATGTGGAGCTTCAAGAAATGCAGCTGCGGCATGAGTCATCCCAAAGTCAGCGCTGACATTGATAGGGAGGATTTTATGGTCAAGGCGCGCGGGGTGCCCATTTTCCCGAGTCATGTGGAAGTTATTCTAAGCGAGTTCTCTTCGCTCACTGGAAAATGCCAGATTATCGTGGACAAACGCACGCCGAGCCATGACGTTGCTTTGAAGGTTGAGGTGGCGAAACCGTTGACGCCAAGCGAGGAGAAGACACTGAGCACGCAGATCGTTGAACAGGTTAGGAACAGAATTGGGGTCACGGTTAACAACTTAACGTTTGTTTCAAAGGGAACCTTTGGAGACAAGTTTCAGAAAACAGTCGCTATCGCCTAGCACGTCTACTTGCATGTGAGGGTTTTTCGTGATTTTCTGTCTTTCTGCGTCTTACAAGAAGGCGAAGCTGCCGTTGTTGGAGTCGCTTGTCTTCAAGGATGCTGACGCTGTTGCGAAGGGTTTGTGCTCTGAGGGTTTGACTGAGGAGTGTGTTCTTCTTCAGACGTGTCATCGTGTTGAGATTTATGGTGTCGTGAAGGGTTCTTCCGAAAAAGATGCTGTATCGAGCATATTGAGGTACTGGAGCGCCAACACTGGCATAAGCTTGGACATTCTGACAGGCAACATTGACCTGCTTAAGGGCAGAGAGGCGACGTTGAACCTCTTTAACGTGGCCTGCGGTCTGGATTCGATGATCGTCGGCGAGGACCAAATCCTGGGCCAAGTCAGAACAGCTTACGTGAAGGC
>DATHCB010000149.1:0-14357 GCA_035319765.1 Bathyarchaeia archaeon
TGCATTTTAGAACAACTCTGTCTATCCATGGCCTATGGAGTTCAAAGTCCTTTGCAAGCGGTTTTCCAGACTTTTCTGCAAGTTCTTCCTTGCTCGACACAAGAGCTTTTGTCCCACACTGCTCGCAGACCCAAATAGGCAAAGGTGTCCCCCAAACTCTTTCCCTGCTTATGCACCACGGCTTGCCTTCAATGAGCCAAGCAAGAAAGCGGTTTTTCGGACTTTCGTTAAAGTACTCCACCCTTTCCGCAGCCGCGACCACTTGTTCGTTAATCTTGTTCGTCCAAAAGTAGTATTCTCTTCGTGCTAGCCAAACAAGTTTATGGTGCGAACGCCAACAGGTCGGATACTCATGGCGCAGAGTCTTGACTGAGACAAGTAATCCTCGCCTTCGAAGTTCTTCCACAACTTTAGCATCTGCATCGCGAGCAAACAAACCAGCAAACTTTCCAGCATCTTCAGTGAAGTTGCATTCTTCATCGAATGGCACATACATATTCATGCTGCGCTTCTGAGCCGCTTTAAAGTCATCTTCGCCATTTCCTGGCGACAAGTGTACAACGCCCGTTGCAGCAGAGACATCGACAAAATCCTCGCAGACAACTGTGTGAACATTAGGAAGCTCGTCAAGTTCCTTCTGTTTCGGCACTGCATCCAAAAAAGGATAATCGTACTTGGTACCCTCTAACTGCGTGCCGAGAAGTTTTTCCTGAATCTCGTAGTTTTCCACTTTCAGCTCTTGCATTAATGACTCGACACGCTGCCTGACCATTATCCACACTTCCCCGCCGATCTTGACCTTGGCATATTCTGCTTCGGGATGTACTGCGAGCATCATATCGGTGACTACAGTGAAGGGCATGGTGGTCCAGACGAGGAAGTACTCGTTCGTGGCTTTGCTAGCCTTGAACTTGAAATACGTTGACGAGTCTTCGACTTCTTCATAGCCCAGTCCGACCTCTGCGTTGCTTAACGAAGTTTGACAGTTAGGACAGTAAGCCACGACGTAATATCCTTCGCCAAGTAAGCCTCGCTTCCAAGCATGTTTGAGATATTGCCACTCGCGTTCTATGTATTTGTCGAGATAAGTCCAGTAAGCCTTGTCATAGTTCATGAACACCCCTAACTTGGTGTCTGCACTACGCCATCCTTCGTAGTACTTCATCACCGTCTTCTTACATTCTTCGACAAACTTTTCAAGATCGACCCTTTCGAGAAGATCTCTCTTATTCTTAACGCCTAATAATCGCTCAACTTCCAGCTCCACAGGCAGACCCTGCGTGTCCCAACCCGCCCAAAAATTCATGTAAAATCCCTCCATGGACTTCCAACGATACCACAGATCTTTCATGACCCTGCCGCGGGCATGTCCTACGTGTGGGAATCCGTTGAGCGTAGGTGGTCCTTCGACATAACCTAGAATGCCATTGTTAGATTGCTCCCGCTGTTGCATGAGCTTTTCCGAAACCCTGCTCTTGTTCCAGAATTCGCGAACTTTTTTTTCTAGTTCGAGCGGGCGATAGTCTTGCGTGAGCTTTCGGCGAGAATCAGTTTCGAATTTCGTATCCACCGGTCATTTTGTACCCGCCAAACTCTAAAAGGCTACTGGTCAAATATAACTTTTTTGAAGCCGGAATTCAAAATGTGGTCGGAGTCAACTTTTATACCATCTGATTATTTCTTTGATGGCCTCCTCTGAGTAGCCTTTCTCTTTTAGTCTTGCTTCAATTTCGTCGATTTCTGTCGATTTCAAGCTTTGACTCCCACCTATACGTTGGTTGGAGGACATTTAATTTTTCCATCGAAATACGAAATATTCCAACCATGGATACATGCTAGAACGAGAGCCTTTGCGCCTATTGAGTTAGGTTCTAACGCTTCTTCCGTCAAGATCTAACTTAAAATGCCCAAACTCGCTTTCAACGGAACGTAACTGCTCCCTCGTGAAAACTGGACCATCTCTGCAGACGCGGAAACCGCCCAGCACACAGCTTCCGCACATTCCTACGGCGCAGCGCATTAGCCTCTCTAAACTTGCTTGTAGCGGAAAATTATGCTGCTCAGAGAGCAAAAACATCTTGTGCATCATCGGTTCTGGCCCGCAAGTATAGATCATGTCAAACTGTTCCTTTGCTAATAGCTTTTCAACAGGCTCCGTTACCAGGCATCTTAATCCACAGCTTCCATCATCAGTGGTCACAATCATCCTGCCCCCAGTTGTTCTTGTTAGCGACTTGACCTCATCTTGAAACAAGAGTTTGTCCTTCGTTTTAGCCCCTGCTAAAAAAGTTATTTTCACTGGGCATTTTGCGAGCTTTTCTCCAACGAAGGCTAATGGGATGAGCCCTGTTCCACCTCCGACGATTAGTGCAGAGCCTTTTTCCGCAAAGGAGAACCCATTCCCGAAAGGCCCTCTAATCCCAATTTGGTCACTAATTTTCAACTGGCATAGCGCTTCTGTTGCTTGTCCTACTTTTTCAACGGTGATGGACACATCGTTAGAAGAGGAATGGTAGAAGACGCTCATCGGAATTTCATCAAGGCTAGGAATCCAAACCATAACAAATTGTCCAGGAATGGCTTCATGGCAGTTTTCATCATCAAAAACCAGAGTTTTGATTCCCGAACCTTCCTGCTTTATCTTCCTTATTCGTACTATTCTTAGACAGTTAACATCTGTGTGATAAACCAACTATCTCCCTCACGCTTTCACATCCCTTAGCCTCCAAGTATGCTTCCACACCATCATTGATTGATCGGAAAACTTCCAGACCATTTGACGAGATAGCCGTGCCAATTTGCACAGCAGCTGCGCCTGCAAGCATAAACTCCACGGCATCTCTCCAGCTGCTTATGCCTCCACAACCTATTATGGGCAATTCTATCTTGCGATAGATCTCGTAGACACATCTCAACGCAATAGTTTTTAAAGCTGGCCCAGAAAGCCCGCCAAACTGGTTTCCAAGGATGGGTTTTGCCGTTTCAGCGTTTATTGCCATAGCTCGAACGGTATTGATAGCTGTTATGGCGTCCGAGCCGCCATCTTCTGCGGCCTTGGCGCATTCAATGATACTTGTTACGTTAGGAGTCAGTTTCACAAAAACTGGGCTGTCCACCTCTTTTTTTACTGCCTTAACGATTGTCTTCAACAATCTTGGGTCTTGACCAATCTCGGAACCCGTCTTTTCAACGTGCGGACAGGAGACATTCAGCTCTAAAGCATCTGCGCCCGCCTGACTAGCTTTTCTCGCGACCATTACAAATTCTTCGACAGAGAAACCATACACGCTCACGATTATTGGACAACCTATCGTCTTTGCTTCACGAATTTCCTTTTCAAAGTACTTTATTCCCGGATTTGGAAGCCCCATGGCGTTCAGGTAGCCGCAGTCGACCTTGACCAAGGTGGGGTTAGCGTAACCTGCTCTGGGTTTTAAACCGATAGACTTCGTCACTACCGCACCCGCACCTGCATCTGCTACACGTCTCAGCGAAAAGCTTGTCATTCCCAGAATGCCGGCAGCGAGCATCGTTGGATTAGTCAGTCGTAGCCCAGCCAATTCCACATTTAACTTTCTTCCCAACCTATCCTTCTCCAGCTAGGGATAGAACTCACTATCTGCTAAGTTAGCCTTCACTTAGAATTTATGCTATTCACCCGTCACAAAATAAAAAAACCTTTCAGGGACCGTGCGGGCTTACCTTAGTTGCAGACGCGTGATGTATCCTGCGCCTATGTTGAAGGTTATGACACCGTTAACTGATCGGATCCTAATGCCCGTGAGTTCACTTATTTCCCGGGCTGTCATTGGAGAATTAGACTCATAAAGGAGGTTGAATATTTTCTCAGTATAACCTCTATAGTTAGCCGTATCTTGAAGGTAGAACTCGTTCTTATTACAGCGTCTCTTGCCTTCTTCTGTTAAGGAGTACCTATACCTTAACATACTCAAACCCCTTCCTGTAATAATACTAATCTAGCATGTTTATATAAAACTTGTGAAAAATCGCTTCTTAAAGAAAAGTTATATGCTTAATTTTTCCGAATTTTCCTATTGAAACCTACATATTTTCGACAATTTCTTTTGCACAGACAAGCCCTAACGGAAAGAGGAACGGTTTTTATCTTCCCAAGAGAGATTTACTGAATTGCCAAGAAAATAGTTGATGGAGACACTCGAGTGAAAGCAACGATCGTAAATTCGACTATAGGTTTTTTCGCATTTGACGAAAACGGCAGCTTAATCGATAAGGTCTTGTTCGAGAAGGATCCTCAAGCTGTTGCAGACAAAATTCTTAAGATTGAAAGTGCAGAAGTGGTTGATGAGCTAGACGTACTCCTAAGAAAGCTCATCGACTCTGGCTATAACAAATTTGTTATTGAGAATCAAGACATCGCAAAGAGTATTCGTGAAACTTTCAACGTAGGAACCGAGGTTGCCACGCCTTCAAGCGTTGGCGAGTTAGTTCACAAGAGCTCACTGCAATTCGCTATTGACAGCGGATTTGTTGAAACTGAACGACAGTATAGGGAGTGGACCCGCGATGTTTCTGTTTCATTGACTAAGAAGCATGTGAGGAGGGCTGTGGAAAAGCGTGATTTGATGATTGCGCAGGCAATCTTGTCGATAGATGACCTCGATAAAACAATTAATCTCTTCATGGGTCGAATACAGGAGTGGTATGGTTTACATTTTCCTGAGTTGGCTCATCTGTTGGAAAATCAAGAAACCTATGCACGGCTTGTTTCAAATCTCGGAGGACGAGAAAACTTGTTGGTGGAAACTTTGGAGGAGGAAGGGCTGCAAAGAGATAAGGCAGAGCAGATATCAAGCGCAGCTACGATTTCGATGGGTGCAACGTTCCGAGAAGGAGACATACTCCAAATAGAGGAGCTGTGCAGGGCAACGCTGGCACTTTCTGAAGTGAGAAAAAAACTGGAAAACTACATTGATGGTACGTTAGGCGAAGTTGCGCCCAACACTCAAGCGTTAGCTGGCTCTCTTCTTAGCGCCAGACTAATAGCTTTGGCAGGAGGGTTAGATGATCTAGCAAAAATGCCAGCGAGCACTATCCAGGTCTTGGGCGCCGAAAAAGCCTTGTTTCGAGCTCTTAAGACCGGGTCAAGACCGCCAAAGCATGGTCTGCTCTTCCAGCATGCTTTGATTCATGAAGCTCCTCGATGGCAAAGAGGACAGATTTCTCGTGCTTTAGCTGGAAAACTCGCTATCGCTGCAAGAATTGATGCTTACGGTGGCAAATTTATGGGTGACGAATTGAAGGCTGACTTTGAGAAAAGAGTTAAGGAGATTCAAGTGAAACATTTGGAACCCCCTGCAACCCCAGCGCCGCAATGGCAAAGGTCGCAGAAACACGCAAAGAGGAAAACCAAACGTGGTCATAGACGTTAAACCGCACCCAAGTTTCAAAGGGGTCTTCATTGCCTCCTTTGAAGATGGAACAGCGAGACTCGCGACAAGAAATCTTACACCCAAGAGAAATGTGTACGGCGAACGACTAGTCGTTTGGGAGAACTTTGAATACCGAATTTGGGATCCGTTTCGGAGCAAACTTGCTGCGGGTATTCTCAAGGGATTGAAGACTGAGCCGATCCAGCCTGATCATAAAGTGCTATACCTCGGCGCTGCTTCAGGCACGACGGCGAGCCACGTTTCGGACATTGTCGATGATAGTGGACATGTCTACTGCGTTGAGTTTTCCGAGCGTTCAATGCGAGAGTTAGTAAACAACGTATGCACTTTCCGACCTAACATGACACCCATACTTGAAGACGCAAGAGTCCCTGAGCGTTATGCTATGTTTGTCGAAATAGTGGACGAAATTTACTGCGACATTGCTCAGCCAGAGCAAAGCAGAATACTCGCGGACAATGCCACCTTGTTTCTAAAGGAAGGTGGATGGGTAATTTTAGCAGTAAAGTCTCAAAGCATTGACGTTACAGAGGAACCTTCTGTAGTTTACCAGAAGGAGATTAAAACGTTGAAAGGCCGTGGTTTTAGAGTGAGCGATTTTGTGAACCTTGAACCTTATGAAAAGGCACACGCTATGGTAATTGCACAGTATAAAGGCGCCTGATTTTCTCTTTAATTTCTTGCAGTCGTCTTTTAACCAGCCCAAAGTCAAAAAGAGAGCTTAGAACTCTTTTGAGAGTAAGTAGATTTATATCTAGCGCATCACGATTCTTTTTCGGATGAGGGAGGGAAAAAGTGAGTCAGGCAGAAATGGCTGATACAGCGGAGTCCGTTCTGAAAGGCGCAGGTTTCGATATTTCTAGAAGATGCATCTCAAGATCTAGCTGCTTTGACTTTGTTGCCCGCAGAAAGGCGCAACTCGCCTTCGTCAAGGTTCACGAGAACATCGGAAACATCTCCATGGGCGATGCTATGGAACTGCAAACTCTTTCAAAGCACTTATCGGCTGCTTCTATCCTCGTCTGTGCGAGGACACGCCACAAACCTATGGAAGATGACACTATTTATTCCCGTTACGGCATTTATGGGGTAACTCCGCTAACGCTTGAAGACATAACGGTTCATGGTAAGAACCCTCTTGTCGACGCGACTCCAGGCGGATATTACGTTAGACTGGACAGTGATAAGATCAAGAAGGAGAGACAAAGCAGAGGACTATCAGTCGGGAAACTTGCGGAAATGACAGGAATTTCAAGAAGAACACTGTATGGATACGAAAAAGGAATGGCAAGAGCTTCAGTTGGGGCAGCCTACAATTTAGAATACGTTCTCGGACTCCCACTGGCACAAGAAATTGACCTATTCGGATTACGCCATGAGCAGAGCAAGGGTCTCCTTGCCGCAGCTAAACGCTTCATAAACATGCGCCATTGTCTCAGATCGGTGGAGCGAAAACTCTCTAAATTCAACATATTTGTAGCCCACGTTAGAAGAGCACCCTTTGATTTCATCGCGAAATCGCACGACAAGGGAATCAGCATTATCGGCGGCGTCTGTGATAGCAGGGAACGAAACGTTGGGCAGAGAATAGAGGAAATAGTCAGTGTGAGCAAAGTGATCAACGTGCAACCCGTTCTTATCGCAGAGAAGGGGCAAACCGATAACGATGATATTACATTCATTGGTCGTGATGAGCTAGAAAGAATAAATGATGCAGATGAATTGCTCGATCTACTCTAATCCTTCCTCATCTATTTCGCCAGTCTTCGTTGAGTTTTTTCTGCCTAGCACCTGCGTTGCCTTTCAGTCTTTTCGCCGGCTTCCATGATTTCCTCACGAAATCCGGGTAATCAATGTGCTTCTTTAGCCAGTTTTCCAAGAAGGCTAACGTTTGCGGGTCAGTTGGGTATCCGCATCCCATTTCGCCATACCTATGACTCAACTCAGCTATCGCGTCGTCGCGTTCTACTTTGGCAATTATCGAGGCCGCTGAGACTATGGGATAGTTTCTATCCGCTTTGTGTTCTGAAATGATTTCAGGGTTATAGAGAAGTCGTTCTTTTATGTGTTCTTTGTATCTGGCTTCGATCACATCTGAGGCGTCAACGTATGCTTTGTCTGGTTTGAGCATTTCTATTACTTTGGCCATTGTTTGGGCTTCGAGGCGATTGAGTTTTTGAAGCTTTATGTGGCTTTCCACGACTTTGTCAATCTCAGCCGGCGGCAATTTTTCCACATGATATTTCGGCACCAAACGCCTTATGGCCCTTGAGAGTTCTTCTCGGCGCTTCGCAGAAAGAAGCTTAGAATCCCTGACCTTGAGCGCGATAAGTTTTGGGAGGTCATTCTCTTCCAGCACAACGCCTGCGATAACGAGCGGGCCTATAATAGAACCCCTGCCTGCGTCGTCTACTCCCGCAATCAGCACTCTTGTTGCCTTGAAAGGATGTTGGTAATTCTCTCGGTAATAAGATTGTGTATCATTTCTCTGTTTTCTGACGTGACTTCATAAACTTCTGCGTCTTGGCGTGTTTTAATGTCCCTCACAAAGTCATCCACGGCATTATAGTGAACGGTTGCTACCACGGGTTTTGCAGAGTCAGACGCTTGCATGACGGCTTCCTCAAAGGCTTTTGAGTGGAGTTCCATAGGTCCGATTTCATCGATGACTATTATATCTGCAGTTTTAGTGGCATTTTGAATAGCGTTGGCACCAACGTCTTCTAGGTCTGCTAGGTTAACCAAGTACTTTCCTACTCGCGGTCCGTTCGGCTGTTTAACGTGAGCGAGCCAGCCTTGTTTCTGTGTTGCAAGGTCTTGAATCTCAAAGCCGACGCGAGCATAGCCCTCTCGTTTTTCTTTGGTTATCATTCCGCCTATCTTGTAGCCTTGGCCTTTCAGGGTCCCCACCGCTCTAATCATCACAGTTGTCTTCCCGATGCCGGCGATGCCCGTGATCAGGATGATGTGTTTTTGCATAAATGATTATATGAAGTACGACGTTAACGAGCTTTGTGGTTTGAAGAGATGGCTGAACCTGGCTTCCCTGTAGAGCTAGTGAATGAAGGCAGAGCGAGGGTTTGGATACCAAAGCATGAGGATGCCGTACCCTCAAAGCTGCCGGTTTTCTTTAATCCTATTATGGAGCTTAATCGTGACTTTGCGGTTTTGGCTCTGCAAGCTTTTCAACGAATGATTGGACGCGATGCGAATGTGTGCGAGCCTTTGGCGGGTTGTGGGGTGAGAGGTGTGCGGTTTGCCCTTGAGGTGGAAGGCATTGGGCAGGTTTGGCTGAACGATATTAACAAGAGGGCAGCGGAAGTGGCGAGCCTGAACGCGAAAGAGAATGGAATGAAAAGACATGTCAGCGTTGAGAATTCGGATGCGAACCTTTTCCTGAGCCGATATGCAGCGCCTCGTAAACGTTTTGACTATGTTGATGTCGATCCATTCGGCAGCCCTGCAATCTATTTGGACAGTGTCGTAAGAGCAGTGCGTGATGGCGGCATGATCGCGTTGACGGCGACGGACATGGCGCCGCTATGTGGCGTGCATTCAAGGGCCTGCGTTCGTAAGTATGGTGGTAAACCGCTCAGAACCGAGTACTGCCATGAGTTAGCTGTTAGGCTTTTGGCAGGAAGTTTGGTATCCACTGCTGCTAAGCATGAAGTTGGCATCAGAATGGTTTTTTGTCACAGTACAGACCACTATATCCGGCTTTACACAGTTTCCAGCTATGGAGCGAAGAAGGCGGACAATAGCATCAGGGAAATGGGTTATGTCTCACATTGTTTCAACTGCTTCCATAGAGAAATCGCGAGTGGACTCTTCGCCGCGCTTAAACGGGAATGCCCAGAATGCAGCAGTAGACTAACCATGGCAGGACCGTTATGGCTGGGAAGGATCTTGGACAGAGACTTCTGCCAAAGAATGCAAACCGAACTTAATAGGAGGAAACTAAGACAAGAAAAAAGAATTAGCAAAATGTTGTTTCTCGCAGAAAACGAGTCAAACGCTCCAACAACGTATTACGTGATTGACAAAATCTGTGATAAATACGCCCTGCCGGCACCGTCAACAAGAAGCGTAATCAAACAACTTCAAAAGGAAGGCTACATAGCAACTCCAACGCATTTTAATAGAAGAGGAATAAGAGCAAACGCCCCAGCCAGACTAATGAGGGAAATAATTGAGAAAACAGCAAGAGGCGTATATGCCTAACACTTGAAAAAAAGAGTGTCCGGCTTTGAAGAGCATGGGCGCGGACTTGTGTTGTCTAAATGCTTCGACACCATCCAAATTCGTTCGTGTTTTCTTAGGTTGAAGCGCGCGCTCGTTTTGATGACTGGTTTTGCTCAGCTTAGGGTTATCGTTACCAAGTATGCTGACCCCGATTGATTTTTCTAAAAAAAACAATAATAGTGAGAAGGAAGGAGAATACGTTTAAGGTGTTATAGAATGGCGAACTCTGCTGTTTGCATGGACCGAGAGATTCTTATACAAGATGCGGCCGTTGACGAAGTGGTCAGTTTTTGTAACCAAGCTTTGAAGAAAATGAGACTAGGAATAGAGAAAGAAGAATCGTCTCAAGACGGAAGGACGATCATTTTCGCAAGCGAAGGCGCTGTAGTGCCACTCATGTTGAAAGTATTGTTATTCCCTTTTGATTTGAGTGAATACGTCAAAACAGCCCAACGATCAGGAATGCATATCGTAGTTTCACCTGCCAAAGATGGAATCCACTTATATTCTTGCGGAATCGCACTTGATGAGATCACTGGAAAACTGGCTGAGTACACGAAGGACGAGATCGTTGAAGAGGTCACAAGCACTATGGAAGCTTTGGATTTCGAGAACAAATTCATAAAGAGAATTCTGGTCAAATTTCCTAAGGCAAAACAGATAAGATGACAATTTGAAACTCGGTGCTCTGCTTTTGATCTGACTGTGACTTAGGCAGAAGACCAAGCTTGCTAAAACAAAGTGTTTTGATATTAGGGAATCGCGATTCTTATTCGTTGAACGGATTCTTAAGCAAGGAAGGGAATTTATCTCGGATAAGGATGGTAGTCGAATGATTGTGAAAACGCTTACGTTGGGTGCTTTAGATACAAACTGCTATGTGATTTGGGACGAAAAGTCCGAAGAAACAGTAGTGATCGATCCTGCCTTCTCCACTGAAGGTGAAGGGAAGAGAACCGTGCTTCGACTCATCGAAACTCGCAACTTGAGCGTTAGATTCATCGTTAACACGCATGGACATGCAGACCACACATGCGGAAATGGCACAGTGAAGAAAGCCACCGGTGCACCAATCTTGGTTCATGAATTTGACGCTCCACTCTTGGGCGTAAGCGGACAGGAATGGGCAAGCTTGTTCGGAATACGCTTAACGAGTCCGCCCGCGGACAAGATACTGCGAGAGGGCGACAAAATCGCCATCGGCGAAACCACATTGAACGTTCTCCATACACCTGGACACACATTGGGAGGAATCTCGCTGGCTACAGAAGACTCTGTGTTCGTTGGCGACACGCTGTTCAAAGGATCTATTGGGCGAACGGATATCCCGGGCGGTTCCTACGAACAAATAATTAAGTCCATAAAAGAAAAGTTAGCTAGGCTGCCAGATAATTTCGTCGTCTATCCAGGACACGGACCAACCACAACCATCGGAGAAGAAAAAAGAACCAACCCTTACCTTCTGTTTCCAGAACCCTAAGTGTAAGATAGAAAATAAGACTCATACAGCTTAGAGTGCCTTTTCAAAAAAATCCTCGTGCTCCGCGAGGCGTAGTTCCTCTATCGAAGAACTCGACTCATCGCACATTTCTGCTCTTTTCAGGTCTTTGACGATGACAACCGGAACGGCTTCGTTTCCTTGGCCCATAAGCAGTTCTGCAGCACATGCTAGCTCGTCAACCATGGCAACGTTTTTTACATGCAAGACGTGGCCAAAGAGATCTTTTTCACCCCGATAGTTCTTGAACGCCTTAACACCCGAGACGCCAATCGCAAACTCGGTCTGCCCTCGCCTGAAAGGGCGGCTGTAGGTGTCGCAGATTATGATGCCAACTTTCTTCCCTGTCAGCCGGCTGATTTCGCGGCGTATCTTTCTAGCTGACTCATCAGGATTGGCTGGCAAAAGGGTATACAGACCATTCTCATATGACACGTTTGACCTATCGACTCCAGCGTTTAGACAGACCCAGCCGCGCTTATCCTCAACGATCAAGAAACCTGGGATCGCTTTTAAAATCCTCTTGGTCTCACGGAGAACTAATTCAACAAGCCGCGCATCTTTGCCCGTAAGGGCTGCCGCTTCTTTTGCCCTGTCAGATGGCACAAGATCACTGAGACGCATCAGTCTTCCTTCAGCCTTCGAAACGATTTTCTGTGAGAGTGCAATTATGTCTCCGTCGTCGATGGGCGCCCTGTTCTTTTCGGCTACGTCGACGATGATTCTAGCTAAGTCATCACCAATTCTTACGAGTGGAAATCCATCTAGTCCGATCACGGTGAACGATTGCAAACCGGATCAACTCCAACTTTCGCGCATAATATTAATTCAATGCTAAAAGAGGTTTCTGACAAGCATTTTTATCCAACTGAACTCTGAACAACATTCGACGGCCACAATGAAGATCACACTTAACGTGACGGTGAGGCCCTTCAACCTAGACTACACGCTGCAGTGTGGACAAGTTTTCAGGTGGGAAAAACACGGGAGCTGGTGGTACGGCGTTGTTGCTGGCAAAGCGATTAAGATAAGACAGATACGTGATGTCTTGGAGTATGAGGGCGCGAGGACGGACTTTATTGGAAAATATTTCCGACTTGATGACTCATTGCCAGTTATTCTGTCAAGAATCAGCAAAGATGTATACGTTAGAGGGGTTGTCCGGAAATTTCATGGCTTGCGCTTGATCAGACAAGACCCGTGGGAATGCTTGATATCATACATCTGCGCGACATACAAGAACATCCCTGCGATCGAAGACATGGTAAATAAGCTTTCCAAGCAATTTGGGAGCGTAATGACCCTTGACAATAATCGATTCTATGCCTTTCCAAGTTCAAATTCTCTTTCCAGCGCAACCATATCAGAATTAGTTCAATGCAAACTAGGCTTCAGAGCGAAGAGTGTGCACGAAGCTGCGAAGCAAGTTGAAAACGGAGCCGTCAGCTTCGTAGAATTAGGAAGCATGTCTTACGAGGCTGCGAAGCGAGAACTGTTGAAGCTTCCAGGCGTCGGAGACAAAGTAGCCGATTGCGTTCTTCTCTTCTCGCTGAACAAACTCGAAGCATTTCCAGTGGATGTCTGGGTGAAAAGGACGATTCTGAATAACTATCATGAGCACTTTGATGATGCATTTATAAGAAAAGCTTCGGCAAAAAAGTCACTGACGTCTGGCGAGTATAGGCGAATAAGCTCATTTGCGAGAGAATATTTTGGCGAATACGCAGGTTATGCGCAGCAATATCTGTTCCACAATGAACGCTCAGCTTGCCAAAGGGCTTAAGGATTTAATCTGCTGCAACAACCTTTGTTCTAGCAAATGTGTCCGTATACTTCTGCACAGGGTCACGCTTTGGCATGGCTAAGGCAACCACGACGTCGAGCAGAAGGGCCAGCCAGTACATATTGGTCTCGTTCCGTAGAAACGCCAGGTCTATTGCCGGCCTTTTCCCCTCACCCCTAACGACTTTGAGGTACATTATTCTTTTGCCTAAGGTGAATCCGTAATAATACTCGGTGATTGCCGAGTACAGGAATAGCAGAATTCCTGAGTAAAACGGAAATGCCAGTCCGTTCGCGATCCACCATGGCGTGCTGAAAGAAGAACCTGTGGACAACGCTACGATCAAGGCGACGATGCCGCCCAAGATTAGAACGGCTATACTTATTATCACCGCGTCGATTATTATGGCGACCAGTCTCTTAATCCAATATTCTTGCAGTTTTTGGCTGTAGTATATTTGCGTAAACCCTGTCGCCGTTTCAGCAAACATCTCAGTTGCCCGTTTGAGTTATAACCTTACGCCTATAACTGCTTTCTGCGATAATTGTCGCCACAATTGCTGCCGAAAAGTTAGCCTTTCACCACGGCGAGAGGCACTACTCTAACTACTCTCGTTGCTATTCCTATTTTGTCGCTTACTTCCGCGACCTTGTCTACGTTCTTGTAGGCCGGATCTGCCTCTTCTGCTAAAACCACTTGGCTTGCCGCTCTGATAACTATGCCGCGGCTCTCTAAGGATTTCTTTATTTCTCCCCCCCAGAACTGGCGTTTTGCTGCGGCCCTGCTGAGCATTCTGCCTGCGCCGTGAGCGGTTGAGCCGAAGGTGATTTCCATTGCTTTTGGGGTTCCAACGAGTAGCCAAGAGCTCGTGCCCATACTGCCAGGAATTATTACGGGTTGTCCGACTGCCTTGTAATCCGCAGTAATGGCTGGATGATTTGGTGGGAAGGCTCTAGTGGCGCCTTTCCTGTGAATCCACACTTTTTTTGTTTGTCCATTTACGTTGTGTTCTTCGACTTTTGCAATGTTATGAGCGACATCATAGACTAGTTTCAGGCCAAATGTTTCTGCGGGTTTTTTCAACACTTGTTCAAAGCTTTGTCTCACCCAGTGTGCGATGACTTGGCGGTTGACGAACGCATAGTTAACAGCGCAAGCCATTGCCTGATAATAATCCCTCGCTTCGTCGCTAGTCCCGGGTGCACAAGCTAGTTCCCTGTCGGGCAATTTGATTTTGTACTTGGACACCGCATGTTCCATGACCCGGAGATAATCGGAGCAGATTTGGTGCCCAAAGCCTCTGGAGCCACAGTGTATCATCACTGTGACCTGCCCCTCATGGGTAACGCCGAAGACCTTGGCGGTTTGAGGGTCGTAGATTTTATCTACTTTTTGAATTTCG
>DATHCB010000150.1:0-23877 GCA_035319765.1 Bathyarchaeia archaeon
ATGAACATCTTCATTTTCATCAAGCGCGTTCTGGACAAGCTCTTTAATAGATTTGATCTCGTCAAAACCTCTCCTGATCAAGTAATCACTAGTAATGTTAAGAGGCACAACTTCCCGAAACTCTCTTATCAACTTAACTAAAGGTTCATCAATCTGCGATCTCAAACGCTTAGACATGACTTCTGATTGAAGCCCTGCTAGAATAAATGGCTTTATCAGTGCGATAGCAAAGACATTCACTATTTCTTGATCAACCGCTCATATCGCCCCCAACAAGGAAACCGTCACATTTGGATGTGCTCAATCATTGAGCATGCACGCGCATTTGCTGTGTTAAACGTTGCAGCAACGTGATGCCCATAATCAATAATTTTATAAAAGACGTACCTTACTAGTTTTTGACAAGACAAAGGTGATCCGAAAGTGGCTAAGCAAGAGAAGAAGGCAATGACCAAAGACAAACTGATCGGCATGCAAGTGATCGACGGCGAAGGAAACGCTGCCGGAACGATACAAGATGTCGCTTTCACCGTAGGAAAACTAGGTATGACGATAGTTGTTCAGAGTAAGAAGGGGGAAACCAAAGAAATACCATGGGAAAGCATTCAAGCCGCTGGAGACTATGTAATACTTAAGCCCTCAACAGGACAGCCCCTCAGCACGCAAACAGGCCAATCACCAACATGCCCGATATGCGGGGGACCCTTGACTTACATCCAGCAGTATGGCCGATGGTACTGTTACAAGGATCAGAAATACGCCTAGAATTTTTAAAACCAAAGCGCGCGCTAAATCCCAGAAAAGATGCACTAGCTACTTTCCTAAATTCTTCTCCATCGTAATGTAAAGGATGACTTTGAACTCCGCTTGACTAATACGTCTAGTGTGACCTTGCTAGTTCTTGTCGACGTCATTTGCCGCTTCAGGCATTAGCCATTTAAAGAATTCGGATGTTACGAGTTTTTATGAAACTAACGATTATGGGTTCTGGTGGCGCGATGCCTACTCCCGGACCTTTTTTTCGTTGTCTTGTCTGCAAGAGAGCAGGAAGAGTTGGCGAGCCATTCAAGAGAAACAGCAGTTCTTTATTGATAAATGATGCTTCTGCTCTTTTTGACTGTGGCGAAGGTATCGGAGATTCTCTAAACCGAAGAAACATCCAAAACGTTGTAAGCCTTTTCATCACGCACTGGCACCCAGGCCACACTTGCGGCCTAAGACCGTTGCTAGACGCCTTCGTAAATCTCGAAACCGATAAGCCAAACAAGCAGGTAACAGTCTACATTCCGACAAGAGTTTTCAAGGCCTAAAGCAGCACTATCCCTCGATGTCCTACTTCGCGGATCACCTGCAAGTCGCAACAATCCGGCACATAGAAATTGGGAAATATCGAAATCACAGCAATTGGTTACAAAGGAGAGAAATCACATACTTTCGCGTACCTGCTAGAAGAGAACAGCAAAAGAGCCCTTTACGCCCCCTGCGACACGATTGATTTTCAGCAAAAAATCTTTAACTTGGGCCTGCTAATCAACGAATGCGGACTCTTCTCCTTCGGAAAAATCAGAGAAGAAATATCCTTCCCAGCACTTATGGAAAGAATAAAAACGCTCAAGCCCAAAAGGACAATCCTGACACACATAGAAGAAATAGTGATCAAAGCATGGGGCTGGAACTACCTAGAAAAAATGAAAAACAAGTATAAGGACATCAATTTCGACTTCCTTCGACGGCATGCAGATCGAAATATAGAAGGGCTCTGCCAGAAATGCAAAAAGAAGAACACAAAGTTCCGACTATATTAAAATGAGAAAGTGGGCAGTGATAAATGTTTGGAGTCGGTTAATCCGTTCGGAGAGTTTCGAAAGGAATGCGAAACTGCACTGAAAGAAGCTTTAGTGAGAATCAAGGCTAAAATTCAATCGCCATCGTTGAGCCTAGAGATTCCGCCAAATCCAGAGTTCGGCACACTGGCCTCATCATTATGTTTCGATTGGGCAAGGCAGAACGGAGAAAAACCATTCAGACTGGCAGAAAAAATCGTCAAGGCAATAGACATCACGGGCTTTTCTCTAATAGAATCCGTTAAACCGGCTGGGGGAGGATACGTCAACTTCCACGCAAAATTCCCCGCACTGTCAGCTCTGACTCTGGAATCAATTGAAGAAAGCGGCGATGAATATGGCTCTATCAAAACCGAGAAACCTCAAAAAATCATCGTTGAGCACACGAGCGTAAATCCAATTCATCCAATCACGATCGGGCAAGCGCGAAATCCGATACTAGGCGATACGATCGTACACCTGTTGAAGGCCCATGGCCACGACGTGCAAAGGCATTACTACGTTGACGACGTAGGCAGGCAATCAGCCGTAATCACCTATGGCTACGTAAAACTTGGCAAACCCCGACCAATAGGCAAACCGGATCAGTTCATAGGCACAATTTACGCAGTTACAAGCTGCATAATCGAGATACAACGCCTAAAAAGGCACCTGGAAAACGCCAAGAAAACCGAGGCATCAACTGAAGAGACCTTAAGACTCCAGAAGCAGCTCGACGAGTGGACATCCATCGCCATCGAAATGGAAAACGAACACCATGAGCTCCTTCAAAAACTCCTTAGAGTCATAGGCAAAGACAAAGATCCAGAATCGATTATCAATGAGTTGAATCGCGCTTACGAAGTGGGAGAAGAAAAGGCCAAGGGCCTCATCAGAGGCGTAAGCGAATTAGTCTTAGAGGGCTTCAAAGAAACCTTGACCAGAGCGGGCATTTGCTACGACTCGTGGGATTGGGAGAGCAGCTTAACGTGGAGTGGCGAAAGCGACAAGTTGCTTCAAGAACTGAAGAAAACTCCTTATGTCTACTCTAAGCAAGGCGTTCTAGAGTTCGACGGCGAAAAGGTCGCTCAAGACTTCAGACTAAAAAAATTGCTTGGCCTGAGAGAGGATTACGAGATTCCGTCGCTTACTCTGATCCGTACAGATGGCACAACTCTCTACACTACACGGGACATTCTCTACAGCCTATCTAAATTCCAAAAGGCCGAACGGGTAATAAACGTCGTGGGGATGGAGCAAACTCTATCTCAACAGCAATTGAAGCTGGCTCTGTACGCCTTGAAGCATCCGGACTACGCAGAAAATCTGACGCACTTTGCCTACAACCTCGTTACTCTTCCGGGCTATAGAATGTCAAGCCGGAAGGGACATTACATTAGCTTTGACGAAGTGATGGATGAAGCCGTAAAAAGAGCATACGAAGAAGTTTCAAAACGTTCCCCAGACCTACCTGAGGAAGAAAAACAAAAGATCTCCCGTCTAGTGGGTATTGGAGCGGTAAAGTACGCTCTCGTTGAAGTAGATCCAACAAAGCCTGTTGTATTCACGTGGGACCGCGTCTTGAACTTCGAGAAAAACAGCGCACCGTACATTCAGTATTCGCATGCAAGAGCTTACAGCATATTAAACAAGGCTCCAAAGTCTTCTGAAAAACCAGACTATGCCCTACTTGCTGAACCAATCGAACATGACATCATACTGATGCTGGCTCGGTTCCCTGAAATTTTCCGAGACGCCGCGGATAACCTAAAGCCTCACTCCATAGCCGATTATGCAAACGCACTTGCAGACAAGTTCAACACGTTCTATGCTAAACTCCCAGTAATAAAAGCAAAACCAGAAACGCTGAGCGCAGCCAGACTCTCGCTAGTAGAGGGAGTAAGAACGGTCCTCAAAAATGCCCTAGACCTCTTAGGAATAGAAGCGCCAGAAAAAATGTAGATCAAGGCGTTAACGGTTTTCCGCCAACAGTGATCGTTGGCTCTTCGACGATCCCGTCAGAATGAATGAGCGCATCCGCATTAAGATCATAAGTACTTCCGACGGCAAAGTGTACTGTGCCTAACACTTTCTCGTTCTTCAGGATAATCTCCTGGATATTAGGAACAATTTTCGCACACGGGCTGATTGCTATACCGAGCTCTCCAATATATCAGGCATTTCTTGAATATCTCCCAACCTTTCGCGGCTCCAATCAGCGAGTGCTAACTCTTGGCAGAGCTTCTTTCGCCTCATAGTTCGCAAACGGTTACTCTTTCTTCCGCCGCGAAATAACTGGTCCCAATGAGTTGGGTCAGTCGAACAAGAGCTAAAGTTCATCAAGAAAGCGTTCGAAGAGTTTTACCAAACATGGAAAGCGTGATTATCGAAGAGGCTATGATGCTTCCACAAGAAGCTTTCAACCGGCTAAGGAAGCAGTATAGTTTTAGTCTCCTGCTGAAAATCATCAGAAATTACCTGAAAAAAGCTAGAGCAGACATTATCTTGGGAATCACAGCTGACGATCTTTACGCGCCTCAATTGAATTTTATCTCTGGCCAAGCGGAACTCCCTGGTTAAAGCTGCAGTAATATCGTTACGTAGGCTTAAACCAGAAATCTATGGTGAGACCAACGAATACGGCTCTTTATTTGGAACAGGCCGCTAAGGAGGCAGTCCATGAGATTGGTCATATCATCGGGTCATCACACTGCCCTAACCCATCATGCGTAATGTCCTTTTCCAACGATTTCAGTGCAGTGGACAAAAGAAGGCAATTATGTCCTGAATGCACTGGTCTCCTTGCCAGACTTGTTTTTTGACCCTTGCCAAAAAACCTATTTGCGCCCTCTGCATAGTCTCTGCTTCACGCTGCTTAATGGTGCCACGATTGGTGCTCGCTGATTTCAAATACAGGCTTGGCAAGATTGAAAGAGGCTACAACGACAGGACTTTGTACGTGAATCTTTCAATCATGGAAATCGCTAGCAAGCCAGTCTCGCAAGCAATGAAAGACAAGTTTATAGGCGGTCGAGGCTTCGATCTGTGGCTTCTTTGGAACGCTCTCCCCAAAGATCACATCATCAAGTGGGACGATCCAGAAAACGAAATCTGCATTTCTTCAGGCCCTTTAGGAGGCGTCCCTGTATATCCGGGCAGTGGAAAAAGCATTGTTGTCTCAGTATCGCCATTGACCCGCGCAATCGTTGATTCAAATGTGGGCGGATACTTCGGCGCTTACCTGAAGTTCGCAGGCTGGGACGCTCTCGAGATCCAAGGCAAAGCAAAGTCGGAAGTGGTCATCTTCATCGACGGCGACAAGGGCAAGGTTCAAGTTGAAGATGCAACTGAAGCGCCTTCGGAAACCGATTTACTCGTGAACATCTTAACCAAGCAATACGGTGGCGAAAACCCTCGAAGCATATCGGCTGTTTCTTCTGGTCCCGGCGCTGAACACACACTTTTTGGCTGCCTCAACTTCTCATGGTACGACGCTGCACGCAGGATCAATCGATACAAACAAGCTGGCAGAGGCGGAATAGGCACAGTTCTACGCAACAAAAAAGTGAAGGCAATAGTTGCGAAATATTCTGGAAAAATATCAGTCGAAACCGACGGTCCGGCCGATGCAGAACTCCTGAAAAAAGTTGGCGCGGCCTACAATCTAGAGATACGAACCCTTGACCCTAAACAGAGCATGATGGCAAGCGTAGGAACCGCTCATCTGGTAACAATCATGAACGACTTCGACTTATTGCCGGTGAACAACTTCAGATTCGGCTCTCATCCGGACGCCCCGAAGCTAGGCATGGAAGTGTACGGGAGAAAGTTTCACAAAGGCTACGACGGTTGCTGGATCGGTTGTTCAATGGCATGCGCACACGGAGTCAAAGACTTTGAACTCAAAACCGGCCCATACAAGGGACAAAAAGTCTTCGTGAATGGCCCAGAATACGAAACCATAGCAGGCGTGGGCAGCAATTGCGGCATTTTTGATCCAGACTACGTTATCGAAATGAACTACTATTGTGACTTGTACGGTTTAGACACGATTTCAGCGGGCACAGCCATAGCCTTCGTTATGGAATGCTACGAGGCAGGCCTGATAGACAAAAAAGCCACGGGCGGTTTAGACTTGAAGTTTGGCAACGAGGCCGCCTTAGAATTGGTCCATCAGATGGCGAAGGGCGAAGGCTTCGGTGTAATAGTAGGTCAAGGCATAAAACGGATGAAAGAGATATTTGCAGAAAAGTATGGCGCGAATCCGAAGATTTTGCAGGACATTGGCATGGAAGCCAAAGGTCTAGAGTTTTCCGAATACGTGACCAAGGAGTCTTTGGCGCAACAAGGCGGCTACGGGCTTGCATTGAAGGGCCCACAGCATGATGAGGCTTGGCTCATTTTCCTAGATATGGTGGACAATTTGATGCCCACTTTCGAACAAAAGGCGGAAAACCTGCACTGGTTTCCTATGTTTAGAACGTGGTTCGGTCTAAACGGTCTATGCAAACTTCCATGGAACGACGTTGTTCCCGAGGACAACAAGAACACGAAAGAACCAGCCAAGGTCATTAAACACGTCGAAGACTATGCACAATTCTTCTATGCAGTGACCGGAAGAAAAGTCATGATTGATGACATAATCTTGATGAGCGAGGGGGTTTACAATTTCCAGCGACTCTTCAACCTAAGGATGGGGTTTGGCACGCGTGAACGTGATGCTATACCCTACCGCGCGGTCGGACCAGTGACGAGAGAAGAATACGAAAGTCGCGCAGAACGTTACGACAAGCAGCTCAAAGAAAAATTCGGCTATGACACCAAGGATAAGTCGATCGAAGAGAAGATGACTGCTCTGAGGAAATACCGTGAGGCTGAGTATGAAAAACTGAAGGATGCCGTATACGCACGGCGCGGGTGGGATGCAAACGGGGTACCGACTCTAGAGAAGATAAAGACACTCGGCATAGACTTTCCAGACGTTGTGGAGCTCCTGCAGAAACATGAGCAATAAACAGGCAGAAGAAGCCTTCCACGCCAGCCCGGTTCTTCTTGCTCCAGTTGCCGCCAGTCTATTGGCCAGCGTAATTTGCGCTTATTTGATCATCAAGTCTCAAGTTACTATCCCCACTGTCACTCCACTTCCCGAGGCTGGCTTTGGACCAATTCTCAACGCTGCCATCTTTGTTGTGCTCGTGGCGTTTGGCGCTTCCATGATCTACTTGTTCCTGAAGCGCAAGATGCGAGGAGTGATCCGTTTCCTGATAGGCTTTGCGATCACAGTGGTCACGTTTTTTCTGTCTTACGTTTACTTGTGGATGCTTCTTTCAATATTAAACGTGGCCGATGTGGGGCTACTCGCCCTCGTGGATGGAGTTCTGATAACCGTTGTCATTGATTTGGAACTCTTTGCTCTGCATAACGTTGGAGGCGAAATAATCATCTTGGGCCTAGGAGGCGCTTTGGGCACGTTTCTCGGCGCTGCTATCCCAACTGTTACCGCCGTCCTGATTCTGGTGTTCCTGGCTGCGTATGACATAGTGGCAGTCTTTCGAGGACCAGTCGGCAAAATAGCTACAGAGGGCATGGACTACCTCCGTGGCTTGAGTTTCTCGTTCAGAGACATCCAAATGGGCTTGGGCGATTTGACGTTCTATTCAATGCTGGTCAGTAACGCGTGGTTTTCATTCGGCGCCTGGGCGGCCTTAGGCGGAATAGTTGGAGTTCTATTAGGTTCTTTCTTGTCCTTTAAGATGCTGGAAAGGAAAGGGATGTTCCCTGGCCTGCCATTCTCCATCGGTTTAGGTCTAATGGGCGTGTTCTTGGTTGCATTTTTATGAGGTTTTTCTCAAAAAATCTCTTAACTGCTTAAGCGTTGGATGCGTCGCGCTTGGGCTAGACACATAGTAAGCCGCAACCGCGTTGGCAAACGCTAAACGTGTTCCATCAGAGAAGCCTTGCTGATCGGCGTAGATGTTGCCAGCATTCCACGCGTCACCTGCACCTGTTGCTCTATTAACTTTTATCTTGAATACAGGCGCAATTCTTGCCTTTCTATTTTTTCGGAGGGTCGCGGAATACGCGGTGGTGTGTAGGTCTATTCGCGCCGTCAGATGTTTAGCAAGAACGGTGGCGCAAGACAGTGCTAGTTTCTCGAGTTTCTTCTGCTCTTTCCTGAGCGTGCATACATGTTCTGGGCTGATGTATCCTGCATATTGAACCGCTTCATTCTCATTCAGACTCAGAATGTCAACTATGTCTTTTGAAAGGACTCTCTTCACTAGGGACGGTATCTTGTCTCGGTTGGGCGTTGGATCTGCAGTGTCATAGTACGTTTTCCCTATCCCCTTTTTTTTCACGAAGCGGAAAACTGTTTCGGCTAGCTCCGTACCATAACGACGTGTGCCAGCCCAATTGAAAACACAGACGACATCGGCAATTGCCAAGAGCTGGTAATCTTCAGAAGTCAAGTTCTTTGGACCAAAGTCTGCGAGTGAGCCTGTGTCTCGAAGCATCAAGTTGACTCTATTGCCTTTCTGGGCGAACTCAAGGGCAGTTGTGATAGGCGATTTCCCTTTCGCTGTAACATGAGAGAGATCCACATTTAAGGGCTTGAGATAATGTTTCAGTAACGTAACTCCGAATGAATCTGTTTCAATAATTGGGTGGACAGAAGCCCCCAGAGTTGCCAGCGCGGCAGTAGTGTTAGCCGCATTTCCGCCTCGAGAGTCAATCTGATTAACCTTATCTATACTTCCGCCTTTGCGATGTACTACGTCTGAGGCTTCTTTAGCAAATTGGTCAAAGCTTCTATCGTACTGAACAAAACGGTCGAAAAAGAAATCCGGCATAACGACTGTACGAAATTCTTTGGGCTGTGGCTTTTCAAGCCAGTTCAAAAGCGTATCGAGAGAGTTCACTGACGGTACCGTTCTTGGCATGTTTTAAGGGTGTAATGCTCTAGCCTTAATTCTTTTTAGGCTCTCTTGAATAATCATCTCGTTGCCCCGGTGAGATTGATGTCGTCTGAAAACTTGGATAAAATCAAGACAAGGAAGGAGGGTTGGGAAAAAGAAACTTTGGCTAAAAGTCTTGTTAGCCTGCCTGAACGGAGGGCAAAGTTCTCGACTGCTTCAGATATTCCCGTTGCTAGAGTTTACACTCCACTGGATCTAAGGGAATATGACTACGTCCGTGATGCCGGTTTTCCTGGAGAATATCCCTACGTACGCGGCGTATATCCGACTATGTACCGCGCTCGTCTATGGACGATGCGACAATACGCAGGCTTCGGAACCGCTAAGCAAACAAACCAGCGCTTCAAGTATCTTCTTCAGGCAGGGCAGACCGGATTAAGTGTCGCTTTCGACTTTCCCACCCAAATCGGCTACGATTGTGACCACAAGCTTTCAGAGGGCGAAGTCGGAAAAGCCGGGGTGAGTGTTTGTAGCCTAAAGGACATGGAAACTCTTTTCGACGGAATTCCACTTGGGAAGGTCACGACCAGCATGACGATTAATGCGCCAGCAACTGTGCTTCTAGCCATGTACGTAGCCGTGGCAGAAAATCAAGGCATTCCACAGGCACAAATCGGCGGAACTGTTCAGAATGACATTTTAAAAGAGTATATCGCCAGAGGCATGTACATTTACCCGCCAAAACCCTCCATGAAACTCGTCACAGACATATTCGAATACTGCGCCAAGAACATGCCAAGGTGGAACACCATCAGCATAAGCGGCTACCACATCCGAGAAGCAGGAGCCACAGCAGTTCAAGAAGTTGCCTTCACAATCGCAAACGGCATCGCTTACGTCGAAGCAGCGCTTGATCGAGGATTAAACTTGGATCAGTTTGCAAGTAGGCTCTCTTTCTTCTTCGACGCCGCGAACAACCTTTTCGAGGAAGTCGCCAAATTCCGCGCTGCCCGCCGATTGTGGGCCAAAATAATGCGTGAAAGGTTCAAAGCTAAAGATCCAAATGCTTGGATGCTACGCTTCCACACTCAAACCAGCGGTGTGGCGCTTACTGCCCAGCAACCTCAGAACAATATTATTCGTGTGACCATGCAAGCGTTAGCGGCAGCGCTTGGCGGCACACAATCACTCCACACTAACAGCTTTGACGAAGCCTACGCGTTGCCAAGTTCGGAAGCAGTTCGCATAGCCTTGCGTACGCAGCAGATATTAGCCTCCGAGAGCGGAATAGCCGATACTATAGATCCTGTGGCAGGCTCTTATTTTGTTGAGACCTTAACAAACGAAATAGAACAACGCGCCATGAAATATATCGACAGAATCGACAACATGGGAGGCGCCGTCGCCGCAACTGAAAAAGGCTACATGCAACGAGAAATCGTGGAAAGCGCCTACAAGCATCAACGTGAAATCGAAACAAAAGAAAGAACAATCGTAGGCGTCAACGATTTCACCACAGCCGAAGAAGTACCTATAAAAATACTGCGCGTCAACCAGGCAGTAGAAAGGAAACAAATCGGCCAGCTTAGAGCTTTAAAAAAACGCAGAGATTGTAACAAAACAGAGGCTGCCTTAAACGAGCTGAGGAACAAAGCGGAAAAAGAGGAAAACCTGATGACGCCAATTCTTAACGCCGTAAGAGCCTATGCAACGCTTGGCGAGATTTGCGACGCTCTGAGAGAAGTTTACGGTGAATACAAGGCGCCATCTATATTCTGACAATCCAGATCTGCAAAAACTCCTTTCCGAATCATTCCAATATGATTAGTGTGTCGCCTTCGTTCACGTTTGAGCCTTCGGAGACACTGACTTTCTGGACTGTGCCCGGTCTGGTCGAGATGATTTCGTTTTCCATCTTCATCGCTTCTAAAACGCACAGGATTTCACCAACCTTCACCGCGTCGCCTTTCTTAACCTTAACCGAGACTATCTTTCCAGTCATTGGCGCAGTCACCGCGCCCTCAATTGCGACCTTGCCAACAGGGGCTTTTTTAGCTATAGGGGTAGGTAAGGTTGTTTCCACAGATTTGATTGTTGAAAAGGACAGCTCGGGCTTGACTTCCGCCTTGAGCGGAATATCTTTAATTCTGACCAAGAGTGGGGGTCGGTTGCCTTTTTTGTCGATTTGGGCAGTGTAGACTATGTCGCCCAATTTGAACTGTAATAGCTTCTCGCCCTCAGTACTGGTTCCTGCGAGTTCCACGTCATACATTTTGCCATCTACCTCGACAACAAAGTGTCTTTCATCGCTCGCCTTGGTTATGCTGATCTTGTATTGCTTGTCTTCAACGCTCACCGCATATTTAGTCAATGTATCCACCTTGTCGCAGTAGGGCTTGTCGCGCAGTCAGAGTCCAAGGCGACTCCTTTCCAGTCTTTCTTGCTGGAATGACCGCTTTGACTCCGTTGGTGCTGTTAACATAGGTCGTTAAAGCAGCGGCGATCGCCGCGATTTCGCTCAGTTTCTCTCTCTCCTCTAGCTTCAATTGGCTCAGTTTGTCTTCTTGTCTGACTTCTCTTTTCTTGAAGAAGTCTAAAGCTGTTTTTGGAAACAGTGTATAGGTCAACAGGTCTTCTTCGTTTCTTAGCAGTGGTTTTATCTCTCCCGGAACGTTGCCGAGTTCGGGCTTTAACAAGTCTGCTGGTCGCTGAGTTATGACCTTTTCATCACCGACTATTTTCTGTTTTATCTCTTCCGATATTGGTGCTGGTGGTTTACCGTACAATCCCTTCACGTAGTCTTTAACCTCTTTGGGCACGATCTTGTAACGCTCGCCCGAGACAATGTTCAGGACCGCCTGTGTACCTACGATCTGGCTAGTCGGAGTCACGAGTGGAGGGTAACCCAAATCTTTTCTGACTCGAGGCACCTCCTCTAAAACTTCTCTTAGTCTATCTGATGCCTTCTGCTCCTTAAGCTGCGAGATCAGATTCGAGAACATCCCGCCCGGAATCTGATGAACCAAAATCGAAGTGTCCACACGTTCCGCGACAGGATCAATCAAACGCATGGGATCATAATACTTCTCACGTAAACTCCTGAAATACTCTGCGATTTCAACGAGTAACTCCAAATCGAAGCCCGGGCTCCAAGGAGTGTCATTCAGAGCTGCGACAAGCGTCTCGACCGGTGGCTGCGAAGTGCCCCATGCAAACGGAGAGAACGACGTATCCAAGATATCCACGTCGGCTTCACAGGCTTTTTGATACGTCATCAAAGCCATTCCGCTAGTGGAGTGACAGTGCAGCTGAATTGGTAAGCCGACTTCTCTTTTCAGCGCTGATACAAGTTCGAAAGCCGTTTGTGGAGCTAGTAGACCAGCCATGTCCTTAATGCATATTGAATCGCATTCCAGTTGAGCGAGTTGACTGGCTACGCTTAGGTAATGCTCGATAGTATGTACCGGGCTTATCGTGTAACAGATCGTGCCTTGAGCTTGCGCCTTTATTTTCTTGACTGCCTGGATGGCTGTTTTCAAGTTTCGGACATCGTTTACCGCGTCAAAGATTCGGAAAACATCTATACCATTTTGAGCCGCCTTTTCAACGAATCTAGTCACAACATCATCTGCATAGTTTCTGTAACCCACTATGTTTTGCCCACGAAGAAGCATCTGCAGTTGCGTTTTCGTGATCTTTTTCCTCAAAGCGCGAAGTCTTTCCCAAGGATCTTCGTTCAGGAATCTTATGCACACATCAAAGGTCGCCCCGCCCCACATTTCTATCGAAAAGAATCCCGCTTGGTCCATTTTTTCTGCTATGTCGAGCATGGCTTCCGTGCGCATTCTGGTTGCCATTAGCGATTGATGTGCATCTCTAAAGGTCGTGTCTGTGACTTTCACCGATTTTGCCAAACTGAGGTCCAGCTTTAAAGAGTATGAAACAAGATTGAGCGAATATTTTAAGGTAGCCTTTCCTGTTCAGTATATACTTGTTCAACGCCCTCAAGGCCAAATCGTGTATGTTATATAGAAAAAGCAAGGTAGCTGTTACGTAATCGATTTTGTCGAAGATTTCCAGCGAGGATTCAATTCTAAGGCTGAAAAGCGCGGCAACGGAAGAAAAACGAAGTGCAGAGGGACTATTTTCGCCAAACATTTAAGAATTAACATGTGACTAATTCTTTCCCTCAACTTCCTGCTAAAGGTTGAAACTAATGAATAGTGTCAAATATCTCTTTGAACCAGAACGCGTCGCGCTTATTGGCTCGGGCAATCTCAGAGAAAAAGTCGGAATGACTTCGCCGCAACTCTTCAAGAGCGTCACCTATAACATGAGAAAATATTTTGATGGCAAAATCATCCCAATCGATATCGATGCAAATGACTCATCGAAACTCGAAAAAAAGAAGCCAGAACTCGCTGTGATCATGCTGCCGCCAGAATTATCTCTTCAACAGGCAGGGATATGCGCAAAAGCAGGGGTCAAAGCCCTGATCATGATTACAGGCGGCTTCAAGAATGATCAACGCGAGCAACTCGTACGGCTGAAAAGAGATTACGGGGCAAGAATTTTGGGACCAAACACTATCATGGGCGTAATCAATACAGCTAACGGGTTAAACACAACTTTCGAAAAAAATACCATGCCAAGTGAAGGCAAAATCGCTGTAATCTCTCAGAGCGGAGGAGTCGGCGCCTGTCTCCTAGACTGGGCATGCTATTACAGCATTGGAATAAGTAAATTCGCCTTCATGGGCGACAAGATCGACGTAAATGACGTAGACCTACTAGAGTATTTTAGCCAAGACCGGAAAACAAAGGTAATATGCCTCTACATAGAAGGCATAGAAAACGGACGCGACTTCATAAAAACTGCAAAAAGGATTGTCAAAACCAAACCGATCCTCGCCTTGAAAGGTGGCATAACGCAAGAAGCGGTTCGAAGAGCATTGTCGCATACTTCCTCCATCGCAGGCACAGATGAAGTCTTTGATGCAGCCCTCAAAAAGGCAGGGATTATTCGGACGGCGAACATCGAAGAATTATTAGACGCGGCGATAGCACTTTCAAAACAACCGCCACTGAAAGGTGATAACGTGGCCATCGTGAGCAACGTAGGCGGACCTGCTATACTAGCAGCAGACGCAGTAGCAAGAAATGGACTAAAACTCGCACGGCTTTCAGAAACGACAAAGAGGTCAATAGAAGCGCGATATCAAGGCATTGATGCTTCAAACCCCATTGATATAATTGCAGATGCAAGAAAAGAACGATATGCCACGGTACTCCGTCATGTTCTTTCAGACCCTAACGTGGACGGAGCCTTAGTGATCAACATGTTGAAGTCTACGTTTTTCGAACCAGAAGATGCATTGGTGATAGTAAACGCTTCAAAAGAGCGCTATCATAAACCTATAGTCGATGTACCCGCTGGAGGGGATGACTTCAACCTTGTGCATAAGGTATTAGAAAAAAGCAATATACCAATGTATAATCTACCAGAAAAAGCCGCAAAAGCGTTGAAGGCACTAAGGCTATATGCCAAAGTAGTTGACGGAAAAAGTGGAAAGAGAGAACGTAAGAGAGAGTAGCATATCTAGCTACTTCTTTGCCAGACCGATGGCACCGCCGATTATTCCGAGTATCAATCCTATTACGAAGCCATCACCCGTGACTATGCTGATTAATGAAAAGATCAAAACGATTATGCCGCCCGCCACTTCTCGTCCAAGAGTGTGAATCAGCCATGCTCCAACAAAGACTATTATCGCAAATAACACTGTGATACTGCCAAGAACTGTGACCGCCCCAGCAAATGAACCATATCCGAGGGAACTCAAGAAGTCCCCGGACACAGCTAGAAAAATTCCATCCAACAGAATAAGGATGCCGGCGACCAAAGATACTACGAAGCCTGCAGTCGCTCTTTTTGGTGCTGGACTCGGTGCAGAAGCTTGCGCCGAACTTTCCAACTTATTCCTCCTTTTTAAGCTCTATTAGAATCTTGAAGCATTTAAGGCATTTCTACGGCCTAGACACTTCTGAAAAGCCGGAGCGAAGCTTCACTTCTTTTGTATGCCGTAGGCGCCGCCGACTATTCCGATTATCATTCCTATTATTAGCCCGCCTCCAATGGCGATGCTGAGTATAGAGAAGGCTATTACTATTTTTCCACCAGTCGATTTGTTTCCATACAAGTAAATGAATACGGCACCAATCAATATTCCAATTGCAAAAAGGATTCCCACGCTGCCGAGAATGATAAATGGTAGAGTGAGTATCGCGGTCGACGCGGGGTCTCCGGTCCCTAACGTTCCAGCGATAATATAAAAGTTGCTGACTATAATAAACCAGGCGATACTATTTGCCAGCACTAGAACCCCAGCAACTACTGACAATAAGAACCCATCAGTGATCTTCCTAGCTTCAGACGATCCTTGCACCTGCATGCGCCTTTTAGCATACTAGGTTCCGATTCACATTTAAATTCTTCCGTAGATCGGATACTTATAAAGAACACAATAATTAGTGTTAAGCATAACATATCAAGCGGACACTTTAGACGGAATGAAACTGATGGCAAACCGAGCTTTCATTGAACCCCAAACGGAAGAATTACTAGCTTTTTGTAGGCAAATAGCAGGGTCCCGAGAAATAATCGGTGCCTGCGTATTTGGCGCCAGAATCAGCGGTTACGGGGTCGCAAAGAGTGCATTGCATGTTCTAGAAATTGTCCGTCCCTACCCTTCGAGGCTCATGGTTTATCCAAGACTTCTGAATGACTTGAATATATTTTTCCTCATGGTCGACAGCGGACTTTTCGAAATGGACGTTGAACAAGCAATCCTAGGTGAATTCGTCGCTGAAAAACTCATGCTTCCATACAGACCGTTACTCAACCCAGAATATTTGCGGCAGCAGGAATTAAGACTGAAGAAAAGAATAGTTTGGGAGCTGTTGGAAAACCTTGTGCTTGAATACCCAGAAATGTCGCATGAGGTTGTGATAAAGCCAAAGTACTTCCTGTACGAAGATATGAAGCGAAAAGCCCGTTTATTCCCATTGATGAGCTACAGCTTTCTTAACACACTGAGAAATGATTTGAGGAAGCACAACACGGATCTGATGATGCAGGGGTATTTAGAAGCGCTCGATTGCCTATCGAAAGAAGGGTGGATAGAGTTCACTAACGGGCAGGTGAAAGTGAAAGAGGTCTTTATTGACGACGTAAAAAAGCGACGAATTCGGATCCGCGCCCTGTTTCGAACTGTGCAGAGAGGAGTATTAACACATGCGCTCAGGGCGTTGCCCGGAGTTATTCAGCCAATAATTGAAGACCAAGAACTCTTCCGCAAGACGGACGCGCAAACAGCCGAAGAGAAACTGACGTTCCAACTAGATACCTCACAGAAGTATCTGCTGGTCCCAACACCAGGGGGGCTCGTCCCACTTTCAGATACCACCAGCATTGAAGATTTTGTGCAAAACCATTTGCCAAACGGGAAGATTACAAAAATAGAACCATTAGGTGGAGTTCTGAACACAGTTTATCTGGTCACTCTCGACAAAAACGGAGAACCACAGAGCTTTGTTGTCAAGAAGTTTGAAGATTGGTTCGCTTTCAAGTGGTTTCCCCTCGCTTTATGGTCAATAGGAACACGGTCCTTCGCTGTACTAGGCAAAGCAAGACTGGAAAGGGAATATGCAATTAATCAGTTTCTGAGCAGCCGAGGCTTTACTGTCCCTAAGATTCTACACATTAGTCCGCGACAGCGGTTGATTTTCAAAGAGTACATCGAGGGAACCGATATGACAGAAATCATCAAACAAATGGTTTCTTCCCATGGAAAAGCCGAAAAAGAACTCGAATTAATTCAAAAAGTGGGCGAAAAAATCGCCAAAGCACACTCATTAGGCGTCGTTCTAGGCGATTCTAAACCTGAGAACATTATCATCACGCTGGATGAAGACATCGCTTTCCTTGACCTGGAACAGGCAACCAGAGACGAAAATAAGCCATGGGATATAGCGGAGTTCCTCTACTACTCCGGTCATTACGTACCACCGATAGGCAACACAAAAGCCGCAGAACGAATCGCAAAGGACTTCGTCAAAGGCTACCTAAGAGGTGGTGGAAAAACAGAAATCGTGAAGAAAGCTTGGTCTGCACAATACACGAAGGTTTTCGCCATATTCACGCCACCACAGGTTATTATTGCCATTTCTAATATATGCAGAAATATTGACAAGCAAGATGAACTTTAAAGGCAGGCGCACTTGAACGTGATTTATGAATATGGAAAAATAATCATGATGCGCCATTCGACCTGATGCTACATAAGAGTTAATTCGACTTTTCGAAAACGAAATTCTTGAAAACTATATGCTCAGAATTAGATTAGGGCGTCGCATGCTGCAAGTTTTTCACGGTTTTGGGCTTAGCTGCCTGGCTGGCGCTGTCGTGTTGCAAGCGTTGGTCTTTTTTGACATAGGGCAAAAGGGATACTTTTTTGCGGTTGAAAATAATAGTTCTATTTTATCTACGGAATTGTTGCTAAGTTGCTTTTCCGTGGCGTATTTCGGTTATATGTATTTGCGGTTCATTCGTTCACTAAGATGTTAGGGCATTAGGGCATTTTGTGAAGATTTCGTGCCGCTATGAATGTCAAGCCTTTCTGTGTGAGCATTCTTGCGGTTTGATTTAGTGCATCGTGTTTGTCGAGGTAGTTTTGGAGCATACTGGGCATTAAGCCTTTTTCGATTATGTCTTTTTTAGGCACGAAGTAATCAAGTATGTCAGATGGATGGTCGCGAGTGCGTTCAGTGTCTGGCAGTCCGCCTTCGTGTTTGGCGCTGATGTTTTTGACGTGGTCCGCTAAGGCTAAGAGTTCTGTTTGTCGGTTGTAGGGTTGGCGGACTATGCTTTTGTAGGCTTCCGTGATGTGGTGCTCTATGCGGATTATGTCTTCGAAGTCCCATGTTTTGCGGATTTGTGCAGCCAGTTCGATGGTTTGGTTGTTGACGCTATTTGAGAGGTTAAAGCCTATGAGCGGTGTGGTCCCGTCTGGTCGACTTAAGAGTTCAGCCGTCAAAAGTGTCCATAGTATGCTGTATGGGTTGTCAGTGCCAAGGAAAACGCTGATTTTGAATTCGATATCTATGCCGAGTTTGTGCATCAAGTAGCCCAAGAGTACGCTTCCTGTGTTTGTGTTGAGGACTTGGCGTATGCCGTATGTTGTGTAGTAATGCAGATACTCTTCGACCCACTTCAGGGCATAGTCGTTTGGCATGCCGACACCACCGAAATATCCAGTTATCGTGTCAGGTCCCCCTAAATGGACATTTATAGGAGCGCCATCTAGGCCTGACATCGTGCCTTTTGTATCTAGGGTCTCCACGAAAGAGGCGCCTATGATCTGCATGGCTGCCTGTGTGGCTATTATATCGTCATCGTCAACCTGTTCCTTCATGCTTCGAACCCGAACATATCGTGCAGGCATGAGTTCTTTATTTGCGATTGATTTCCTAGCTTCTTCGATTAACCATGGAAAAAAGTTGAAGGCACTAATCTCGAGCGTTATAGCGAAGGATTCATCGTAGCGTTTCGTGTTGGCTTTCTTACCTAAAATTCTTTGTCGATACTCTGGAATGCTTACGAAGGCGTTCTTGTCGCCTTGCTTTACGAGCCAATCTAAGTCGTTGGCAAACGTGGATCTTTTCGTCTTAAGCATGTTCACAAGGTTTTCGAGTTTACCTGCGTCACGTGCTTTACGGTTGATTTCTTCCACTCCACCGTGCTTGTCGATAATTTCTAGCAGGTTGTTCGTGAGTAGGTTGTCCTTTTCTAGAAAAAACTCATTTACTTCCTTCAGTTTTTCTTCGTTTATTCGTAATTTTTCTCTGGCATCAAGCAATGCGCGAGTCTCCATAAATTTGGTCGGACGCCAGTCATTTGGTTTTGTGATCATAAAACTTTTTGCTACGAGGCTCTCGGCAAAATAGAGGCATTTTGAATTCACATCATATCGTTGATAGGGGTCCTGATCTTATGGAGAGCCAGCTTCAGCCATCGGAACGCTTTTGCACCGAGAGCATGTCCATCTGAACTTTATCGGAGTTCCGTCGCAGCCACACTTCCTTTTCAATCGCGCTTACTTGATGAAAGGCCTTAATAGAGAGCCTTAGAAAGCAACTAGCACGGCATATGAGTAGGAGAAGTATCTGATGTATAAACCAAGCGGAATTCTGCCTGCTTTAGTTACCCCATTCACTGAAGACGGCAAAGATGTGGAGGAAGAAGAGTTACGCAAGCTCGTGAACCACTGCATAGAACTCGGCGTGAACGGAGTTGTGCCCTGTGGCACGACTGGCGAATTCACGAATATGAGCATCGATGAGAAAAAGCATGTAATCGACATAGTCATCAGCGAAGTCAATCATCGAGTCCCCGTGGTAGCAGGCACAGGCGCTTCAAGCACAGATCAAGCGTTTGAGATGACAGTATACGCTAGAGATGCTGGGGCCGATGCGGCCTTAATAGTTACTCCCTATTACCTCAAACCGACTGACCGGGGAATATATGAATACTATGATATGATCGCTTCGAAAGTCGAACTGCCAATAATTCTCTACAACATACCCCAGTGCACTGGCTTGTCGCTGCCATGGCAGATGGTGGAAGATCTGGCCCAAATCCCAAACATAGTTGGCGTGAAAGACAGCAGTGGTCAATTAAGCTTCATGCTCGCAGTACTTGAAAAAGTAAGGGACAAAATCAATGTTATGTGCGGACACGACGAAGTCGTCGTTGCCGCACTTGCCGCGGGAGCATCAGGCGCCATTTTAGCCAGCGCCAACTTTATTCCAGATGTATGGGTAAAGATTTACAAACATATCCAACAGAACGAATTACAGCAAGCCCGTGAACTGCAATATCGAGTACAGAAAATCGCTCGTATAATAGCCAAAAGCGGTCCGGTCGGCACAAAGGAAGCGCTTAATCTAACGGGCATCAAAGTTGGACCGGTACGATCACCACTTACCGTAGGTGGAGAACTTACGTATGAGGAACGAGAAGAACTGCGTTTGGACCTAGAAAAGATAGGCAAGATACAGCCCAAAATGGTCAAATTTGAAATCGAAGAAAAAGCCATAGAGGAACAATTCCGCGCCATAGACATCACACCAGAAACCATACACGACTTCAAACTGAAAACAGCCGAAGCACTTGCAGGCACTGGCGTCGAAGCCGCACACATAAGCATAATGATCGGCACGAAAACGGGCCCACTTGCTGAAGCATACGCAAAAGCACGAGCAACACCGACCGTCGGACATGAACCCCTCGAAGCAATTCTGGAGCCAAATTTGAAAGTAAAGCCTGAAACCCTCATTGTTCCTACTGTTACGATAAAAGGCATGCGGCAGGCGAGCATGGTATACGGACCCGCACAGACAGCGGTAGCCAAAGCCGTGGTAGATAGCATAGCAGACGGCACCATACCGAGAGCAGCAGCAGAGACGTTGATCATTATCGCCAATGTTTTCGTCCATCCCGCGGCAGTAGATCGCCAAAGAGTCTACATTAACAACTATAAGGCTATGCGCCACGCGATCCGCAGAGCCATCGAAGGACGCCCTACAATAGAGGAAATCATAAAGAACAGGAACCGGAGCAAGCATCCGTTCAAGTATACGCCATAGTGAGAGACCGTGAAGAAAAAAATATGGGACGGAGATAGTGTTCTATTATACCTAAACCAGAGACGTACATATCTGGTCAAAGCCGAGAGGGGCAAAAGCCTGCACACGCACAAAGGCTTTGTGCCTTATGACTCCTTAATTGGCAAGGAATATGGTACAAGAACTGCAAGCAATTTGGGAGTAGAATTCGTGGTGCTTCGACCTTCCCTTAAAGACCTCATTTTTAAGGCTCAACGAAGGACTCAAATAATTTACCCGAAAGATATCGCCCTAATAGTCATGTTCAGCGGAATTGGACCAGGCAGCAAAGTTGTAGAGGCCGGTACAGGGGCAGGTGCGCTAACAACAGCATTGGCGCATTACGTGAAACCCACGGGAAAGGTTTACAGTTATGAAATAAGGGAAGAATTCATTCAGACGGCATTGAAGAATTTGGAAAAAGCATCGGTGACAAGGTTCGTCGAGGTCAAGAATGAAGATATCACGCAAGGCATAGCTGAAACTGACGTTGACGCGGTTGTTCTCGATCTAGCCACACCTTGGCTCGTCGTGCTGCATGCATACTCAGCCTTGAAAGGGAGCGGCATGATAGTATCTTTCAGCCCGACTATAGACCAAGTCGTAAAGACAGTAGAAGCCTTGAGAGAAAACGCATTTGTAGATATCGAGACAATCGAGACTCTTCTTCGCGCAATGCAAACGGAGCGAGGAAAAACAAGGCCAGAGACTTTGATGACAGCTCACACTGGTTACATCACTTTCGCCAGAAAGTCTCTTAAGGGATAGAGAAAAGAAAAGGGATGTTATGCTGGGACAGCAGCGGGGGCAGGAACTTCTGGTCGCCTTGTACGAATCCACTTTATTATGTAACCGATGCCTAAAAGCACCCAGCCGATGCCTAAGAGCACCCACAGCGTTGAAAATCCATTCAAGAAGCTGGCGAATGCGTTCATCTGTGCAATGGTAGCCTGTATCTGTTCAGTCTGCAGTGATTGATTCATCGTTTGAAAACTCTGTTCAGTACTCCATGCAGTGTTGATATCGTTCAAGGCGTCTGTGTAGCTTTGCTTTGCAAGAGTGAAATTGCCCTCTCGATAGTATGTGTTGCCACTGCTAGTCTCGTTCAGAGCCATGTCTATGAGGAATTTTGCTTCGGCACTTTGAAACGCGACCGGTGCTCCTAGCAACGTATCGATACTGTTCAACAAATTCCTGGCGGCTGCCTGATCTGCTGAATAGACTACGAAGTCATGGTATGTCGAATTCATGTACGTACCTGAAAGGAGGAAGCCTGAGGAGTTCTCAAATTTGTAGGTCGCGGTTATAGTGTATGAATGCCTATATAGATTAGAGACGTTCGGAACCGTGAAATTAATGAAGAATACTAGGGACTGTCCAAACGGCAAGGTAATCGGACTAGTTGCACTGACTTGTGTTGACGTGTACGTTGTGCCCCAATCGAAAGACACGGAGACACCCGTCACGTTGAATCCCTTCACTGAAGTTGCATTGGTGTTGCTGACAGTGACTGCCAGGACCGCAGTCGTTCCCTCTTGGTAAGCAAAAACAGGAACGCTTTGATCATAATACGGATCTACAGTGCCATTGTTTGCCGTTCCAAGCCATGTTCTGGTAGGTATATCACCATGTACAGGCATTAATGCTGCTGCCACTAAGAGAAAAGCTATTAAGACGAAGATTGGCTTTTTCATTTTTTTTCCCTTTACAAAGCGTATGGTGTGTGAGTATTTAGTATTTAACTTTTAACCATGTTAAGAAGCAATTTCAAGGCACAATTTGCAGACTGGTCGAAAATGCCGCATGAAACGCTTTTTATAACATAAGAGTTAGTGCCGCGCCGGTGATTAACGGCGTAATAAAATTGTCATTCACTGGCAGTGGTAGACTTTCTACCGTCATGGCAATTAATGCTCCTATTAAAGATTTCAAGGGAACTGTAAAGACTGAGCCAGCTAGGAAAGCGAAAACAAAGCCAAAAACTGAACCTTCTAAGGTTTTCCCCTTATTAAACGGCAGTATGTCTCTGCCATAGATCCTTCCGAAGATGGAGGCTGTACTATCTCCAAGTGCAAAAATCGCGATTGCGGCACTGCTTGCTGCAAATGGAAAAAGTATTAGCGTTAGCAGGATTCCCAGAGCGAAAAATATTGGAGCGGTTGCGAATTCGTAAAGCTCGTATTGCGTCGCGGCGCTAAGAGTTATGGAAGAGAGAATTGACAATTTCTTTCTTTCCATCCTTGCCAACTCGGACATCAGGTACAAAAGCATGATAATCAAAATGGCCAAGGCTATGATTGGTAGGCCGAGATAGATACAGACAATCGGAACAGAAAAGCCGCTGGCGTGAATGGTTTCTCGAAGGATCTCATTCAAGTTCAAAGCTTCCCTCTCTTTCGGTTTGCCCTGTATCGGGGCGAGAATTTCATGCAATTTCCCGTTAACTACTATGTCCGACTTGACGCGGATCGCGAAGTCAGCGTCGTAACCTATCTTCAGCATTCCTGGAAGAAATATGGACATGTTGTTTCGGTCGTCAGCGACTACGACGCAGTCTTTGGGCGCTAGTTTTTCTGTCTCCAGGATCTTTTTTAAAACACGAAGCTTACCATTATGCTCTATAACGTCGCCTCCAATTTCGCCTGTCACTAAGCCATCTTTCACTCCTAATTCGAAACCGTAAGCATAGTCCGCCTTAAGCCTGTTTGCCAGGTCGTGGACAACAATAATTGGCAATCCTGAACTTATTAACGCGGTTTTCCAGCCTTCGTTTCTCAGTTCTTCGAAGACTTCCTCACAGCCTGACATTAACGGAACTTGTTTGAAAATTCGCAAAAGTTCGTCTACACGAATGCCTTTAAAGGTCTTAAACACCTGTGTAAACGCCGACTTTAGTGAAACCAAACCGAGTTCGTAAAGGAATCCGTAAAAAATAATCCTTAAGAATTCGCGGAACTTCAGATTTCTGCCTACTTCGAAGAACAAGTATCTCTTTTTAGGCAAAAGCACGCCCTCAACGTCGAAAACTACAAGCCCGGGTGATTTGTTTTGTGCCATTGCCAATTCTTGCCCTTCTCATGGTCGTACGTGCGTTATGTCTTGAAAATCAGCTATTTGAACATCTCTGTTCCCATTCGCCTCCAACTCAATTGAGGAACGAAGGATCTTGCAGAAGATCATGCATGGTGATAAGTATAAGTAAAGTGCCAGAGCGCGCGCGCTCTCAAGCTTGTAAGAAGACGAAAGCAATCTCAAAAAAAAATCGCAGTCAAGAGTGATATGCGAACTGACAAAGGTCTATTTCCGTGTCACTTTATAAATTTGCCTGCGTGGCGTTTGAATTTCTTCTTGCAATTCAGACTACAGAAGTAATAGGTTTCTCCGTCGTAAGTAATCTTAAATTTGGATGTGTTT